>VBBY01000061.1 GCA_005881595.1 Betaproteobacteria bacterium | reverse complement strand
ACGAGCGCGGCCCGGCCTGGTACTGGAACAATTTTTCCTGCGGCGAGCACACCGGCACGCATTTCGACGCGCCGATCCACTGGGTGTCCGGCAGGGACTTGCCGAACAACGCGACTGACAGCATTCCGCCCGAGCGCTTCATCGGACCAGCCTGCGTGATCGATTGCTCGACGCAGGCCGCAAAGGATGCGGATTTCCTCCTGACAAAGAAACATCTTTTGGGATGGGAAAGACGCCACGGTCGCATTCCTGCACGAGCCTGGGTCCTGATGCGCACCGGCTGGTCGAAACGCAGCATCGAACCGGTCGAGTACCAGAACTACGACGAGACGGGCCAGCACACGCCCGGCCCGGACACCGACGCGGTGAAGTTCCTCGTCGCCGAGCGCGACCTGCTCGGCTTCGGCACCGAGTCGATCGGCACGGATGCAGGGCAGGCGTATCACCTTCGTCCGCCCTATCCCTGCCACTACTACATGCACGGCGCGGGGCGCTACGGCCTGCAATGCCTCACCAACCTGGACCAGCTGCCACCGACCGGCGCGGTGGTGGTGGCGGCGCCATTGAAGATCCGCAACGGCAGCGGCAGCCCGCTGCGCGCGCTTGCCCTGATGGAGAGCGGCAAATGAGCCAATACAAAATCTGGTTCCAGGGCGCGACCGACCGCGTGCAGCATGCGCCCTACATCAACAAGGTCGAACCGCACCTGAAGGCGATTCTCGACCCCGAGTTCACCGGCACCTTCAACACGACTACGCCACCCGCGACGACGACCCACGCCGTCACCGAATTCCGCATCGCGCGCAATTTCATCCGCAACGCCATCGAGGCCGAGCGCCAGGGCTATGACGCGATCGCCATCACCCATTTCCAGGATGCGGGCCTCGCCGAAGCGAAGTCGGTGGTAGACATCCCGGTCCTCGGGCTCGGCGAGACGACGCTCCTCCACGCCTGCACGCTCGGGCGCAAGCTCGGCCTGGTGACCATCAACCCGGCGTTCATCCCGTGGCACGAGGACCAGGTGATCCGCTACGGCCTGCAGCAGCGCGTGATCGCGGTGCGCGCCGTCGATGCGAAGATCACCGATTTCATGGACGCCTTCTCAACTGAAGAGGGTTTCAAGAAACTGCAACCGAAGTGGGAGCGCGAATGCCGCGCCCTGCTCGACGCCGGCGCCGACGTCATCGTCCCCGCCGGCGGCCTGCCGATGATGCTGTTCTCGGGCGAGATGGACGGCGCACCGGTTATCAATGGCATCACGGTGATCGCAAAGAGCGCGGAGATGGCGATCAAGCTGCGCAGGCTCGGGGCCGGCAAAGTGAGCCGCCGCTCGAACTTCGCCAGGCCGCCGGAGAAATCGCTGAAGGAGTTTCTAGAGCACGGATGAGCCAGACGCTGGCCCAGAAGCTGGTGGCGCGGGCAGCCGGCCGCAGCTCGGTCGCGCCGGGCGAGATCGTCACCTGCAAGGTCGACCTGGCGATGATGCACGACTCGAGCGGGCCGCGGCGCGTGAAGCCGATGCTCGAGCGCCTCGGCGCGAAAGTCTGGGACCCGGGCAAGGTGGTGGTGATCACCGATCACTACCTACCGGCCTACGACGACGAAAGCCGCAACATCATCCGCATCGCACGGGAATGGGTGCGCGAAGCCGGCATCGACAGCTTCTACGACGCGCAGGGCATCTGCCACATCGTGCTGCCCGAGCGCGGGCATCTGCGGCCCGGCATGTTCGTAGTCGGCGGCGACAGCCATTCGCCGACCGGCGGCGCGTTCGCCGCCTACATGTTCGGCGTCGGCGCCACGGAAATGCTCGGCGTGCTGGTCACCGGCGAGATCTGGCTCAAGGTGCCTCACACGATCGCCATGGAGTTCGCCGGCAAGCTCGGCGCCGGCGTTTCCGCGAAGGACGTGATGCTGTTCCTCATCGGCCGCTTCGGCCTCGACGGCGGCCAGTACCAGGCCGTCGAATACCGCGGCGACGCGATCCGCGAGCTCTCGATGCAGGAACGCATGACTTTGTGCAACATGACTGCCGAGCTGGGCGGGCAGGTTGGACTCATCGCATCGGATTCGGTTACGCGCGAATTTCTGAAAACTGAAATTGAAATATGGGAGAGCGACGCAGACGCGCCGCTTCTCGCGCACCACCGTTTCAATGCCGGGGAGCTGCCGCCACAGGTCGCTGCGCCTCATAGTCCTGCCAATACCAAGGCCGTTCACGAATTTAGAGACGTGAAACCAAACCTTGCCTACATCGGCGCGTGCACCGGCGCGAAGCTCGAGGACCTTCGCATGGCGTCTCGAATCCTCAAAGGAAGGAAATCGAAGATCCGTTTGCTCGTCGCGCCTGCCAGCCTGCGCGACCAGCAGAGCGCCGAGCGCGAAGGCACGCTGCAAGTGCTGCTCGATGCCGGGGCCGAGCTGCTGGCGAACTCCTGCGGCATGTGCGCCGGCTACGGCGAGCACCTGCTGCCCGAGAAGGCGGTGGCGATCTCCACCACGGCGCGAAACTTCAAGGGCCGCATGGGAGCGGCGTCGGCGCAGGTATACCTGGCCTCGCCGTATACCGTGGCGGCGTCGGCGGTCGCCGGCCGCGTGTGCGATCCGCGGGAGATGCTGGCATGAGGGCCTGGGTATTCGGCGACAACGTCGATACGGACGTGCTCGCCCCGGGCCGCTACATGAAGCTCCCGATCGAGGAGATCGCAAAGCACTGCCTCGAAGCGATCGATCCGTCGTTCGCCGCGGCGGTGCGGCCCGGAGACATCGTCGTGGCGGGACGAAATTTCGGCGCCGGCTCCTCGCGCGAGCAGGCCCCCGCAGCGCTCAGGCATCTCGGCGTCGCGGCGCTCGTCGCCGAATCCTTCGCCGGCCTGTTCTACCGCAACGCGATCAACCTCGGCTTGCCGGCTCTCGTCTGCCAGCAGGCAAGGCGGATCCGGCCCGGCGATTCGCTGACGGTGAACGCGGAAGCTGGAGAAATCCAAAACCTGACCACCGGGGAGACGCTCGCCTGCGAGCCGATCCCCGCCCACCTCATGCAGATGGTCCGCGACGGCGGGCTGCTGGCGCATCTCGAGAAGCGATGCAATACGACCTCCTCATAAAGAACGTGCGCGTCGTGCGGCCGAACGAGCATGGCGTGCGCGAAGCCGATATAGCGGTCAAGGGTGAGAAATTCTTCACAATTGAAAACGGGCTTGACGTCAAAGAAGCAAAAAGCGTCTATGACGGCAAAGGCTGGCTCGCCTTCCCCGGGGTGGTCGACGCCCACATGCATACCGGCATCTACGCGCCGCTCGCCGAGGATGCCGTGAGCGAGAGCCGCGCCGCGGCGCAGGGCGGCGTGACCTCCAGCCTCAATTATTTCCGCGGCGGCCAGTACTACCTCAACAAGGGCGGGCCGTACCGGCAGCTGTTTCCCGAAGTGCTGGAGCTTTCCGCCGGGCGCTTCCACGTCGACTACGGCTATCACCTCGCGCCGATGGATGGCGCGCAGATTTCTGAAATTCCATATCTGGTGGAAGAACACGGCGTCTCTTCGTTCAAGATCTTCATGTTCTACGGCTCGCACGGCCTGCACGGGCGCTCGGACAGCCAGCGCGAGTTCCTGATGATCGGGCCTGACGAGCGCTACGACTACGCGCACTTCGAGTTCATCATGCGCGGCGTGCAGGCGGCGAGAGAGCGCTTTCCGGACAAGGCGGCGCAGATCAGCCTGTCCCTGCACTGCGAGACGGCGGAAATCATGACCGCCTATACGAAGATCGTCGAGTCTCAGAAAAACCTTGAAGGCCTGGCCGCCTACCACGCCGCGCGGCCGCCGCATTCGGAGGGCCTCGCGGTCTTCATCGCCGCCTATCTCGCGAACGAGGCGGCATTGCCTACGATCAATCTGCTGCATCTTTCCTCCAGGAAGGCGCTCGAGGCGGCGTTGCAGATGCAGGAGGTGTTTCCGCACATCGACTTCCGGCGCGAAGTGACCATAGGGCATTTGCTTTTGGATATCAGGTCTTCCGCGGGAGTACTCGCAAAAGTGAATCCGCCGATCCGGCCGCGCGAAGACGTCGAGTTCCTGTGGCAGAAGCTGCTCGAGGGCAAGGTCGACTGGGTAGTTAGCGACCATGCCTGCTGCCGCCAAGAGACCAAGGCGGCAAAGCAGGCCTTCGGCAACATCTGGCTCGCCAAGTCAGGCTTCGGCGGCACCGAGTACCTGCTGCCGGCGCTAGTCTCGGAAGGCATGAAACGCGGACTCTCCTTGAACAGGATTTCTGCTTTACTCAGTTTCAATCCTGCCCGCCGTTTCGGCTTGAACTCCAAGGGCGACATCGCCGCAGGCCTGGACGCCGACCTGGCCCTCGTCGACCCGCGCGAGAGCTGGACGGTGCGCGCCAGGGAATCCGCTTCGACGCAGGGCTACACGCCGTTCGAAGGCATCGAGCTCGGCGCGCGCGTCAAGGCGACGTTCCTGCGCGGCGCGCTGGTCTGCGAGAATGGCAATCCCGTAGGCAAGCCGCGCGGGCGCTACCTCCACAGGCCAACCGCCTAGAAAGGCACCATGGATCTCGGATTGAAAGGCAAGACCGTCCTGATCACCGGCGGCTCCAAGGGGATCGGTCTCGCTTGCGCGATGTCGTTTGCCGCCGAGGGCTGCGACCTGCACCTGGCGGCGCGAAACCGCGAGCTGCTGGAGACGGTGCGCCGCAAGATTCGCGCCGATCACGGCGGCGTCGACGTGAGCCTGCACGCGCTGGACCTGCGCGACGGCATTGCGCTGCACGACCTCGCCACTGCCTGCGGAGACAGCGACATCCTGGTCAACAACGCGGGCGACATCCCCGGCGGCACCATCGAGTCGCTGGACGAGAGCAAGTGGCGGCACGCCTGGGAATTGAAGGTGTTCGGCTACATCAACCTGACGCGCGAGCTGTTCCGCCGCATGAAGGCGCGCAAGCGCGGCGTCATCGTCAACATCATCGGCATGGCGGGGGAAAACCCGACCTTCGAGTACCTGTGCGGCGGCGCCGCCAACGCCGGCCTGGCCGCCTTTACCAAGGGCATGGGCAAGGGCTCGCGCGAGCACGGCGTGCGCGTGCTCGGCGTGCACCCGCCCCCCACCCGCACCGATCGCATCCTCACGCTCATGAAGGCGCAGGCGAAAGCCAGGTTCGGCGACGAAAGCCGCTACGAGGAGCTGATGGGCAGCGTGATCGAGCCGCAGCAGGTAGGCGACACCGTGGCGTTCCTCGCCTCGCCGCGCGCCGGGCAGCTTTCAGGCATTGTCCTGAATCTTGGACCCTAAGACCCGAGACGGCTTCGTCGGCGCCGTCGGCAATACGCCGCTCATCCGGCTGCGCGGCGCGTCGCAGGTCACCGGCTGCAGCATCCTCGGCAAGGCCGAGTTCCTGAACCCGGGCGGCTCGGTGAAGGACCGCGCCGCGCTCTACATCATCCTCGACGCCGAGAAGAGAGGGGCGCTCAAGCCCGGCGGCGTGATCGTCGAAGGCACCGCCGGCAACACCGGCATCGGCCTCGCGCTGGTAGGCAACGCACGCGGCTACCGCACGGTGATCGTCATCCCCGACACGCAGAGCCAGGAAAAGAAGGACCTGCTGCGGCTGTGCGGCGCCGAGCTGCACGAAGTCCCTGCCGTGCCGTACAAGGATCCCAACAACTACGTGCATGTGTCCGAGCGGCTGGCAAAGGAGCTCGGCGCGAAGGGGGAATCGCACGGAGTGCTCTGGGCCAACCAGTGGGACAACACCGCGAACCGCGACGGCCACTACCGCAGCACAGGGCCGGAAATCTGGGAGCAGACCGGCGGCAAGGTGGACGGCTTCACCTGCGCGATCGGCACTGGTGGAACCCTTTCCGGGGTAGGCATGTTTTTAAAACAGCGAAATCCCAACGTGAAAATCGCAGTGTCGGACCCCATGGGTGCGGCGATGTACCACTGGTTCAAGCACGGCGAGCTGAAGTCCGAGGGCTCGTCGATCACCGAAGGCATCGGCCAGGGACGCGTCACGAAAAATATCGAGGGCGCGCCGGTCGATGACGCCTACCAGATCCCCGACGCCGAGGCCTTGCCTTTGATCTTCAGTCTCCTCAAGGAGGAAGGCTTGTGCCTTGGCGGCTCGAGCGGCATCAACGTCGCCGGCGCGATCCGCCTGGCGAAGGACCTCGGCCCGGGGCACACCGTGGTGACGATCCTCGCCGACTCCGGCACGCGCTACCAGTCGAAGCTCTTCAACCGCGCTTTCCTAAAGGAAAAGGGCCTGCCCGCGCCCGATTGGCTTTAGGTTTCCAATTTGGGGTTCCGCTTTCGGGCATGAGCCGACGCCAGTTTGAGGAAACAAGGGCTTGCGGGTAGCCTTGCCTGACTCGGCCCCGCCTGCGGGGCGTTTCAACACCCCATTTAGGGGTTCGATTTCTGGTTAGGCGTCACGAGGATCTCCAGCCGTGCTCTCCGCCACTTGTCACTGCGGCGCCATCCGAATCGAAGTTCCGCGGCGCCCGCAAAAACTCACCAACTGCAACTGCTCGATCTGCCGGCGCTATGGCGCCCTCTGGGCGTACTACAAGGTCGGAACAGTTCGCGTGACCGGTCACCCCGAGAACACTACCGAGTACGTTTGGGGCGACAAGACGCTCAGAACAGTCCGGTGTCGCAACTGTGGGTGCGTCACACATTGGGAGCCACTAAAGCCAAAGCGAAACAGTTGGCTCGGGGTGAACGCACGGAACTTCGAGCCAAGCGCGCTAGGGTCTGTGCGTATCCGTCGCTTCGATGGAGCTGACACTTGGAGGTACCTCGACTGAGGTCTTGGGCAACGAAGTGACGCCTAACCCCTCAACCGGACGTCCATCGGCACGCGGCGCGATGCTTTATACAACTCTTGCATTGGAGAACGACGTGGAACCCAAGCTTCTGCTGGTACGTTTTATCCCTGCCTGCTTAACTGTTGCCGCTCTTTTCGCGAGCGCAAGCGGCGTGGCGCAGCCTGCGCCGATTCGCGAGACAAAGGGGGTCGACATCTCGCACGTCGAGTCCCTGGATCTGACTCCCTGGGCGCACGACGTTAAAGGTCGGCAGCTACGCATCAGGAAGCTCGTATTTCAGCCGGGCGCAGTGGTCGGCCTGCATAGTCACGACGACCGTCCGGACGCCTCGTACTTGGTGCAGGGAGAACTCACCGAATACAGAGAAGGCGGATACGTGAAACGCCGCCCTGGCGACACTGTGCACACGTCGGGGAAGAACGTGACCCACTGGGTGGTGAACGAAGCAAATGTACCGGCGGTGCTGATCGTGGTCGACGTCTTCAAACCCTAGGGCGAGCGCAGCGCCCATCCGTACGGTTCGCGACCTAACCATGGCTTCAAAGGGACTATGACTTGCCGTGCTGCTCAACTGGCGCCCGAGCGGCCCGCCGCTGATTTCCGACGTCTGGTTTTGACTCAATGCTTCGGCGGCGGGCGCTTCTCTATGAAAGCATCCATCCCGGCACGGCCTTCGTCGTGGGCAAAGGCGCTGGAGATCACGCCCGAGGCGAGGTCATAGGCCCTGGCCACTCCGAGGTCCATCTGCTGATAGAAGGCGCGCTTGCCCGCGGCGAGGGTTTCGGGCGGCTTTTCCGCAAGCTGTTTGGCAAGGCTCATGACTTCAGAGTCGAGAGCATCCGGGGGAACGACACGGTTCACCAGGCCCCATTCCAGCGCCTTCTTCGCATCGATAGCGTCGCCGGTCAGGAGCAGCTCCATCGCGCGCTTGCGCAGCAGGTTGCGGCCCACCGCGACACCCGGGGTCGAGCAGAAAAAGCCCCAGCTGACTCCCGGGGTGGCGAACTTCGCCGCATCGGAGGCCACCGCCAGGTCGCACTGCGCGACGAGCTGGCAGCCGGCAGCGGCCGCCGCGCCCTGCACGCGCGCGATGACCGGCTGCGGCAGCGCGGTGATCGACTGCATCATCCGGCTGCACTGCGCGAACAGCTTTTCGATCTTCGGCCGCTCCTTCAGCGCGCGGATCTCTTTCAGATCGTGGCCGGCGCAGAAGCCTTTTCCTGCTCCTGCCAGCACCACAACACGTATTTTCCTATCAGAAACTAAGGAATCAAAAGCGGTCTGAAGAGCCTCCAGCATCTGGCTCGTGAGCAGGTTCATCTGCTGCGGGCGGTTCATGGTCAGCGTGCAGATGGCGTCGCGATCATCGCGCAGCAGGAGCGGCTCTGTGGCTTGCGGAACGGCACTCATGTATCGATGGCGCTCGTCGATCTTGCTTTCTCACGCAGCAGGAACTTCTGGATCTTGCCCGTGGAGGTCTTCGGCAGCTCGCCGAACACCACCGCCCGCGGCGCCTTGAACCCGGCCAGGTGGCCGCGGCAGAACTCGATGATCTCCATCTCCGAGGCCTCGGCGTGCGGCTTCAGCTCGACGAAGGCGCACGGCGTCTCGCCCCATTTCGCGTCTGGCTTCGCCACCACCGCCGCGGCGAGCACCGCCGGGTGGCGGTAGAGGATGTCCTCGACCTCGAGCGAGGAGATGTTCTCGCCGCCCGAGATGATGATGTCCTTCGAGCGGTCCTTGATCTTCACATAGCCGTCGGGCTGCATCACCGCCAGGTCGCCGGAATGGAACCAGCCGCCGGCGAACGCCTCCTGCGTCGCCTGCGGGTTCTTCAGGTAGCCTTTCATCGTGATGTTGCCGCGGAACATGATCTCGCCCATGGTTTCGCCGTCGGCGGGCACCGGCCGCATGGTCTGCGGGTCCATGACGCTCAGCCCTTCCTCGACGTGATAGCGCACGCCCTGGCGTGCGTTCAACCGCGCTTGCTCCGCCAGGGGCAGCCGGCCCCACTCCGGGTGCTTCGCGCAGACCGTCGCCGGGCCGTAGGTCTCGGTGAGACCGTACACGTGGGTGATGCTGAAGCCCATCTTCTGCAGGCCTTCGATCATTGCCGCCGGCGGTGCCGCCGCGGCGACCAGGCCGCTCACCTGGTGGCTGATTCCCTGTTTCATCTCCTCGGGCGCGTTGACGAGCATCTGGTGGACCACCGGCGCGCCGCAGTAGTGCGTGACGCGATGCTGCTTGATCAACCGGAAGATCATCTGCGCATCGACCCGGCGCAGGCATACACTGGTCCCCGCGTTCGCGGCCATCGTCCAGGGAAAGCACCAGCCGTTGCAATGGAACATCGGCAGCGTCCACAGGTACACCGAATGCTGCGGCATGCCCCAGACCAGGATGTTGCCGACGCCGTTCAGGTAGGCGCCGCGGTGGTGATACACCACGCCCTTCGGGTTGCCGGTGGTGCCCGAGGTGTAGTTGAGCGAGATCGCCTGCCATTCATCGGCCGGCCAGCGCCATTCCCACGCCGGGTCGCCCCCGGCGAGCAGCTCCTCGTAGGTCTTGCTTCCGAGGCGCCTGCCCGGGCCGGCGTACTCGGGGTCCTCGACGTCGATGACCTCAATTTCACGATTTATTTTTGAGATCGCCTTTTCGATCACCTCGGCGAATTCCCTGTCGACCAAAATCAGCTTCGCGTTGCCGTGGTTCAGCATGAAGGCGATGGCGTCGGCATCGAGCCGGGTGTTCAGCGCATTGAGCACTGCGCCGCTCATCGGCACGCCGAAGTGCGCCTCGTACATCGCCGGAATATTGGGCAGCATCGCCGCGACGGTATCCCCGACGCCCAGGCCGCGCCTGGCCAGAGCGTGCGCCAGGCGGCGCGAGCGCTCGTACGTCTGCCTCCAGGTGGCGCGCTGCGCGCCGTGAATCACCGCGAGGCGGTCCGGATAGACGTGCGCCGCGCGCTCGAGGAAGGACAGCGGTGTCAGCGGCGCATAGTTCGCCGCATTCTTGTCGAGCTGCTGCTCGTAGGGGTTGCGTTTCACGCTGTCTTGAGTATACGGCGCCAGAGGACGCCGCTTTTCGCTTCCTTCTCCATGCCGTCGAGGTACTTCTCGTGGAGCGCGACCTCCTCGGGCAGGGCGCGCAGCACCACCAGGTTGGAGACGTCGACCTGCAGCGCCGCGAGCGCCGCCGCCGCCGCGGCCGGGGTCTCGAGCTCCATCACCAGGCTCTCCTGGCCGCGGGTCATCGCCAGGTAGCACTCGGCGAGCAGCCGCGCGTCGAGCAGCGCCCCATGCAGCGTGCGGTTGGAATGATCGACGAAATAGCGCTCGCAAAGCGCGTCGAGGCTGTTCTTCTTGCCCGGATGCAGCTCGCGCGCGAAGGCGAGCGTATCGGTGATCTTCGCCACGTGCTGGCCGAGCCGGCCGAGCCCGGCGATCCCGAGCTCCAGGTCGAGGAACTCGACGTCGAAGTCGGCGTTGTGGATGATCAGCTCGGCGCCCTGAATGAAGTCCAGGAAGGCGCGGGCGACGTCGGCAAAGCGCGGCTTGTCGGCGAGAAACTCGCGCGTCAGCCCGTGCACCTTGAGCGCGCCCTCCTCGACCTCGCGCTGCGGGTTCAGGTACACGTGGAAATGCCGCGCGCTGATGCGGCGGCTGAGGATCTCCACGCAGCCGAGCTCGATCACCCGGTCGCCGAGCCTGGGGTTCAGCCCGGTGGTTTCCGTGTCGAGCACGATCTGCCTAGCGCTCATCCGGTATCCCGCGGTTCGCCAGCTGGTCCGCCCGCTCGTTCTCGGGGTGGCCGGAATGGCCCCTCACCCAGTGCCATTGCACATCGTGCAGGGCCGCCAGCTCGTCGAGCCGCTGCCACAGGTCGACATTCTTCACCGGCTTCTTGTCGGCGGTGCGCCAGCCGCGGCGCTTCCAGTCATGCACCCATTCAGAGATCCCCTTCGTGACATAGAGGGAATCGGTATAGACCTGTACTCGGCTGGGGCGCTTCAGCGCCTCGAGAGCGCGGATGACCGCGGTGAGCTCCATGCGGTTATTCGTGGTGTCGGGCTCGCCGCCATAGAGCTCGCGCTCGGTGCCTTTGGCGCGCAGCAGCACGCCCCAGCCGCCCGGGCCCGGATTGCCGCGGCATGCCCCGTCGCTGAAGATCTCCACCGCCTCTCTATCCATGATTCTTGTGAGAGCGCTGCGTCATCGGCGCGAGCGCCCGCCGCCGCGCGCGCTCCCGGCGCCAGGCCGGGGTGACGACGCGCATGCCGTGCACTCGCTTCACCGCGCGCACCACATAGACCGCGCCCGCGAACCACAGCCAGCGCGGGCCCATCTTCTCCATGAAGCCGAAGCGCCGCAGCCACTGCGGATTGGAGAACGGCGGCGCATAGCAGCCGAACTTGCCGCCGTTCAGCTCCAGGCCGAGGAGCTTGAGCCATTCCTTGAGCCGCACCAGCCCGATGAACCTGCCGTCCCACGGTGCCCCGGCCTTGCGGGAAAACACCTGCCGCAGGCGCCAGAGCGAAGCGCTGTTGAAGCCGGAGATCACGACCTGGCCCTCGGGCATCAGCACCCGCTCGACCTCGCGCAGCACGTCGTGGGGGTTGGGGTGAAACTCCAGCACGTGCGGCAGCGCGACCAGGTCGACGCTCTGCGAAGCGAGCGGCAGCTGCAGCGGGTCCGCCGCCAGCGCGGCGCCGGGCTCGAGCGCCAGCGAAAAACGGTAGGGAATGCGGTTTTGCCGCAGGAAATCGATTTCGGGCAGACCGACCTGCAGCGCCCTGAAGCCGAACACGTCGTCTACGGCGCTGTCAAACTGTGTGAGCTCCCAGTCGAGCACATAAGTTCCCTGGGGTGTGGAAAACCACCAGGAAAGCGACGAGCGGCCGCCGTTATACTTCTGCGCCCCGTTTTGCACGAAGGAATGCTGCACCATGCTCAGGATCGTTCCCGTCAAAGCGTTCAAGGACAACTATGTCTGGACGCTGCGCAACGCGACGCACGCCGCGGTGGTCGATCCCGGCGAAGCGCGCCCGGTGCTCGACTATCTGTCGCGCGAGCGGCTCGAGCTCGCCGCGATTCTCGCCACGCACCACCATCCGGACCATGTCGGCGGCATCGCCGAGCTGGTGGCGACGCGCCCGGTTCCT
This sequence comes from Betaproteobacteria bacterium, assembly GCA_005881595.1. Lineage (GTDB taxonomy): Bacteria > Pseudomonadota > Gammaproteobacteria > Burkholderiales > SG8-39 > SCGC-AG-212-J23. The sequence continues at coordinate 27,634 of VBBY01000061.1, read as the reverse complement.
GTCTATGGCCCGCGCAAGGAACCGATCCCCGCGCTGACGCGGCCGGTGTCCGAGGGCGACAGCGTTCGCATCCCCGAGCTTGGCGTCGATTTCTCGGTGATCGACATCCCCGGGCATACGCGCGCGCACATCGCCTATTATGGGGCAGGGTCGCTGTTCTGTGGCGATACGCTGTTCGCGTGCGGCTGCGGGCGGCTCTTCGAAGGCACCGCCGAGCAGATGTACGCGTCGCTGCAGAAGCTGCGCGCGCTGCCCGACGAGACGAAGGTGTATTGCGGGCACGAGTACACGCTCGCGAACATCGGCTTTGCTAAAACCGTCGAGCCGGGCAACGCGGCGCTCGAGCAGCGCGAGGCGCGCGACCAGCGCCTGCGCGCGGCGGGCAAGCCGACGCTGCCGAGCACGCTCGGCGAGGAAAAGGCCACCAACCCCTTCCTGCGCTGCCTCGAGCCGGCGGTGGTCGAGTCGGCCAACAAGTACCTCGGAGCACGCATAGCCGATCCTGTGAGAGTATTCGCCGCAATACGGGACTGGAAGAATCGCTTTTGAAGAACAAACAGGTCCTTGCCGGGTGGTTGATCGCGCTGCTCCAGGCCTGCGCGTCTCAGCCCGTGGCGCCCGAGTTGCCGGGCGAGCAGGCAGCCGCGGCGGAGACGGCCTCCCCGGCGCCGCCCGCGCCGCCCCGCTCGCCGCCCGTGAGCCCGCAGGCCGCGCTGCCGCCGGCCATTCTTCCCGACGCGTCCCTCCTGGCGCCCTTCGAGGGCGAGCAGCGGGTCGTGCAGGAGCCGCTGCGCGGCTTGAGGAGGATCGATCGCACCGAGCGGCCGGCGGATCTCTGGCAGCGCATTCGCCAGGGCTTCGCGATCCCGGACCTCGACAGTGCCCTGGTGGAGAGGCACACCGCGTACTTCGCCGCGCGCCCAGAATACCTGCAGCGCGTCTTCGACCGCAGCCGGCTGTACCTCTACCACATCGTCGAGGAGATCGAAAAGCGCGGCCTGCCGACCGAGCTGGCGCTGCTGCCGATGGTGGAGAGCGCGTTCAACCCGATGGCCTACTCGCGCGCGCACGCCTCGGGCCTGTGGCAGTTCATCCCGGGCACCGGCAGGCGCTTCGAGCTGAAGCAGAACTGGTGGTACGACGGGCGCCGCGACATCGTTGACTCGACCACCGCGGCGCTCGACTACCTCACCAAGCTCTACGAGCTGCACGGCGACTGGCAGCTCGCGCTCGCCTCCTATAACTACGGCGAGAACGGGGTGGCGCGGGCGATCGCCAAGAACCGCGCCGCGCGCAAGCCCACGGACTACGCGAACCTGAAAATGCCGGCAGAAACGCGCATGTACATCCCCAAGCTGCAGGCGTTGAAGAACATCATTTCCAACCCGGCGCTGTTCGGCATCGTCCTCGATCCGATCCCCAATGCGCCCTATTTCGCCGCCTATACGGAGCTGCGGGACATCGACGTGCAGCTCGCCGCCAAGCTCGCCGAGATGCCGGTCGAGGAATTCATCGCCCTCAATCCCGGTTTCAGCCGGCCGCTGATCCGCGCCGCGCTGACGCCCCGCATCGTGCTTCCCGCCGACAAGGTCGACGTGTTCCACGCCAACCTCATCAAGCACGACGAGAACGCGCTGGTGTCGTGGCAGTCCTATCAGACGAAGCGCGGCGAGACGCTAGAATCGATCGCGAAGAAATTCGGCCTGACGCTGGGGCAGCTGAGGGAAGTCAACGGCATCGCGCCGCGCAGGCGCGAAGTTCCAGGCCTGCTGGTCGTGCCGGTGGACCTCGCCGCGGCGAGCGGCATGCGCAAGCTGCCGCTCATGTACGCGCCGCCGATCCCGATTGTGATGCGGCGCATCTTCCACACCGTCAGGTCCGGCGAGACGTTCGACTCGATCGCGGAGCGCTACGGCGTCATCGTCGAGGACATCAAGCGCTGGAACCGCATCAGCCGGCTCGCCACTGGGCAGCGCATCGCCCTCGAGGTGCGCGCGCCCGCGAAGAAGGGCAAGCCGCGCTCCAAGGCGAAAGGCAGGCGCTACCGCAAGGCCGCCTAAACTTCGGGGACGGAGCCCTAACTCCAGCGACGCGAAGCTTTCGGAGTTAGGGCTCCGTCCCCGAACTCCCGAGGACCTCGGCGAGCGGCCCGCTCTCGACGATGCGGCTGTCCTTCATCACCATGACGCGATGCGCCATGGCGCGCACCACGTCGATGTCGTGCGTCACCAGGATGTAGCTCAGCCCGTACTTCCGCTGCAGCCCGCCAAGCAGCTCCAGCACCTGCTTCTGGATCGTGACGTCGAGCGCGCTGGTCGGCTCGTCGAGCACCACCACCTTCGGCTTCACGATCAGGGCGCGCGCGATGGCGATGCGCTGGCGCTGGCCGCCGGAGAACTCGTGCGGGTAGCGGGCGAGCAGCGCCTCGGCGTCCCCGCCTTCGGTGAGCCCGACGTCGTAGAGCGCCTGCACGATGCGGCTGCGCCGCTCGGCGGCATTGAGCTGCGGCGCGTGGATCTCGAGCCCCTCGCCGATGATCGCCTCGACGGTGAGCCGCGGCGAGAGCGACGACAGCGGATCCTGAAACACTACCTGGATTTGGCGGCGCAGCGCGCGCTTTTGAGCCCGGTCTGCTTGCGACCACTGCATGCCGTCGATGCTGACATGGCCTTGAGCTTTCAGAAGACCGAGAACAGCAAGAGCGAGCGTCGTTTTGCCCGAGCCCGATTCGCCGATGATGCCTAGAGTCTCGCCGGGCGCGAGATCGAAATCGACGCCCTGGACCGCGGTAAAGCGGCCGCTCTTGAACCAGCCGCGAATGCCGGGCAGGCGAGTCGGGTACTCCACCCTTACGTCGCGGGCCTCGACCACGCGGCCGGCGCCCGGCGGAGCGACGTCGCGCACCGGCCGGCTGTTGACGAGCTTTTGCGTGTACGGGTGCTGCGGACGCCCGATCACCTGCGCCGTCGGCCCCTGCTCGACCATCACGCCGCGCTCCATCACCGCCACGCGCTCGGCGTAGCGCCGCACCAGGTTGAGGTCGTGGGTAATGAGGAGCAGCGCCATGCCGGCCTCGGCCCGCAGCTTCTCCAGCAGATCGAGGATCTGCAGGCGGATCGCGGCGTCGAGCGCTGTGGTCGGCTCATCGGCGATGAGGAGCTTCGGATTGCAGGCGAGCGCCATGGCGATCATCGCCCGCTGGCGCTGCCCGCCGGAGAGCTGATGCGGATAGCTGCGCGCGCGCCGCTCGGCGTCGTCGATCCCCACGCGGCGCATTGCCCCGACTGCCCCGGCCCAGGCCTGCGCCCCGCGCAGCTTCGTGTGCAGCTCGATCGACTCGACGATCTGGTCGCCGACCGTATGGATGGGGTTCAGAGCGGTCATCGGCTCCTGGAAGATCACGGCGATGTCGCGCCCGCGCAGCTCGCGCAGCTCCTCGGGGGACATTTTCAAGACTTGCTTCCCGTTGAACAGAATCTCCCCGGTCAAGCGCGCGCTCTCGATCAGGCTGAGCGTCGAGAGCGCGGTCACCGTCTTCCCGGAAGCCGACTCGCCCTCCAGCACCTTGCGCGGGTCGAGCGCGTCGCGCAGCGCGTCGCCGATGAGGATCAGCAGCAGCAGCATCACGACGAGCACGGCGAAAGTCGACACCGAGATCCACCAGGCGTAGAGGTTGTCCTTGCCCTGGCTGAGCAGCTCGCCCAGGCTCGGCGCGCCCAGAGGCATGCCCAGGTTCAGGAAATCGAGGCTGGTCAGGGCACCGATCGCCCCGGCCATCTCGAACGGCACCAGGGTGACGACCGGCGTGATGCTGTTCGGCAGGATGTGCCGCCACATGATGATCCGGTTGCTCTGGCCCAGAGCGCGGGCAGCCCGCACGTAGTCGAGCGTGCGGTTCTTGAGAAACTCGGCGCGCACGTACGCCGCCATGCCGAGCCAGCCGAAGATGGCGATCAGCAGGACGAGGAGCCAGAAGCTGGGCGAAAACAGCGACGCGAAGATGATCAGCATGTAGAGCACCGGCAGCGCGCCCCAGATCTCCTTGACGCGCTCCATGCCGATGTCGGTCCAGCCGGCGAAATAACCCTGCAGCGCCCCGTACAGCACGCCGAAGGCGGTGGCGAGCGCCGCGACAATCAGCGCGAAGACCACCGAGAGGCGAAAACCATAGAGCAGCCGCGCGAGCAGATCGCGGCCCCGGTCGTCGGTGCCAAGCCAGTTCTCGCGATTGGGCGGCGACGGATCGGGGTTCTGCGCGAAGTAGTTGATCGTGCTGTGGTGATAGCGGTTGAGCGGATAGAGCGCGAAGTTGCCCGGTTGCGCCAGGTTTTCGCGGATGCGCGGATCGAGAAAGTCGGCCGGCGTGGGAAAATCTCCGCCAAAGGCCGTTTCCGGCGTCGTCTCGATCACCGGGAAGTACCAATGGCCGTTGTAGCGGGCGGCGAGCGGCCTGTCGTTGGACACCAGCTCGGCAATCAGGCTCACGCCGAAAAGCACACCGAGCACGAGCAGGCTCGCATAGCCCAGCCGGTTGCTGCGAAAGCGGCGCCACGCGCGCCGCGTCGGGCTCTCTGGCGAGTGCATGCTCAGTCGAAGTACTTCACGCGCGGGTCGACCCAGACGTAGCACAGGTCGCGGATGAGATTCGTAATGAGGCCGATGATGGTGAAGACGAAAAGACTGCCGAACACGACCGGGTAATCGCGGCGGATCACCGATTCATAGGACAGCAGCCCGAGCCCGTCCAGGGAGAACAGCGTCTCGATCAGCAAAGACCCGGTGAAGAACGCCGCGACGAACGCCGCCGGGAATCCGGTCATGATCGGAATCAGGGCGTTGCGGAACACGTGGCGCCAGAGCACCGCGCGCTCCTCGACGCCCTTCGCCCGGGCGGTCATCACGTATTGCTTGCGGATCTCCTCCAGCACGGAGTTCTTGGTCAGCGTCGTGATGACGGCGAATCCGCCCACCGTCATCGCCGCGACCGGAAGGGCGATGTGCCAGAAGTAATCGGTGATCTTGCCGAAGAGGCTCAGGTCATGCCAGTTGGCGGAGGTGAGGCTGCGCAGCGGAAACCACTGCACGAACGTTCCGCCCGCGAGGAACACGAGCAGCACCACGCCGAGGACGAAGCCCGGGATGGCGTAGCCGAGCAGCACGATGAACGTGGTGGCGGTATCGAACGCCGTGCCCGCCCTCACCGCTTTGGCGATGCCGAGCGGGACCGAAATCAGGTAGGTGAGAAGAAACGTCCACAGTCCCAGGCTGATGGACACCGGGAGCTTCTCCGCGATGAGCTGGGACACTTTCTTGTTGTGGAAGAAGCTGGTCCCCAGGTCGAAGCGGGCGAATTGCCCGATCATCTGCACGAAGCGCTCGTGCGCCGGCTTGTCGAACCCGTAAAGCTTCCTGATCTCCTCGATCTGCGCCGCGTCCACGCCCTGGCGGCCGCGATAGCCGCCGAGCCCCGGGGCGCGCGCCGTTCCACCACCGCCTTCCATGCCGCCTTCGCGGCCCTCGAGCTGGTAGACGAGCTGCTCCACCGGCCCGCCGGGGACGAACTGGATGACGACGAAAGTGATGAGGAGGATTCCGAACAGCGTCGGGATCATCAGCAGCAGCCGCTTCAGGAGGTACGACCACATTCAGCGTTTCCTCCACCAGGTGAGGACGACCCAGTCGTCGGCGGCGTAATACAGCGGCTTCACCTCGGGCTGCTCGAATTTGCCGGCGCGGTATGCGACGCGGTGAGTGCTCGAATACCACTGCGGGATGACGTAATGGCCGTGGCGCAGAACGCGGTCGAGCGCGCGCAGCCGGGCGACGAGCTGCGGCCGCGTGGCGGCGGACAGCGCCAGGTTGACGATGGCGTCTACCGCCGGGTCGCGCACGCCGATCCAGTTGCTCGAGCCCTCGGTGTCGGCCGATTGCGAGCCGAAGAAGTCGAGCAGGTCGGCGCCCGGCGCCTCGCTGCCGGGAATGCGCAGCGAGAAGAGATCGAAGTCGAACACGTTGAGCCGCTTGCGGTACAAGGCGAAGTCGGCGCGGCGATAGTCGAGCCGGATGCCGAGCTTGGCGAGCGCCTGGATGTACGGCGTCATGACGCGCTCACCGCCGCCGCTATCCATGTATTCCAGGGTGAACGCCTCTCCTTTTGCATTGCGCAGCGCCCCGTCGCGGTAGGTCCATCCCGCGGCAGCCAGAAGCTCGCGCGCCTTCTGCAGGTTGCCGCGCAAGCTGTTGGGCGGATCGGTAGAGGGCGGCTGCGGCACTTCCTCGCGAAAGATTTTTTCGGATAATTTATTTCTTAGAGGTTCGAGCACCTGGAGCTCGTCCGGACCCGGCAGCCCCTTGGCCTCGAAATCGCTGTTGTTGAAATAGCCGCGGCAGCGGAGGTACGAGTTGTACATCAGCCGGCGGCTCATCCATTCGAAGTCGAAGGCGAGCGCCAGCGCCTCGCGCACGCGCACATCCTTGAACTTGTCGCGGCGCGTGTTGATGAGGAAGCCCTGAAAATCGCCGGCGTTCGCGAATGGCAGCTCGGCCTTGACCAGCTCGCCCGAGTCGAACTTCTTGCCGGTGTAGATACGCGCCCATTCGCGCGCCGAGAACACCCGGAGGAAGTCGAACTCGCCCGCTTTGAAGGCTTCAGTCTGCGCCACGTTGTCGCGATAGATCTTGTAGGTGATGCGATCGAAGTTGAACATGCCGCGGCGCACGCCCAAATCGCGCCCCCAGTAGTCCGGATCGCGCTCGTAGGTGATATCGCGGCCGAAGTTCACGCGGCCGACCCGGTAGGGACCGCTGGCGATGGGAATGTCCATCACGACCTTGTCGAAGGATTTTCCCGCTCCCCAGTCCCGGCTGAAAACAGCGAGCCCACCGACGAGAAGCGGCAGCTCAGCGCTGGCCCGCGCAAACTCGAACCGTACTGTGCGCGGGCCGAGGACGACGGCGCGCTTCACATCGCCGTACACCACCCGGAATTGCGGATTGGCTTCCTTGGTCATCAGGATGTCGAAGCTGTGCTTGACGTCGGCCGCCATGACTGGCTTGCCGTGGTGGAAGCGCGCTTTCGGGTTGAGGCGGAAAGTCACCGCCAGCCCGTCGGCGGCGACCTCGATGTCCTCGGCCAGAAGTCCATAGGCCGTGGTCGGCTCATCCAGCGTCGGGGTGAGCAGGGTCTCGAAGACGAGGTTGCCCAGCCCGGGCGGCGACGTGCCCTTCAGCGTGAACGGGTTGTACTTGTCGAAATTGGTGATGCGCAACGCGGCGACCAGGTCGAGCTCGCCGCCCTTAGGCGCGTTCGGGTTGACCCATTCGAAGTGCGGAAAGCCGCGCGGGTACTTGATGTCGCCGAACTGGGCATAGGCATGAGCTGCCCACGTCGGGGGTGACCCCAGAATGAGAAAAAAGAAAACCCAGAGTCTCACTGCGCGCGCCCGGGCATGGACGACAGCAGCAGCCGCGTATAGGGATGCTTCGGGCTGGAGTAGATCTCGTCCGGGCCGGCGATTTCGACGATCTCGCCGTCCTTCATCACCATGACCTGGTCGGCCATGTAGCGGACCACCGCCAGGTCGTGCGAGATGAACAGGTAGCTCATTGCGTATTCGTCCTGCAAATCCTGCAGGAGGTTCAACAGCTGGGCCTGGACCGAGACGTCGAGCGCGGAGACCGACTCGTCGCAGATCAGGACCTCCGGGCGCAGGGTGAGCGCGCGGGCGATCGCGACCCTCTGGCGCTGGCCGCCGGAGAACTCGTGGGGGTACTTGGCGAACGAGTCCGCGGCGAGGCCCACCTTGTCGAGCAGCTCCAGGCTGAGCGCGCGCCGCTCGGCCTCGCCGCTGCCGACGCCGTGGATGTGCATCGGCTCCATCAGGATCTGGCCCACCGTGAAGCGCGGATTGAGCGAGGCATACGGATTCTGGAACACGATCTGGATGCGCCGCTTGTAGGGGTACGCCGCCTGCGGCGTGAGCGGCAGCAGGTCCCTGCCCTCGAACAGCACCTCGCCGCCGGAAGCCTTGTGCAGCCGCATGAGCAGCAGGCCGACCGTGGTCTTGCCTGACCCGGATTCGCCGACCACCCCGAGCGTCTTGCCCCTGGCCAGCTTGAACGAAGCGCCCCTCACGGCCTTCAGCTCGCGCCTTCCGAAGAGCCCGTCGCGGAAATAGAAGCTCTTGGCGAGGCCGCGCGCCTCGAGGATGATCGGCTCGTCGCCGCGCAGGCCGCGCGGGCGCTCACCGGGTTTTGGCCCTGTTCCTCCCATGAAGTCATCGATGACCGGCAGGCGCTGCGGCCGGCGATCGAGAGGCGGCCGGCAGGCAAGCAGCGCCCGAGTATAGGGGTCCTGCGGGGCGGAGAAGATCTGTTCGGCCGGCCCCTGCTCGCGGATCTCGCCGTGGCGCATCACCAGCACCTGGTCGGCGATCTCGCTCACGAGCGACAGGTCGTGCGTGATGAACAGCACCGACATCCGGCGCCGCGCCTGCAGGCCGGCGATCAGCTCCAGGATCTGCCGCTGCACGGTGACGTCGAGGGCGGTGGTCGGCTCGTCGGCGATGAGCAGCTTCGGCTCGCAGGCGATCGCCATGGCGATCATCACGCGCTGCTGCTCGCCTCCCGAAAGCTGGAACGGGTAGGCGCCGAGCCTGGCCTGGGGCTCGGCGAGGCCGACCTCGCCGAGCAGCTGGAGCGCGCGCAGCCGCGCCTGCGACGCGGGCAGGGCGCGGTGCTGCCTCAGCACTTCCGCGATCTGGAACCCGACCGTGAACACCGGGTTCAGCGAGCTCATCGGCTCCTGGAAGATCATCGAGATCTCGGCGCCGCGCAGCGCCTGCAGCTCGCGGCCGGGGAGCTCGAGCAGCTTGCGCCCGAGGTACTCTACGCGGCTCGCAGGATGCACGCGTGCGTTCTCGCGCGGCAGCAGGCCCATGATGGCGAGCGCGGTCACCGATTTGCCGCTGCCCGATTCGCCGACCAGCGCGACGGTGCTGCGCTCGTCGATGTCGAAGCTGATGCCCTTTACCGCGCGCAGCGTCGTCGCTTCATCGATGCGAAAGTCGACCGCCAGGTCGCGCACGCTGAGCAGGCTCATTTCAGCCTTGGATCCAGCGCGTCGCGCAGCGCGTCGGTGAGCAGGCTGAAGGCGCTCACCAGCACCGCCATCGCAAAGGTCGCCGCCGCGATCTGCCACCATTTGCCGAGGATCAGCTCGCTTTGCGCCTCGGCGAGCATGCTGCCCCAGGACACGGTGTCGACGCCGACGCCGAAGCCGAGGAAGCTCAGGATCACCTCCGACTTGATGAACAGCACCACGTGCAGCGAGAGCTGCACCAGCACCACGTGGCTCACGTTCGGCAGGATGTGGACGAACATGCGGCGCACCCCGGATGCGCCGATCGCGTCCGCCGCGAGCACGTACTCGCGCACCTTGTGCTTCATGTACTCGGCGCGGATCAGCCGGAAAATTCCAGTCCAGCCGGTGAGCCCGAGGATCAGGATCACCGTCAGCACGCCCTTCTGGTTGACCACCGCCGCGACGGCGAGCACGAGCAGCAGGTACGGGATCGACGTGAACACGCTGTAGAGCCAGTTGAAGAAATCGTCGATCCACCCGCCCCGATAGCCGGCGAGCGCGCCGAACAGGGTGCCGAGGAAAGCGGCGAGCGCAGCCGCGACCAGGCCCACGAACAGCGAAGTCTCGGTCCCTTTCACCGCCTTCTTCAGGACGTCCCGGCCCCACTTGTCGGCGCCGAACGCGAGAGTGGCAGCGCGCGTCTCGGTCGCCGAGGTGCCCGCCAGCTCTCTTGCGATCTCGGCCAGGTCGTCGGCGAGCGGATCGGGGATGCCGTAGTCCTCGAGCGCGCCCCGTGGCGCTGTCTCGGCCGCAGCGGCGGAACTCGCGCCGCGCGGCGCCTCGGGCCCGAGGAAGGCCGGCGGCGCGTAGGTCACGGCCACTTCCTCCGACCAGTCGCGCACGATCCAGCCTGCCGCGCAGGCGACCATGACTGCTCCATAGATGAGGACCACCACCAGGCAGGCGAGGCCGAGGCGGTCGCGCTCAAACCTGCGCCAGGCTAGCAGCCAGACGCCCGGGGATCTGCTCACTTGAGCTGCACGCGCGGGTCGATCGCCTTGTAGAGCAGATCGGCGCCGAGGTTCACCATCATGGTGGCCACCGCGACGTAGATGGTCACCGCCTTGATCACCGGAAAGTCGCTGCGCTCGACGGCGAGGATCACCTCGCGCCCGATGCCGGGGATGCCGAAGAAGCGCTCGATGAGGAAGGCGCCGGCGAGGAGCCCGGGAAGCTGCAGCAGAATGTTGGTGACGATCGGAATCGCCGCGTTGCGCAGCACGTGCACCCACATCACGCGGTTCTCGCTCAGGCCCTTGGCGCGGGCGGTGCGCACGTAGTCCTGGTTGATCTCGTCGAGAAAGAAGCTGCGATACAGGCGTATGTCCGGGGCCAGCGAAACCGCGACGCCGACGATGATCGCCAGCACGCTGTAGCGCAGCAGGTTCTCGGCGAAGCTGATGCCCCAGCCCTGCACCGGGAACCAGCCGAGCTGGTAGGCGAGCACATACTGGAACACCAGGATGTACACCAGGATGCTGATCGACTGCCCGACGGTGCAGCCGATCATGATCGCGCGGTCGGTGAGCGAGCCGCGCAGGTAGGCGACCAGCATCGCCGCCGCCATCGCGAGCAGCGTGCTGATCGCGAGCAGCGGCACGAGCACCGTGAGCGAGGGCCCGAGCCGCGTGGCGAAGATCTCCGACACGCGCTCGTTGGTCGACCAGCTCGCGCCGAAATCCCCGCTCGCGACCTGCTTGATGAAGATCCACAGCTGGACCGCATAGGGCTGGTCCACGCCGAGCTGGCGGCGGATGTTCTCGATCTGCGCCGGGTTCGAGATCTTGCCCGCCAGCAGGTAGGCCGGGTCGCCGCCGACGAAGTTGAACAGGAAAAACACCAGCAGCACCACGCCGAGCAGCGTCGGCACGAACTGCCACAGGCGGCGCAGCACGTACGCAGCCAAGGCTTCAGTCCCCGGGGCTCGGCGCGAGATCGAGATACAGCCACTCGGCGTGCAGCACCGGGTGCTTGGTGAACCCCACCACCCGCGGCTGCTGCAGCGCGTTGCGGATGCGGCTGTCGGCGAGCAGCCACACCGTGTCCACTTCCATTCGGCGCGTCATTTCGTGGTACAGCCGGTCGCGCTCCGGCCCGTCGGCGAGGCGCCGCGACTTCTCGTAGCGCCGGTCGAATTCCTCCGAGCGGTAGCAGGCGTTGTTGCTCTCGTTGGTGTTCGGACCGTACAGGAGCTGCATGAAGTTGTCGCCGTCGGGATAGTCGGCGATCCAGGCCGCCATGCGCGTCATGAGGCGGCACTGCTTCTCGAGCTTGAGCAGCTCCGGGAAGCGCTCTTTCTGGATTTCGAGCCGCACCCCGATCGAATCGAGCGAGCGCTTGAGCAGCTCGTCGAACTGCCGGTCGCGCTCGGTGGGCGTCGAGGCGTTGCGGATGACGAGCGGCGCGCCGTCGGGCTGCCTGCGGTAGCCGTCCGGGCCCTTGCGGTAGCCGAACTTCTCGAGCAGCGCATTCGCGGCGCGCGGATCGTAGGGAATGAGGCTGCGGTAGCCCGGATCGTGGCCGGCGACCCCGGGCGGCACCGGGTACTCGGCGCGCACCGCCTGGCCCTTGCGGATGATGCGGATCTGGTCGTCGACCTTGTAGGACATCGCGATCGCGCGCCGCAGCGCGATTCTCTCCTTCCCGAAGCCGCCGACCGGGTTGGGCGAGTCGCCGATGCGCTCCTGCATGTTGAAGTACAGGTAGGTGATCTCTGGATCGATGGTGCGGTCGAGCTGGATGCCGCGGCGCACGAACTCGGGCCTGAGCCTGCCGTCGTCGGTCATGAAGGTCGGCGCCACGTCCCACAGCTGGTATTCGATGTCGGTCTCGCCGCGCTCGAACGCGAGCCAGCGGCTCTGCGTCTCCTCCATGATGCTGATCTCCACGCCGTCGAGCCGCGGCAGCTTCTTGCCCTGCATCTGCGAGGCGATCTCGCGCTGCCGCGGATCGTCTCCCGGCGCGAAGTCCCACAGCTGGCCGCGGTAGCCGGGGTTGGCCGCGAGCACGATCTTCGAGGAGCGCACGTAGCGCTTGAGCAGGAACGGCCCGCTGCCTACCGGATGCGAGGGCGATTCGTCGCCATACGCTTCGATCGCCTCGCGCGCGACCGCGCCGGTGAGCGGAAACGCGAGCACGTACGAGAAGTTCAGGTCGGGCTGCTTCAGCCGGATGACCAGCGTGTGGCGGTCCGGCGTCTGCAGGCCCGCTACCGGCGCGTCGTAGTCGAAATTCCCGCTCGCCTTCGCCTGCGCGGCGAGCTCGTCTAGGCCGGCGATCTTTCCGGTGAAGAGAAAGGCGTAGGGGGAGCGGTGCCTGGGATCGTAGAAGCGCTTGAACGAGTACGCGTAATCGAGCGCCGTCAGCTCGCGCTTCCTGCCTTTGAACGCGGGATCGTCGGCGAAATAGATGCCCTGCCGAATCCTGAAGACGTAGGTGCGGCCGTCGGCTGAGATCTCGGGCAGCGACTCGGCGGCGTTGGCGACGAGCTTCGCGGGCCGCGCCAGGTAATCGTAGGTGAGCAGCGGGTCGAAGATCGCCTCGATGACCGTCCCGGAGTAATAGTCGTGCACCTTCACCGGATCGAACCCGGTCTCCGCAACCTGGAAGGTGACCCGCAGGATCTTCTCGCCGTTGGCCGCGTGCGCCGCCGCGCAGAAAAGGAAAATGAAGAGAAGGCGGGCCTTCATGGCGCGGAAAGTATAATCGGTGGATGGGCTTGCTTTCCGGCAGGAAGATCCTCGTCACCGGCCTGCTCTCCAACCGCTCGATCGCCTACGGCATCGCCAAGGCGGCGCGGCGCGAAGGCGCCGAGCTCGCGCTCACCTATCAGAACGAGCGCTTCAAGGACCGCGTTCACGAGATGGCGCGCGAATTCGGCTCGGAGATCGCGCTGCCGTGCGAAGTGACGAGCGACGCTGAAATTGGGGGTCTGTTTCAGCAGTTGAAAAAATCCTGGGACGGCCTGGACGGCCTGGTGCACGCCATCGCCTTCGCGCCGCGCGAAGCGATCGCCGGCGACTTCCTGGAGGGCATCACGCGCGAGGCGTTCGCGCAGGCGCACGACATTTCGGCATACAGCTTCGCGGCGCTCGCCAAGGGCGCGCTGCCGATGATGCGCGGGCGAAGGGCGTCGCTGCTTACGCTGACCTATCTCGGCGCGCAACGCGTTGTGCCGAACTACAACACCATGGGTCTGGCCAAGGCGAGCCTCGAGGCTTCGGTGCGCTACCTGGCTGCGAGCCTCGGCCCGCAGGGCATCCGCGTCAACGGGATCTCCGCCGGGCCGATCAAGACGCTCGCCGCGGCGGGCATCGGCGGCTTCGGCAAGATCCTCAAGTTCGTCGAGGAGCATTCTCCGCTGCGCCGCAATGTGACCACCGAGGACGTCGGCAACGCGGCGGCGTTCCTGCTGTCCGACCTGGCTGCCGCGATTACCGGCGAAATCCTCCACGTCGACGCCGGGTTCAGCCACGTGGTGGCCGGGATCGCTGATGGAGGCAGCGCTACTTCCTCTCCAGATTAGCGTTGCTGATGTCGATGTCGGCGCGAGAGCGCAGGCTCGAGACATAGGCGTCGTACTGGGCCGCCCCGAACATCTGGCTCGCGCGGCCCGCGTCCGCGGCCTGCTGCTCCGCCGGCTTCGCCTCGGCCTCCATCACCTTCGAGATGCGGACCAGCAGGTAGCCTGTTTCCGGCACCGGCATGCCGAGATAGGCCGGCAGTTTGGAGACGTCCGCGGCCACGATCCGCCGCAATACTTCCGCCGGCAGGCCCTGCGCATCGCGCCGCGACACCGTGCGCGGCGCGCTCCACTTGACGCCGGCGTCGCCGCCCTTGCGCAGCTGCTCGAGCTTCGCTGCGCCGTCCTTCTCGGCGAGCGCCGCCGCTTCGCGCCGCCGCAGCAGGTCCGCGATCTCGCCGCTCACCTGCTCGAAGCTGCGCTGCGCGGCCGGCTGGTACTCGACCACGCGCGCGGCCACCAGCGTGCTGGGTCCGACCTCGATGGCGTCGGTGTTGCGCTTGTTCTTGATCGAATCCTGCGAGAACAGCGCCGCCAGCAGCTTCGGGTTGTCGAGCGCGCCGAGCTCCTGGCTGGCCGACTTGGCGATCCAGCCGGTGCTCTGCACCGGCAGCTTGAAGCGCTCGGCGGCCGGCTTCAGGCTGTCGGGCTGCTCGTAGACCAGGTTGCTGAAGTTCTCCGCGGCCTCGGCGAATTTCTTCGCGCCCTTCTGCCTCGCCAGCTCGGCGCTCAGCTCCTTGCGCACCTCCTCGAGCGGGCGCGACTTGCCGGACTGGATGCCGGTCAGGCGCACTACGTGGTAGCCGAACTCGCTCTGCACGATCTGCAGCTCATTCTGCTTGAGCTTGAAGACCGCTTCATCGAAGGGCTTCACCATCATGCCGCGGCCGAACCAGCCGAGATCCCCGCCCTTCGCCGCCGACCCGGGGTCCTGCGAGCGCTTGTTTGCCAGCTCGGCGAAGCGCCCCGGGGACTCTTTCAGCTCGGCGAGCAGCTTGTCCGCCTCTTCCCTGGACTTCACCAGGATATGGCTGGCGCGGCGCTGCTCGTCGACGCGGTACTGGGCGGCGCGCGCCTCATAGGCGCTCTTGAGCTCCGCCTCGGTGACCGGCTCCTGCCGGGCAAGCAGCTCCGCCGAGAGCACGACGTACTCGGCGCGCACGCGCTCCGGGGTGCGGAAATCCGCCTGGTTCGCGTCGTAATGGGCCTTCAGCTTCGCCTCGTCGATCTTGGCCTCGGAAAGGAACTGCTGCGTCAGGATGCGCGCATCGGCCACCTCGCGCTTCTGCGACTCGAGGGCCGACAGGCGCTGGGCGACGGCGCGCGGCGCGATCGCCGAGTCTCCGACCGCGCGCGCGAGCTGCTGCAGCGACAGGTCGTAGCGCAGCCGCGACTCGAACTGCGCCGGCGACATCGGCGGGTTCTGCGAGCGCAGCACCAGCTCGTAGCTCGCCTTGGAGAACTGGCCGCCGTCCTGGAACGCGGGAATCGAGCGGATCGTGTCGCGCAGCGTCTCGTCGGTCACCGTCAGGTTGCCCCTGAGCGCCGCCGACGCGACCAGGCGCTGGGCGATCAGCGAGTCGAGGAGCGTGCGCCGCGACCCCGGCGTATCGAGCGCGGCCGGGTCGATGGCGCGCCCGAACATCTTGCGGACCTGGTCCTGCTGCCGACGCAGCTCGTCCGTGAACTCGCGCTGCGAGATCTTCATGCCGTTGACCGAGGCCACGGCGTCGCCCGCGCCGCGAAAGCGCGTATAGGACTCGATGCCCCAGGTGGCGAAGGTGAGCGCGATCAGCCCGAGAAAGACCTGGATTACGCGCTTGTATTTGGTGACTAGATCGAACATTGGAAGCTACACAGCAAGTGGCGGAGCGGACGGGACTCGAACCCGCGACCCCCGGCGTGACAGGCCGGTATTCTAACCAACTGAACTACCGCTCCTTCTGGTGGGTGCTGAGAGGGTCGAACTCCCGACATCTGCCTTGTAAGGGCAGCGCTCTACCGCTGAGCTAAGCACCCTCGGACGCACCCAAAAAGGGCGCTCAGTTTATCGCGTCCTTCAGCGCCTTTCCAGCGCCAGCTCGGCAGGCGCGCGGGTCCGTGGGCGGGACGGCCTACGCGAGCGTTGAACAGTGATCGACCTGATGTCATACGTGAACCCTAAGTTTCTGCATTACGCCGGGCAGATCTCGCAGCCAGGCTCAGGCTGGATTCTGCGGACCATCTCAGCGAAGGCGCGGGACGCCCGGCACCCTTTTCCGCCGCGCACTAATCCAAACGGCTTACTCCAAACGGCTCAAACGGCGCCGTGTATGCGCGTAACGCGCGTCGCATCTGATGACGGCGTTCATCCCAGCCCAAGGAGGCAAAAATGAGAAACGCGGATTCCTTCCTGCGGACCGCTACCGGCGCCGCCATGCTCGTGGCCAGCCTGCTGGCGTGGCCCGTGACCGGCGCGGCGCAGCTCGGGGGCCTGCCCCTGCCCGTGCCCCTGCCGATAGGAGGAGGCGGCACGACGCAAACGGTCAACGGGATCGCGAGCGCGGTGCAAGCCACTACCAGTCTCGGAACGATCACGACCCTTGCGAGCAGCGGGACGCTCTCCGGTCTCACCGACGCGCGGCAAGCCTCGCAGCTCACGGGCAGCGTCCCGGCGCTGCTCAGCGCGGAAACGCTTCACGCGACTGCGATCGGCTTGTCCGACCGGGTCGCCTCCCAAGCTTCGCTCGGCAACCTGGTCCTTGGCATCGGCGCGATCAGCATCGGCGCAGATGCAGTATTGGCCCAAGCCGAGGCGGCTGCAGGCAGCGCAACCGGCAGCTCGGTTCTCGGCAATCTCACGCTCGGCGGCGTGCCGGTTGATGTGAGCGGCGCTCCGAACCAGACGATCTCGCTTCCGGGGGGCCAGCTCGTGATCAACGAGCAGACGCCCACCGCGGGCGGCATCGTCGTGAACGCCCTGCATCTTGTCGTCTACGGTATCGCAGACGTGGTCCTCGGGTCCGCCACCGCGGCCATTCAGTAACGGAGAAATGATCATGCGTGCAATTTGGACACGTCTTGCGCCCGGCATCGCGGCGCTCGCCCTCGCGCTCGCAAGCGGCTCCGCGAGTGCCTGGCAGTGCGACTTTTTGACAGGCGGTGGTTTCATCATCCGTACCCCTCCCTCCCCGGAGGCTTCAGGCGCCCACGGGAACTTCGGCGTCGGTGGCGCATGCAAGGATGGAGGAGACGGACATGGGTTGTGGGGCCATCTGGAGTACATCGACCACGGCACAGGCACGAGCACCCTGACCCAGCTCCCTCTGAACGCTCACTGGATCACCATCACGGATTATCGCGAGGTGTTCACGAGCGGTACCCCCCCCAAGACACTCGGTGCGCGTTACATTTGTGGCACGGCCAGGACGAACCAGGCATACGGTGACGTCAACTTTGTCGTGTACGCCGAGGACGAGGGCGAACCAGGTGTCAATGACATTTTCGTCATCCGGCTGACCCAACCCGTGGGCCAAAACGTCCCTCAGAGAATTGTTTACACGACCGAGTTCGACTCGAACAAAACGTTGGGCGGCGGCGGCTTCGGGGGTGGCAACATCCAGCTCCACCAGCCCAACAATTCAATTACCGGGACCTTCGGTTTCTTCGGTGATGGGAAATGCCCCGCGCTCGATTTTGCGGTGGGCGCCTAAAAGCCGACCAAGCTCCCAAAAAAGAAGGACGCCAGTTAGTTTATGGCGTCCTTCAGCGCCTTTCCGGCGCGGAACTTTACGCCGGGTAGATCTCGCAGCCAGGCTCAGGCTGGATTCTGCGGACCGTCTCAGCGACAGCGCGGGACACCCGGCACCATGTCGAGCGCCGTGAGGCGGCGCCTCCGGGGCGGGCCGGTGCGGGCTGCCGGCCCCCCTCCCCGGCCTCGCCGGGGAGGGGGGGATAGTCCGAATGGGGGACGGGCATAGTCCGAATGGACTATACGGCGCCGGCCGGGGTGCAACCCGCAGCGCCTCTGATGGCGAGGCTCATCCCAAACCAAGGAGCCTCAAATGCGTAACACGGACTCTTTCCTGCGCACGGCCACCGCGGGCGGCATGCTCGTGGCCAGCCTGCTGGCGTGGCCCGTAACCGGCGCGGCGCAACTCGGGGGCCTGCCCCAGCCCTTGCCCCTGCCGATAGGAGGCGGTGGCACGACGCAAACGGTCAACGGGATCGCGAGCGCGGTGCAAGCCTACAGTCTCGGAACGGTCACGACCCTTGCGAGCAGCGGGACGCTCTCCGGTCTCACCGACGCGCGGCAAGCCTCGCAGCTCACGGGCAGCGTCCCGGCGCTGCTCAGCGCGGAAACGCTTCACGCGACCGCGATCGGCTTGTCCGACCGGGTCGCTTCGCAAGCTTCGCTCGGCAACCTAGTCCTTGGCGTCGGCGCGACCAGCATCGGTGCCGATGCAGTATTGGCTCAAGCCGAGGCGGCTGCAGGCAGCGCAACCGGCAGCTCGGTTCTCGGCAATCTCACGCTCAACGGCGTGCCGGTTGACGTGAGCGGCGCTCCGAACCAGACGATCTCGCTTCCGGGGGGCCGGCTCGTGATCAACGAGCAGACGCCCACCGCTGGCGGCATCGTCGTGAACGCCCTGCACCTTGTCGTCGACGGTATCGCAGACGTGGTCCTCGGCTCCGCCACCGCGGCCGTTCAGTAAGGGAGAAATGATCATGCGTACAATTTGGACACGTCTTGCGCCCGGGATCGCGACCCTCGCCCTCGCGCTCGCAAGCAGTTCGGTCAGCGCCCAGTCCTCTTCGACTGAGTGCTCTCCGATCGGCGACTTTGTGACCGGGGGCGGCTTCATCATCCCCGGCCCCACAGCTGGCGCCCACGCGAACTTCGGCGTCGGGGGCGGATGCAAGAACGGATTTCTCTGGGGGCACCTGGAGTACATCGACCACGGCGCCGACGTGAAAGTCCACGGGACGAGCATCACGGGTTACGTCAGGGTGGGCGCGGACGGTACCGACTCCCAAGGCCACCCGACCGGCATCCGTCTCATCTGCGGCACCGCGAGGACGAACCTCCCACCATTCGACGTCGATTTCATCGTGCGGGCCAGGGACGCCGGCGAGCCGGGCGACATGGACGAGTTCGACATCACGCTAATAACAACCATCCCCCCCTACTCGACCGTCGCCAGCTTGGGGTTGAGCGGCGGCAATATCCAACTCCACACGTCGAGCCCGTCGACCACGGGGGACTCCAGCGGCAGATGCCCGGGCGCCTGAACGCCGACTAAGGCAAGGACGCTAGTTTATGGCGTCCTTCAGCGCCTTTCCGGCGCGGAACTTCGGCAGGCGCGCCGCCTTGATGTCGAGCGGCTCGCCGGTGCGCGGATTGCGGCCGGTGCGGGCGGCGCGCTTGGCGGCGTAGAAGGTGCCGAAGCCGACCAGGGTCACCATCTCGTCCTTCCGCAGGCTGGATTTCACCGCGGCGACGAGGGCGTCGAGCGAGCGCTCGGCGGCGGACTTCGAAATCTCGGCCGCCTGCGCGATCTGCTCAATCAGATCGGCCTTGTTCATGGGACTGCGTCCTAGTGCGTGGTGGCGGCGCCTGGCTGGTCGTCAGGCTTGGCGGGAATCGGCGCCGAATCGTCGGCCTCGGACAGCGGCTCGGGCTGGCGCTCGAGCGCGATCTCCAGTACTTTGTCGATCCACTTGACCGGCACGATCTCGAGCTTGTTCTTGACGTTGTCCGGGATCTCGACCAGGTCTTTCACGTTCTCCTCCGGGATCAGCACCGTCTTGATGCCGCCGCGGTGCGCCGCGAGCAGTTTTTCCTTGAGCCCGCCGATCTGCAGCACCTCGCCGCGCAGCGTGATCTCGCCGGTCATCGCGACGTCCGCGCGCACCGGGATGCCCGACAGGATCGACACCATCGAGGTGGCGATGCCGATGCCGGCGCTCGGCCCGTCCTTCGGGGTTGCGCCCTCCGGCAGGTGAATGTGGATGTCGTTCTTCTGGTAGAAGTCTTCCTTCACGCCGAGCTTGCGCGAGCGCGCCCGCACTACCGACAGCGCGGCGTGGATCGACTCCTGCATCACTTCGCCCAGCTTGCCGGTGGTGATGGTCTTGCCCTTGCCGGGCATGGTCACCGCCTCGATGGTCAGCAGCTCGCCGCCGACCTCGGTCCAGGCTAGGCCCGTGACCTGTCCCACCTGGTTCTGCTTTTCCGCCATGCCGAAGCTGAACTTGCGCACGCCGAGGGACTTGTCGAGATTCTTCGGCGTCACCGTGATGCGGTGCGCCTTCTCGTCGCCCGCCTGCTTCTCGGTGAGCAGCTGCTTCACCGCCTTGCGGCAGATCTTGGAGAGCTCGCGCTCCAGCGCCCGCACGCCCGCCTCGCGCGTGTAGTAGCGCACGATGTCGCGGATCGCGACATCGGACACCGACAGCTCGCCCTCCTTCAGCCCGGCGTTCTTCATCTGCTTGGGCAGCAGGTACTTGGTGCCGATGTTCATCTTCTCGTCCTCGGTGTAGCCCGAGAGACGGATCACTTCCATGCGGTCGAGCAGCGCCGGCGGCACGTTCAGGGTGTTCGCGGTGGCGACGAACATCACCTCCGACAGGTCGTACTCGACCTCGATGTAGTGGTCGACGAAGGTGTGGTTCTGCTCGGGGTCGAGGACCTCCAGCAGCGCCGACGACGGATCGCCGCGCCAGTCCATGCCCATCTTGTCGACCTCGTCGAGCAGGAACAGCGGGTTCTTCACCCCCACCTTGGACATGTTCTGCAGGATCTTGCCGGGCATCGAGCCGATGTAGGTCCGGCGGTGACCGCGGATCTCGGCCTCGTCGCGCACGCCGCCGAGCGACATGCGCACGAACTTGCGGTTGGTGGCCCTCGCGATCGACTGGCCGAGCGAGGTCTTGCCCACGCCCGGGGCGCCCACCAGGCACAGGATCGGCGCCTTCATCTTGTCGACGCGCGTCTGCACCGCGAGGTACTCGACGATGCGCTCCTTCACCTTCTCCAGGCCGTAGTGGTCCTTGTCGAGGATCTCCTGCGCCTGCTTGATGTCCTTCGAGATCTTCGACTTCTTCTTCCACGGCAGGTTGACGATGGTGTCGATGTAATTGCGCACCACCGTGGCTTCGGCCGACATGGGCGACATCAGCTTCAGCTTCTTCAGCTCGGCCTCGGCCTTCTTGCGCGCGTCCTTGGGCATGTGCGCGCGGCGGATGCGCTTCTCCATCTCCTCCAGGTCCGCGCCCTCCTCGCCTTCGCCGAGCTCCTTCTGGATCGCCTTCACCTGCTCGTTCAGGTAGTACTCGCGCTGGCTCTTCTCCATCTGGCGCTTGACGCGCCCGCGGATGCGCTTCTCGACCTGCAGGATGTCGATCTCGGTCTCGAGCTGCGACAGCAGGTGCTCGAGGCGCTGGCGCACGTCGGACATCTCCAGCACCTGCTGCTTCTGCTCGAGCTTGAGCGGCAGGTGCGCCGCCACCGTGTCGGCGAGGCGGCCGGCCTCGTCGATGCCCGACAGCGAGGTCAGGATCTCGGGCGGGATCTTCTTGTTCAGCTTCACGTACTGGTCGAACGCGGACAGCAAGGCGCGGCGCATCGCCTCGACCTCGGGCGCCGGCGTGCCGTCGAGCGGCACCGGCACCGCTTGCGCCACCCAGTGCGTGCGCACGTCGACTACTTCGCGGATTTGCGCGCGCGTCCCGCCCTCGACCAGCACCTTCACCGTGCCGTCGGGCAGCTTCAGCATCTGCAGGATGTTCGACACGCAGCCGATCGCGTACATGTCTTCCGGGCCGGGATCGTCCTTGGCGGCCGACTTCTGCGCCACCAGCAGGATCGATTTGCCTGCCTCCATCGCGGTCTCCATCGCCTTGATGGATTTCGGCCGCCCCACGAACAGCGGGATCACCATGTGCGGGAATACCACTACGTCGCGCAGGGGAAGCAGGGGGTACTGGGTGATTTCAGCCGGGGAAGCCGGTTCGGACATTTAGTTTGACCTCATTATCCAGTTGGACGCCCGCTCCAGATGCGGGTTCCCCCCGAAAAATCAATGGCCAAAGCCTACACGCATGGCGCGCCTACCGCAATGCGGAAACCGTCACGTAATGTGAGCTTTGTGGTGCTTTCAGCCGGCGCTGCCAGCCACCTTGTGCTGGTCGGAGTAGATGAGCAGCGGCTTGCCGTCGGCAGAGATCATCTGCTCGTCGACCACCACCTTGCTCACGTTCTCCAGCGTCGGCAGCTCGTACATCGTGTCGAGCAGGACCTGCTCCAGGATCGAGCGCAGGCCGCGCGCGCCGGTCTTGCGCGCGAGAGCGCGCTTGGCGACCGCCCCAAGGGCCGGCGTGCGCACTTCGAGCTCGACGCCTTCCATCAGGAACAGCCTCTGGTACTGCTTGATGAGCGCGTTTTTCGGCTCGGTGAGGATCTGGATCAGCGCGTGCTCGTCTAGCTCCTCGAGCGTGGCGAGCACCGGCAGCCGGCCGACGAATTCCGGGATGAGCCCGTACTTGATGAGGTCCTCCGGCTCGACGTTCTTCAGCAGATCGTAGATCGCCCTGGAGTTCTTCGGGCTCTTGATCTCGGCGCCGAAGCCGATCCCGGTCTTTTCGGTGCGGTTGCGCACGATCTTCTCCAGGCCGTCGAAGGCGCCGCCGCACACGAACAGGATGTTGGTGGTATCGACCTGGACGAAGTCCTGGTTCGGATGCTTGCGGCCGCCCTGCGGCGGCACCGAGGCGATGGTGCCCTCGACCAGCTTCAGCAGCGCCTGCTGCACGCCCTCGCCCGACACGTCCCGGGTAATCGACGGGTTGTCCGACTTGCGCGAGATCTTGTCGATCTCGTCGATATAGACGATGCCGCGCTTAGCCTTGTCGACGTCGTAGTCGCAGTTCTGCAGCAGCTTCTGGATGATGTTTTCGACGTCCTCGCCGACGTAGCCCGCTTCGGTCAGCGTGGTGGCATCCGCGATCACAAAGGGAACATTCAATAATCTTGCCAAAGTCTGGGCGAGAAGCGTCTTCCCGGATCCCGTCGGCCCGATCAGCAGGATGTTGGACTTCGCCAGCTCCACCTCGTCGTTCTTCGACAGGTGCTTGAGCCGCTTGTAGTGGTTGTAGACCGCGACCGAGAGGATCTTCTTGGCGGTGTCCTGCCCGATCACATACTGATCGAGGATCTGGCGGATCTCGCGCGGGGTCGGCAGGTCGGACTTGGCGCCCTTGCCGCCCTTGTCTGAAGCCGTCTCCTCGCGAATGATGTCGTTGCACAGCTCGATGCACTCGTCGCAGATGAACACCGAGGGGCCGGCGATGAGCTTGCGCACCTCGTGCTGGCTCTTCCCGCAGAACGAGCAGTAGAGGAGCTTTTCGCCCGAGGAGCTCTTTTCCGACATGGACTTACGTGTTCTCCCTGGATACCAGTACCTTGTCGACAATGCCGTACTTTACCGCGTCTTGGGCGCCCATGAAAAAGTCGCGCTCGGTGTCGTGCTGGATCACGTCGATCGGCTGCTTGCTGTGCTTGGCCAGGATCTCGTTCAGCCGCTGGCGCAGGTACAGGATCTCCTTGGCGTGGATTTCCACGTCCGAGGCCTGCCCCTGGAAGCCGCCCATCGGCTGGTGGATCATGACGCGCGAGTTGGGCAGGCAGAAGCGCTTGTCGGCGTCGCCGGCGGCGAGGAGCAGCGCGCCCATGCTCGCCGCCTGCCCGACGCACAGCGTGCTGACGTCGGGCTTGATGAACTGCATGGTGTCGTAGATCGCGAGGCCGGCCGAAACCGAGCCGCCCGGCGAGTTGATGTAGAAGAAGATGTCCTTGTCCGGGTTCTCGGACTCGAGGAACAGGAGCTGCGCCACGATCAGGTTGGCGGTGATCTCGGTCACCGGCCCGACCAGGAACACCACGCGCTCCTTCAGCAGCCTGGAATAGATGTCGTAGGCGCGCTCGCCGCGCCCCGACTGCTCGATGACCATCGGGATCAGCCCGAGGTCCTTGGTCTCCGCTGCCGAGCTTTCCCAGTTCATGCGCTGCCGCCCATCAGCTCGTCGAAGGAAACCGGCTTGTCGACCGCCTTCGCTTTCGACAAAACCCATTTGACTACATTGGCTTCGAGGGCCACGCCCTCCATCTCCGACAAGCGTTGCGGCTGCATATAAAACCATTTTACTACCTCGGCGGGACTCTCGTAGGACTGCGCTTCCTGCTCCACGATCGCCCGCACCTCGCCGGGCTTCGGCTGCAGGTTTTCGGCGCGCGCGAGCTCGGCGATGATCAGGCCGAGCGCCACGCGGCGCTTCGCCGCGCCCTCGAACGATGCCGGATTGATTGGCAGCTGCCCGGGCTTCACGCCGCGCGCCTGCAGGTCGGCGGCCGCCCGCTCGACGAGCTGCTGCGTTTCCATCTCGACCAGCGACTTCGGCAGCTCCATGGGCGCGGCATCGAGCAGCGCCTGCAGCGCCTGGCCCTTGATGCGCGCATCGACGCGCTTCCTGACCTCGCGCTCGACGTTGGCGCGGATCTCGGCGCGCATCTTGGCGAGGTCGCCATCGGCGACGCCGAGCTGCTTGGCGAACTCGGCGTCGAGCGCCGGCAGCTGCGGTTCTTCGACGCTTTTGACTTTCATTTCAAACGAAGCTTCTTTTCCGGCAACGTCCTTACCGTGGTAGTTGTCGGGAAACCTGACCGCGAAGGTCTTCGCTTCGCCCGGCGACATGCCGCGCGCGGCGGCCTCGAACTCCGGCAGCATGCGGCCTTCGCCGAGCGGAAAGACGAAGCTCTCGGCCTTGCCGCCGTCGAAGGCCTGGCCGGCGATGGTCCCCTCGAAATCGACCGTCAGGCGATCGGCGTCGCGCGCCGGACGGCTCGCCGGCACGAAGCGCGTGCGCTGCTTGCGCAGGATCTCGATCGTCCTGTCGACCGCCGCATCGTCGACCTCGACCTGCGCTCGCTCGATGCTCGCGGCGCCGAGGTCGCCGAGCTTCACCTCCGGATAAATCTCGAAGGTCGCGCTGAACTCGAGCGCCTTGTCGTCGGCGGCGGCTTTTTTCTCGATGCGCGGGTAGCCGGCGACGCGCAGGTTGGCTTCCTTCACGACCTCGGTGAAGGCCTTCTGCACGGCGTCGCCGAGCACTTCCGAGCGCACCTGCGGCCCGTAAGTCTGCGCCACCAGCTTGAGCGGCACCTTGCCGGGGCGGAATCCGGGCATGCGCACGTCGCGCGCGAGCTTCTTCAGCCGCTCATCGACCTGCCGGTCGATTTCCTCGACCTGAACGCTCATCGATACGCGCCGCTCGAGCGCCCCCAACGACTCCACGTTCGCCGCCATTCAGCCGCTTCCCCGGTTGACCCGCCTGCCGTGATGGGTGCGAAGGGAGGGACTCGAACCCTCAAGCCTCGCGGCGCCGGAACCTAAACCCGGTGCGTCTACCAATTCCGCCACCTTCGCCGCCGTTTAGAGACCCGAAAAACGGGATAAAAACAACGTATTATACCCGCGCGTGTCGGTCGGCCATTACGAGAACTTCCCAGTCGCGTCGCTTCTGCTGCCGGCGGCGCTGCGCGAGCCGGTCGGCGCCATCTACCGCTTCGCGCGCGGCGCCGACGACATCGCCGATGAAGGCGACGACGCTGCGGAGATTCGCCTCGAGAAATTAAGGCGCTATCGAACGCAGCTCGAAGCGCCCTCGGAGCTGGCACGCCTCATCCGGCGGCACGCCCTTCCGGTCGAGCTGTTCGAGGACCTGCTCGATGCGTTCACCCAGGATGTCACGAAGAAGCGCTACGCCAGTTTCTCCGAGCTGCTCGACTATTGCCGGCGCTCCGCCAATCCGGTCGGCCGCCTGCTGCTGCATCTTTTCAAGCGCACGAGCGATTCGGATCTCGCCTGCTCGGACGCGATCTGCTCGGCGCTGCAGCTCGTCAATTTCTGGCAGGACGTGGAGATCGACTACGCCAAGGGCCGCATCTACCTGCCGCAGGACGAGATGGCGCGGCACCGCGTCACCGAACAGCATCTTCTGGAAAAGAGATGTGATGACTCCTGGCGTGCGTTGATGCGCTTCCAGGTCGCTCGGTCAAGAACTCTTCTGCTCTCTGGTGAACCCCTCGGGCGCGCCCTGCCCGGCCGCGTCGGGCTCGAAATCCGCGCCACCATCCAGGGCGGCTTGCGCATCCTGCAGAAAATCGAGCATGCCGGTTACGATGTTTTCCGTCACCGCCCTGCACTGCGAGGCCTGGATTGGCCGCTTGTGCTCTGTAAAGCAGTATGAAATCAGGGACAGACCACGTTTTTGACATGACCCCGGACGAGTACTGCCAGCAGAAAGCGGCCGCGAGCGGCTCGAGCTTCTACTACTCGTTCCTGTTCCTCTCGCCGAAGCGGCGCCGCGCCATCACTGCGCTATATGCTTTCTGCCGGGAAGTCGACGATGTGGTCGACGAAACGTCGGATCCGCAGGTAGCGGGCGCCAAGCTCGCATGGTGGCGCGCCGAGATCGCCAATCTCGCCGCCGGCAAGGCGCAGCATCCGGTAAGCCGCGCGCTCGCGCCTTTCGTGGAGAAGTTCGATATCACCGCGGCGCGCCTCAACGAGATCATCGACGGGATGGAGATGGATCTCACGCAGACCCGCTATCTCGACTGGCGCGCGCTGGAGCATTACTGCTACCACGTCGCGGGCGTCGTCGGCCTGCTCGCCGCCGGCATCTTCGGCTATCGCGACGAACGCACGCTCGACTATGCGAAAGAGCTCGGTATCGCATTCCAGCTCACCAACATCATCCGCGACGTCGGCGAAGACGCCCGCAAGAACAGGATCTACCTGCCCATGGAGGACATGCGGCGTTTCAGCGTGACCGCCGCCGAGATCCTGCAGCGACGGGATTCGCCCCGGTTCAAGGCGCTGATGGCATTCCAGGCCGAGCGCGCACAGCAGCAATACAAGAACGCAATACAAGCTTTACCGCGCGTGGACCGTCGCCGGCAGCGCCCCGGCCTCATCATGGCGGCGATCTACCGCGCGCTGCTCCAAGAGATCGAGAGCGACGGCTTTCGCGTGCTTACCCAGCGTACATCCTTGACGCCGCTGCGGAAATTCTGGATCGCCTGGAAAACGTGGGTCGTGCCGTCGCGGTCGTAGGCGCAGGGTATGCCGGCATGGCCGCCGCGGTGACGCTCGCCGAGCGCGGCATCCCCGTCACCGTCTTCGAAGCCGGGCCGGTGCCGGGCGGCCGGGCCCGGCGCGTCATCTCCCAGGGGCACGAGCTCGATAACGGCCAGCACATCCTGGTCGGCGCCTACTCGGAGCTCTGGCGCATCCTGCGCACGGTGGGCGTGCCGCACGACGCCTTCCTGCGCCTGCCGCTCGAGATCCGCTACGCGAAGGATTTTTCCTTCCGCGCGCTCTGGTTTCCCGCGCCTTTCGACCTCCTCGGCGGCCTGCTCGCGGCGAAAGGCGTTTCGCTCGGCGAGCGGCTCGGCGCAGTGCGCTTCCTGACGGCGCTGAAGAGGGCGCGATTTCGCGTCGAGCCGGACATTTCCTTTCTGCAGCTTCTGAAGCAGCACGGCCAGGACGGCGCGATCGGGCGCTACCTCTGGGCCCCGCTCTGCGTTGCGGCGCTCAACACGCCGATCGAGCAGGCCTCCGCCAACGTCTTCCTCGCGGTCCTGCGCGACACCCTCGCCGGCCCGCCAGGATCCAGCGATCTCCTCCTGCCGCGGGTGGACCTCTCGCGTCTCTTCCCCGAGCCGGCGGCAGAGTTCGTAAAAAGCCACGGCGGCGAGATCCGGCTCCGCACCACCATCCACAACCTAAGCGAGCTCAAATTCGACGCGATCATCGTAGCGGTGGGTCCGCACCAACTGAAGCAGCTCCTGCCCGATCACGCGCCCGAGTATTCCTACCAGCCGATCTACACCTGCTACCTGCAATATCCGGAGCGCGTGAAGCTGCCGT
>VBBY01000060.1 GCA_005881595.1 Betaproteobacteria bacterium | reverse complement strand
GAGAGCTTGACCGAGAGGCTGTCGGGCGGGGCGACGGCGCGGATCGCGTTCGAATAGGCGGCGAAGTAGCGCGCCGCGTCCTCGGCGGTGCGCGCCGCTTCGCCGAGCATGTCGAACGAGAAGCTGTAAGGCCGCCGTTCGCTCGCGCGGCTCACGGCCTCCTCGATGGTTTCGGCGAGCACGAACTGCTCGGCGAGGATGCGCATCGCCTGGCGGATGGCGGCGCGGGCGACGGGCTCGCCCAGCCGGGCGACCAGTTGCTTCAGGCTGGATGAAAGATCCTCCTGCGGCGCTTCGCGCCAGCGCGCCAGCGTCCCGGTGAGCATCAGGGCCCAGTCGGCTGCGCTCGAGACGAAGGAAGCGTCGTCCTTCGTCGAGCCCCAGCTGCCCGAGGAAAGCTTGTCTCGCAGCAAGGCGTCGGCGGTCTGCGCATCGGGGATGCGCAGCAGCGCCTCCGCCACGCACATCAGCGCCACGCCTTCGCGCGTCGAAAGCCCGTAGTGACGCAGGAAGGACTCGGCGCTGAGGGGCCCCGGGGGCGTTGCGCGCACGCGCTGCGCGAGGCGCAGGGCCAGCGAAGCGATCCGCCTGGAGGCGTCCCTGCCGGGCTGGAAGGCGAGCAGGCGCCTGACGGCTTGCGCCTCCGGCATGCGGTGATCGCGCCTCTGCTCGGGACCCATCTGAATATAATCCGCAGGAAATGCTACGCCGTGTATGGCCATCCCTCCTATTCTCTGGCAGCCGTCCGAACGCGCGATCGAGGAAGCGCAGATTACGCAATTCGCGCGCCAGATCGTGCGCAAGCGGCGCCTGGAGCTGAACAGCTACCCCGAGTTCTACCGCTGGACGGTCGACAACCCGGAGGAGTTCTGGTCCGACGTCTGGGACTTCTGCGGCGTCATCGCCTCGCGCCGGGGCTCGAGCGTGCTGGTGGACGGCGACAAGATGCCGGGGGCGCACTGGTTTCCCGAGGCGCGGCTCAATTTCGCCGAGAACCTGATGCGCCGCGGCGATCGCGGCGACGCCTTCGTGCTGTGGGACGAAAGGGGCTTCCGGCGCCGCGTCTCGTTCGCCGACCTCTATAGCGACGTATCGCGCGCGGTGCAGGCGCTGCAGGTGCTGGGACTGCGGGCGGGCGACCGCGCTGCGGCCTTCATCCCGAACATCCCGGAAGCCGGCATGCTGGCCCTCGCCGCCCTGTCGCAGGGCATCGTCTGGTCGTCGTGCTCGCCCGATTTCGGCGTCGACGGCGTCGTCGAGCGCTTTGGCCAGATCGAGCCGAAGGTGCTGTTCTGCGCCGACGGCTACCGCTACAACGGCCAGGAGCACGACACGCTCGAGCGGGTGCGCGAAATCGTCGAGCGCCTGCCGACGCTGAGAAAGGCGGTGGTGGTCCCCAGCGTGGACGAGCACGTCGACGTGTCGGACGTGCCGAAGGCGGTGAGGCTGGACGAATGGCTGCGGCGCTACACCGCCGGCGACATAGCGTTCGCGCAGCTGCCGTTCGACCACCCGGTGTACATCCTGTTCACCTCCGGCACCACCGGCAAGCCGAAGTGCATCGTGCACGGCGCTGGCGGCGCGCTGCTGCAGAACCTCAAGATGCACAAGCTGCAGTTCGACCTCCGGCCGGGCGACCGCTTCTTCTATTTCTGCACCACCAACTGGGTGGTGTGGAACCTGCTGTTCGCCGGGCTTTGCGCGGAGGCGAGCGTGATGCTCTACGACGGCTCGCCCTTCGCGCGCGACGGGAGGATTCTTTTCGATTGCGCGGACAGGGAGCGCTTCACGCACTTCGGCACTTCGGCGAAGTACATCGACGCCATCGCGAAGCGCGGCCTGCGCCCGCGCGACACGCACGACCTCGCCGCGCTGCGCATGATCCTGTCCACCGGCTCGCCGCTCGCGCCTGAGAGCTTCGACTACGTGTACGACGCGGTGAAGAGCGACGTCTGCCTGTCTTCGATCTCGGGGGGCACCGACATCATGGCCGCCTTCGCCGACGCCAATCCCATCCTGCCGGTGTACCGCGGCGAGCTGCAGTGCCGGTCATTAGGAATCGCCGTCGAGGTCTTCAATGAACAGGGACAATCCGTTACCAATGAAAAAGGCGAGCTGGTCTGCACCAGGCCGTTCCCGTCGATGCCGCTGGGCTTCTGGAACGACCGCGGCGACGAGCGCTACCACGCCGCCTACTTCGCCAGGTATCCCAACGTCTGGTGCCACGGCGACTGGAGCGAGCTGACCGAGCGCGGCACGATGATCATCTACGGGCGCTCCGATGCCACCCTCAATCCGGGCGGCGTGCGCATCGGCACCGCCGAGATCTACCGCGTGGTGGAGCGCATCGCCGAGGTCGAGGAGGCGGTGGCGATCGGGCAGATCTGGCAGTCCGACACGCGGGTGGTGCTGTTCGTGAAATTGCGGGACGGCCAGACGCTGGATGCGCGGCTCGAGGAGCGCATCCGTTCAGAAATACGCCGTCACGCTTCGCCGAGGCATGTGCCGGGAAAGATCGTTCAGGTGGCCGACATCCCGCGCACCAAGAATGGCAAGGTCGTGGAGCTCGCCGTGAAGGCGGTGGTGCACGGCATGCCGGTGGCCAACACCGACGCGCTCGCCAATCCAGAGGCCCTGGAGTATTTCAGGGACCTGCCAGAGCTCTCCGAGTGAGAGCCGTTATGACTGGATGTAGGCGCGCAGCGCCTGTGCTTCCTGCGCGGTCTCCTCGAGGCTGATCTTGACCAGGTCGCCGATCGACACCAGCCCCAGCAGCTTGCCCTCCTCGATCACCGGCAGGTGCCGGAAGCGCCGCTCGGTCATCAGCCCAAGCGCCTCGTCGACCGACATCGCCAGCCGTCCGATGACGATGCTGCAGGTCATCCTCGATTCGACCGCGAGGCGCTCGAGGTCGCGCTCGCCGTCGGCAAGCAGCCTGACTACGTCGCGCTCGGTGAAAATGCCGACCGGACAAGCCTCGGCGTCGGGGACCAGCACCGCGCCCACTTTCTGGGCGTGCATGGTGCGGATCGCGTCGGCCACGCTCGACTTGGCGGACACCGTGACCACGCGGCTGCCCTTGGCCGCCAGCACATCTTTCAGCTTCATCCCAGGATCTCCCCGATGTGGTTGCGCGTATCGAGATCGGCGACGAACTGCTTCAGGTCCGGGCCGAGCGCGTCGCGCGCCGACACCATGCCGAGCGGCTGGCCGTTCTCGACCACCGGCACGTGCCGGAACTCGCCTTCGTACATCAAGTGCAGCGCGTGCCCGAACGGCCGGTCGGGCGAGATGGTGCGCGGATTCAACGTCATGACCTGGGAAAGGTGGGTCTTCGCCGGGTCGCGGCCCTCGGCGAGCACGCGGAACAGCGCGTCGCGCTCGGTGAAGATGCCGGCGAGCCGGCCGCTCTTCATGACCAGCAGCGCGCCGATGCGGTGGCGCTTCATCAGCTTCGCCGCCGCCGCGACGCTGGTTTCGGCGCGAGCGAAAATGGGCTTCTGCTCCCCGATGATGCTGCGGATCGGTCTTTCTTCCATGGCACGCCTCCACGCGCAAGCACTTTACTCTCGGTGAGGAGTATTGCACTGCAAATCTTTTTTTGCATCGCAAAAATATCGATTAAGATTTTCCCATGCGCCAGAAATATTTCTTTTCCCTGGGCGACGGAGGCTTCCACCGCATTGCCTACACCGAGTGGGGCGATCACGACAATCCGCACGTCGTGGTGTGCGTGCACGGTCTTGCGCGCAACAGCCGCGATTTCGACTTCCTAGCCGACGCGCTCGCCCCGGACTGCCGCGTGGTGTGCATGGATGTCGTCGGACGCGGCGACAGCGACTGGCTGGACAACAAGTCCGAGTACAGCTTTTCCACCTACCTGGCCGACGCGGCGGCGATGCTGGCGCGGGTGACGGCGCCCGCCGCCGGCACCTGGCTAGAACGGCTGCGCGGCGGCCCCCCGCCCCCCATGATCGACTGGGTCGGAACCTCCATGGGCGGACTGATCGGGATGTTTCTCGCCGCCAAGCGCAACGCGCCGATCCGGCGCCTGGTGCTGAACGACGTGGGCGCGTTCATACCCTGGGGCGCGCTCATTCGGATGAAGGGCTCGATCACGCGCGGCCTGCGCTTCTCCAATCTGGGGGAGGTCGAGGCGTACATCCGCAAGGTCTGCGCGTCGTTCGGAGCGCTCACCGACGAGCAGTGGAAGCAGCTCGCGGTCCACAGCGTGGCCCAGGAGGAGAAGGGGGATTACGTGCTGCGCTACGACCCGGCGATCGGCGAAGGCTACCACGGCAACATCGACAGCGAGATGCCGATCGGCCCCAACGTGCTGCGCGGCGTCGACCTCTGGAACATCTGGGGCAGGCTCAAGTGTCCCACGCTGGTGCTGCGCGGCGCCAAGTCCGAAGTGCTGCCCGCCAGCACCCTAAAGGAGATGCGCGAGCGCAGGCCCGATACGGTGTCGGTGGAGTTCGAGGGCGTCGGCCACGTGCCGGCGCTGATGAGCGAGGACCAGATCGCCCCGGTCAGGCAGTTCCTCCTCCAGCAATGAGCGCGGCGATCGCTTCGATGATGCGCGGCTGCTCGCCGATCGCCGGCTCGAGCGAGATCTCGACGCCGGGGTAGTCGCCGCGAACGGCCGCGACGAGCCGCGGCAGGTCTTCCTTCAGATGGCTGCCCTGCCCGAGGAATACGGGCACGACCCGAATCGCCTTGACGCTTTTGGCGAGCGCGGCCACGGCTTCCTCGAGCGACGGCCGCATGATCTCGAGATACGCAAGCCTGACCGCGCAATGCGGCGCAGCTCGGCCCACGATTTCGGCGATTCGTTGAAACGGCCGCGCCCATTCCGGGTCGCGCGAGCCGTGGGCGAAGAGAACGATGCCTTGCTTCAATGCAACGTCGCGCGGCGACCCTCGTAGATGCCCTGCAGGAGGCGCAGCGACCCGAGGCTGATCGCGCGGTGCGAAAGCGCATGGCCGAGGTCCTCGACGATGTCGAGCGTGACCGGAACATGGAGCCCGGCCAGGACCCGTGCCGCGCGCTCCGCGTACACGCGCGACACCACCGAGTCGAGCTCGCCGTGCACGAGGTGAATGCGCGACTGGATCGGCGTGCCGCGCGCGGGCAGGCGGGCGTAGCGCGCGGAGAACGCGACCACGGCGCCGGCGATTCCCGGGGCCTTCACCGCCTCGAGCGCCACTGTCCCGCCCTGCGAGAAGCCGATCAGCACGGTGCGGCTCGAGGGCACGCCGAAGTTGGTCTGCTCGTGGCGCACCAGGTCCTCGACGTCGGGCAGCACGGCGGCGACGCGCTCGCGATGGTTGTCGGCGTGCAGGCCGCGCGTCGGATACCAGTCCTGCGCCACCCCGCCGCGCGCCTCCGGGTTGAATCCGCTCGGCACCACCAGCGCCGCGCTCGGGAAGCGCGCCTGGAACTTGAACGCGATCGGGATCATCGACTGCGCGGTGGCGCCGCAGCCGTGGAGGAACACGAACAGGTGCTTGGCCGGGTGCTCTGGGGTGGGCGCGAAGCGGAAGACCCGGCCGGAGGACATTGGGAGAATTGTTACCTTGCCATGGCCGTTCTGTAAACTGATTCAGATCCCTTCTCAGGTGCCCCATGCAAACCAGCAGATTTCTAACGGCTTTCTGGGCGTTGGCCAAACCCTACTGGGTTTCCGAGCAGCGCGCCAAGGGGGTGACGCTGCTCGCCACGGTGATCGGCCTGTCGCTCGGCCTGGTCTGGATCAATGTGCAGATCAACCTGTGGAACAACGAGTTCTTCAACGCCATCCAGGACAAGCGGCTCGACGATTTCTACCGGCTGCTCGGCAAGTTCACGCTGCTCGCGTTCGCCGCCATCGGCCTGGCCGTGTACCGCCTCTACCTGCGCCAGATGCTGCAGATCGAATGGCGCAGCTGGCTGAACGAGCGCTATCTCGCCGATTGGCTGCGCGAGCGCGCCTACTACCGGCTGCAACTCCTCGATCACGGCACCGACAACCCGGACCAGCGCATCGCGGAAGACCTGAGGCTGTTCGTCGACTATACCCTGACCCTGGGGCTCGGCCTGCTCTCGGCCGTGGTAACACTGCTCTCGTTCATCGGCATCCTCTGGACGCTTTCCGGAACGCTGGAGCTGGCCGGCGTCTCGATCCCGGGCTACATGGTCTGGTTCGCGATCCTCTACGCCGGCGCGGGCAGCCTGCTCACCCACTGGATCGGCAAGCCGCTCATCGGCCTGCAATTCAACCAGCAGCGCTACGAGGCGGATTACCGCTTCTCGCTGGTGCGCCTGCGGGAGAACGCCGAAGGCGTCGCCCTCTATCGCGGCGAGAACGAGGAGCTGGGCAACTTCCGCAAGCGCTTCGCCAACGTGATCGCCAACTGGTGGGGAATCATGCGCAAGCAGAAGCAGCTGAACTTCTTCACCGTGTCGTACGCGCAGCTGGCGATCGTGTTCCCGTTCGTCGTCGCCGCGCCGCGCTATTTCTCGGGCGCGATCCAGCTAGGCGGGCTGATGCAGACTGCGTCGGCCTTCGGCCAGGTGCAGGAGTCGCTCTCCTGGTTCATCGACATCTACCCGAGCTTCGCCGAATGGAAGGCGACCGTCGACCGGCTGACCGGTTTTGCCGCGTCCCTGGAGAAGGCCCGCGAGAAGGCGCAGCGGATGCATGGCGAGCGCAACGAAGTGCCCGGTGAAGGATTGGCAATTGAAAATCTGGAGTTGGAGCTTCCCCAAGGCAGGCCGCTGCTCTCCTCGGCGACCATCGAGCTCAAGCCCGGCGAGCATGTCCTCGTGACCGGTCCCTCGGGAGCGGGGAAGTCGACCTTGTTCCGCGCGCTTGCCGGGATCTGGCCTTACTGGAAGGGCCGCATCAAGCTGCCGAAAGGCGCGCGGCTGCTGTTCCTGCCGCAGAAGCCCTACCTGCCGGTCGGCTCGCTGAAGCACGTGGTTTGCTACCCGGAGGACGCAAATCGCTTTTCAGACGAAGAAATTCGTGAATGCCTGAAAGCGGTCGGCCTGCAATCTCTCGCCTACGATCTCGAGCGCAGCGAGAACTGGGCGCAGGTCCTGTCGGGTGGCGAGCAGCAGCGGCTCGCCTTCGCGCGCGCTCTGCTCAACCGGCCCGACTGGCTGTTTCTCGACGAGGCGACGGCATCGCTGCCCGAGGAGGACCAGGCTGCGCTCTACCGGTTACTGCGCGAGCGCTTGCCCAACACGACGCTGGTTTCCATCGGCCACCGCGAGAGCCTGGCGCAGTATCACCAGAAGCACCTCGCCTGGCACGGCGACGCTCTACTTGCCGTTTAGCAACATATCAAGCCGCCGCGCGCCGCCGCGGCTCGCCCGGCTTGATGCCCAGCGCCTGGCGCAGGGACTGGCCGGTGTAGCTCGCCTTGTTCGCCGCGACCTGCTCCGGCGTCCCCTCGGCGACGAGGTGGCCGCCGCCGTCGCCGCCCTCGGGGCCTAGGTCGACGATCCAGTCGGCGGTCTTGATGACATCGACGTTGTGCTCGATCACCACCACCGAGTTGCCGGCGTCGCGCAGCCGATGTAGTACTTCGAGCAGCAGCTTGATGTCGTGGAAATGCAGGCCGGTGGTCGGCTCGTCGAGGATGTACAGCGTGCGCCCGGTGTCGCGCTTCGAGAGCTCGAGCGACAGCTTCACGCGCTGCGCCTCGCCGCCCGAGAGCGTGGTCGCCGACTGGCCCAGCCGCACATAGCCCAACCCGACGTCGATCAGCGTCTGCAGCTTTCTGGCAATCGCCGGGACCGCGGAGAAGAAGCCGGCGGCCTCGCTCACCGTCATCTCCAGGACTTCGTGGATGTTGCGGCCCTTGTAGCGCACCTCCAGCGTCTCGCGGTTGTAGCGCTTGCCGTGGCACACGTCGCAGGCGACGTAGATGTCGGGCAGGAAGTGCATCTCGACCTTGGTGACGCCATCGCCCTGGCAGGCCTCGCAGCGGCCGCCCTTGACGTTGAACGAGAAGCGCCCGGCGTCGTAGCCTCGCGAGCGTGCCTCAGGCACGCTCGCGAACAATTCGCGCATGGGCGTGAACAATCCCGTATAGGTTGCAGGGTTGGAGCGCGGCGTGCGGCCGATCGGGCTCTGGTCGACGCTGATCACCTTGTCGAGGTGCTCCAGGCCGGCGATCGAAGCGTGCGGCGCCGGCTCGGCGGCGCTGCCGTAGAGGCTGCGCGCGACCGCCGCATAGAGCGTGTCGTTGATGAGGGTGGATTTGCCCGAGCCCGAAACACCGGTCACGCACACCAGCAGCCCGAGCGGCAGCGCGAGATCGATGCCCTTCAGGTTGTTGCCGGTCGCGCCGCGCACCACCAGGCGATTGGAGTTCGGCCGGTTGCGCAGCCGCGGCACCTCGATGGTCAGCGCGCCGGCCAGATAGCGCCCGGTGAGCGACTGGGGATTTGAAATGATTTCCGCAGGCGGGCCCTCCGCGACGATGTGCCCGCCGGCCTCGCCCGCGCCCGGCCCCATGTCGACGACGTGGTCGGCGGCGCGGATCGCTTCGGCGTCGTGCTCGACCACGATCACCGAGTTGCCGAGGTCGCGCAGGCGCTTCAGCGTCTCGATCAGGCGCGCATTGTCGCGCTGGTGCAGGCCGATCGAGGGCTCGTCGAGCACGTACATGACCCCGGTGAGGCCGGAGCCGATCTGGCTCGCGAGCCGTATGCGCTGCCCCTCGCCTCCCGACAGCGTCTCGGCCGAGCGCTCGAGCGCCAGGTAATCGAGCCCGACGTTCACCAGGAACTCGAGGCGGTTGGCGATCTCGCGCACGATGCGCTCGGCGACCTGCCCGCGCGCGCCTTCGAGCTGCAGGTTCTTGTAAAAGTCGAGGGTTTTCCGCAGAGGCCAGCGCGACACCTCGAACAGAGTCTTGTCCAGAATCCTGACATGCCGGGCTTCGCGCCGCAGCCGCGTGCCGCCGCACTCGGGGCAGGCGCGCGTGTTGAGGTGCTTGGCCAGCTCCTCGCGCACGACGCTCGAGTCGGTTTCGCGGTAGCGGCGCTCGAGGCTGGGAATCACGCCTTCGAAGGCGTGCTCCCTGACGGTGCTGCGGCCGCGCTCGCTCAGATAGGTGAAGGCGATCTTCTCCCGCCCGGAGCCGGAGAGGATCAGCTCCTGCACTTTTTCGTCCAGCAGCTCCCAGGGCTGCTCGATGTCGAAGCGGTAGTGCCCGGCGAGCGACTGCAGCATCGAGTAATAGAAATGGTTCCTGCGGTCCCAGCCGCGGATCGCGCCGCTCGCCAGCGACAAGTTCGGATGCGCGACGACGCGCTTCGGGTCGAAGAACTCGATCGCGCCCAGGCCGTCGCAGCGCGGGCAGGCGCCCATCGGGTTGTTGAACGAGAACAGGCGCGGCTCGAGCTCGGGCAGCGCGTAATCGCACCGCGGGCACGAGAATTTGGCGGAGAACAGATGTTCCTTTCCGCTGTCGGTCTCGACGACGAGAGCGCGCCCGTCGGCGTGGCGCAGCGCGGTCTCGAAGGATTCGGCGAGGCGCTGCTTGGCGTCGGCGCGCACGCGAAGCCGATCGATCACCACGTCGACCGAGTGCTTCACGTTCTTCGACAGGCGCGGCGCGGCGTCGAGCTCGTGCACTTTTCCGTCGACGCGCACGCGCGTGAAGCCCTGCGCGCGCAGCTCGTCGAGCAGCTCGGCCTGCTCGCCCTTGCGCCGCGCGATCACCGGCGCGAGGATCATGAGCCTGGTGTCCTCGGGCAGCGCGAGCGCCTGGTCCACCATCTGCGCCACGGTCTGCGCCTGCAGCGCCAGGTTGTGCTCCGGGCAGTAAGGCGTGCCGACGCGCGCGTACAGCAGCCGCAGGTAGTCGTGGATCTCGGTCACGGTGCCGACGGTGGAGCGCGGGTTATGGCTCGCCGCCTTCTGCTCGATGGCGATGGCGGGCGACAGGCCCTCGATCAGGTCGACGTCGGGCTTTTCCATCAGCTGCAGGAACTGGCGCGCGTACGCCGACAGCGACTCGACATAGCGCCGCTGCCCTTCCGCGTAGAGCGTGTCGAAGGCGAGCGAGCTCTTGCCGGAGCCCGACAGGCCGGTGATGACCACGAGCCGGTTGCGCGGCAGCTCGAGGCTGAGATTCTTCAGATTGTGCGTGCGCGCTCCGCGGATGCGGATGCTGTCCATCGGGGGAGCCGGAAAGTAAACTTGCTACTATAACGCGTTTCGCATTCCCGCCGATACTTCCCCATGCTCCCCGAACGCATGAGCCGCGCAGAACTGCGCGCCGGCGCGAGCCTCGCCGGCGTCTACGGCCTGCGCATGCTCGGCTTGTTCTCCATCCTCCCGGTGTTTGCCGTGCACGCGGCGAAGCTGAAGGGCGCCGACCTTGCGCTGGTCGGCATCGCGCTCGGGGTGTATGGACTGTCGCAGGGAATTCTGCAGATTCCCTTCGGCCTGGCCTCGGATCGATGGGGAAGAAAGCCGGCCATCTACACCGGTCTGGTCATCTTTGCCGCGGGCAGCTTCCTGGGCGTTGCGGCGCACGACATCTGGACCGCCATCGCGGCGCGCACCCTGCAGGGCGCCGGTGCGATCAACTCGGTGGCCATGGCGCTTGCTGCAGACCTGACGCGCGAGCAGCACCGGACCAAGATCATGGCGATGATCGGCGCCACGATCGGATCGATGTTCGCTCTCTCGCTGATCGGCGCGCCGCTGCTGTACCGCGCCATCGGCATGGATGGCATCTTCGCGCTCACCGGGTTGCTGTCGCTTGCGGCGATCTGGGTCGTCAAGTTCCAGGTTCCAGACCCGCCCGCCATGCCGGGGAAAAAGCCGCATGAAGAAGGCGGCGGGCGGCTTTTCGACCCGGAGCTGCTGCGGTTGAACGCCGGCATCTTCGTTCTGCACGTCGTTCTCTACGCGATGTTCGTCGTGGTGCCGCCGCTCGTCGTGCATGCCGGGCTCGAGCTGCCGGAGCACTGGAAGCTTTACTTGCCGGTGCTGCTCGTTTCTTTCGCTCTCATGGTCCCGCCTGTCCTCTACGCCGACCGGCGCAACCGGCCGAAGCCGGTCCTGCTCGGCGGCGTCGCGCTGCTGCTCGCGGTCGAGGCGGCGCTCGCCGCGACGAAAGCGGGCAGCCTCGCGGCGCTCGCCGCGCTGATGCTCGCTTTTTTCGTCGCCTTCAACCTGCTCGAGGCAATGCTGCCCGCGCTCGTCTCGCGCCTCGCGCCTTCACGCGGCCGCGGCGTCGCGATCGGCGTGTACAACACGACCCAGACGCTGGGGGTCTTCTTCGGCGGATTGTTCGGCGGCTGGATCGGCAGGGATTACGGCGCGGCCGGGGTGTTCTGGGCCTGCGCGGCGCTGTGCGCCGTCTGGCTGGCGGTGGCGGCGGGGATGAAGCCGCTGCGGCCCGCGGTCAACGATCTTTCGAGTCTGACGTTGTCGATAGCGTCCGGTGTTAATGTGGAAGACCTGGACGAGGACTGATCACGGGGGAGGTGTGACATGGCATCGGTGAACAAGGTCATCATCGTCGGCAACCTGGGCGCCGACCCGGAGACCCGCTACACGCCGAGCGGCGACGCGGTGACGAATATCCGCGTGGCGACGACCGACCGCTGGAAGGACAAGGCGAGCGGCGAGATGAAGGAGGCGACCGAGTGGCACCGCATCGCCTTTTTCGGGCGCCTGGCGGAGGTCGCGGGCGAGTACCTGAAGAAGGGCTCCCAGGTCTACGTCGAGGGAAGCCTGCGCACGCGCAAGTGGCAGGACAAGGAGGGGCAGGACCGCTACTCGACCGAGATCCGCGGCGACGTCATGCAGATGCTGGGCTCGCGCGCCGGCTCCGGCGAGCCGCGCGAGCCGCGCGAGCCGGCGGGGCAGCGCGCCGAGGCCAAGGCCGCCGAGGGCAAGGCCGGCGAGGCCAAGCCCGCCGCGAAGAAGCCGGCCGGCAAGTTCGACGACATGGAAGACGATATTCCGTTCTGAAGTGAACGTTCTCGGCTTGTTGGCTGTCGGAGGCGGCGCCGCCGCGGGCGCGTGGCTGCGCTGGTGGCTCGGCATCGTTCTCAATCCCGTGTTTCCGACGCTGCCGCTCGGCACGCTGGCCGCCAACCTGGTCGGCGGCTATCTGATGGGCATCGCGCTTGCCGTGCTGTCGCACTTCGAGGCGCTGCCGCCGGAAGCGCGCTTGCTGATCACCACCGGCTTTCTCGGCGGGCTCACCACGTTCTCGACTTTTTCCGGGGAGGCGGCGACGCTGCTGGGCCGCCAGCAGCTCGGGTGGACTGCGGCGCTCGTCGGCGCGCATGTGGTCGGCTCCATCGTCATGACCTTCGCAGGCATTGGCTCGATGCGCCTCATCCTGAGGTAGTCATGAAGGGCACCTGTCTGCGCTTCTATGTGCACGAGAACCGCAAGCACCACGGCATCCTGCTCTACGAATGGCTGCTCGAGACGGCCAAGAAGGCGGAGATTCACGGCGGCTCTGCCTTTCGCGCGATCGCCGGCTACGGCCGCCACGGCGTGCTGCACGAGCAGCACTTCTTCGAGCTGGCCGGCGATCTCACGGTCGAGGTCGAATTCCTGCTGAGCGATGAGCAGGCGCAGACCCTGCTCGGCTTGCTGCGGCGCGAGCAGGTGCGGGTGTTTTACGCCAGCTTTCCCGCAGAGTTCGGCATGATCGAGGGAAAGGCCCAGTGACGGCCCCTTGATCTCGGGCTTTTCCCCCCAAAATCAGCGATATAATCGCTGCCACGGGGATTTGACCATGCCGATCTACGAATACCGCTGTACGAAGTGTGGGCACCAGGAGGAGTTTCTGCAAAAGGCCTCCGAACCCGCGCTTTCCAAGTGCCCGGCCTGCGGCAAGGCGACGTTTCAGAAGCTGCTCAGCGCGGCCGGCTTCCAGTTGAAAGGCACCGGCTGGTACGCCACGGACTTCAAGAAATCTGCCGAAAAGAAGCCCGAAGCGAAGGTCGAAACCAAGACCGAGGCGAAAACCGAAACGAAAACCGAAACCAAGACCGAAACGAAAACCGAGCCGAAGAAGACGGCTTGCACCACTGACTGAGTAAACACGAACGAGCCAACCGGCCCGGCGCGAGCCGGGCCTTTTTGTTTCCGGAGCCGTGAGGAAATACTTCATCACCGGGCTGCTGATCTGGATCCCGCTGATCATCACGATCTGGGTGCTGAAGTTCATTTTCGACGTGCTCGACCAGTCGCTGCTGCTGCTGCCGGTCGCGCTGCAGACCGAAAGCTGGATCGGCGTCCACGTCCCGGGGCTGGGCGCCATCTTTACCCTGGTCATCGTTTTCGCCACCGGCCTGCTCGCGACCAACTTCCTGGGCGCGCGACTGGTGCAGCTGTGGAATGCCGTGCTGCACCGCATCCCGGTGGTCAACTTCATCTACTCGAGCGTCAAGCAGATCTCCGACACGCTGTTCTCGTCGAGCGGGCAGGCGTTCAGGAAGGCGCTGCTGGTGCAATGGCCGCATAAAGGCATGTGGACCATCGCCTTCCAGACCGGAACGCCCGGCGGCGACCTCGCCAACCACGTCCCGGCCGATTCGCTGAGCGTGTACGTGCCGACGACCCCGAACCCCACCGGCGGCTATTTCGTCGTCGTCGCCCGCAAGGACGCGATCGAGCTCGACATGACCGTCGACCAGGCGTTGAAGTACGTCATTTCCATGGGCGTAGTCCCGCCTCTCGAAAACAGGTAGATGCGGACTCATTACTGCGGCGAGCTGAGCGCCGCGCTGGTCGATCGCAGCGTCACGCTGTGCGGCTGGGCGCACCGGCGCCGCGACCACGGCGGCGTGATCTTCATCGACCTGCGCGACCGCGAGGGGCTGGCGCAGGTGGTCTGCGATCCCGACCGCGCCGAAGCCTTCCAGGCCGCCGAGCGGGTGCGCAACGAATTCGTGCTCAGGGTGAGCGGCAAAGTGCGGCGGCGGCCCGAGGGAACGGTCAATCCCGAGCTGCGCTCCGGCGAGGTCGAAGTACTGGCGCACGAGGTCGAGATCCTCAATGCGGCGGCGCCGCTGCCGTTCCAGCTCGACGACGAGAATCTCTCGGAGATCACGCGGCTCACGCACCGCGTGCTCGACCTGCGCCGCGAGCCGATGCAGAAGAACCTGCGCCTGCGCTACCGCGTGGCGATGGCAGTGCGCGACTACCTCGATGCGCACGGCTTCATCGACATCGAGACGCCGATGCTCACGCGCTCGACGCCCGAAGGCGCGCGCGACTATCTCGTGCCCAGCCGGGTCCATCCCGGAGAGTTCTACGCGCTGCCGCAGTCGCCGCAGCTGTTCAAGCAGCTGCTGATGGTCGCCGGCTTCGACCGCTATTACCAGATCGTGCGCTGCTTCCGCGACGAGGACCTGCGCGCCGACCGGCAGCCGGAATTCACGCAGATCGACATCGAGACCTCGTTCCTCGGCGAGCGCGCGATCCAGGAGCTGATGGAAGGATTGATCCGCGGGGTGTTCCGCGATGTCCTCGGCGTCGACCTGCCAGACCCCTTCGCGCGCCTTTCCTACGCCGAAGTCATTGCGCGCTACGGCTCCGACAAGCCGGACCTGCGCGTGCCGCTCGAGCTCACCGAGCTCACCGATCTCATGAAATCGGTCGATTTCAAGGTGTTCCGCCAGGCCGCCGACCTCACGGCCGGACGCGTCGCCGCCTTGCGCGTTCCCGCGGAACTCACGCGCAAGGAGATCGACGACTACGCGCAGTTCGTTGCGACGTACGGCGCAAAGGGACTCGCCTACCTCAAGGTGAACCCGGAGGGCCTGCAGTCGCCCATCGTCAAGTTCCTGCCGGAAAACGTCCTGAAGGAGATCGTCGCGCGCACCGGGGCGCAAGCCGGCGACGTCATCTTCTTCGGTGCGGACAAGGCGAAGATAGTAAACGACTCGCTCGGCGCGCTGCGCGTGCGGCTTGGCCAGGACAA
Source organism: Betaproteobacteria bacterium (assembly GCA_005881595.1). GTDB lineage: Bacteria > Pseudomonadota > Gammaproteobacteria > Burkholderiales > SG8-39 > SCGC-AG-212-J23. The sequence continues at coordinate 4,279 of VBBY01000060.1, read as the reverse complement.
GGGCCTGGTCGAAAAGGGCTGGCGAGCGCTGTGGGTGGTGGACTTCCCGATGTTCGAATGGGACGAGGAAGGAAAGCGCTGGTCGGCGATGCACCATCCGTTCACCTCGCCCAAGGACGGGCACGAGGAGCGGCTCGCCGCGGACCCCGGCAAGGCGCTGGCGAAGGGCTACGACCTGGTGCTGAACGGCTGGGAGATCGGCGGCGGCTCGGTGCGCATTCACCGCGCCGAGGTGCAGTCCAAGGTATTCAAGGCGCTCGGCATCTCGGAGGAGGAGGCGAAAGCGAAGTTCGGCTTCCTGCTCGAGAACCTCCAGTACGGCGCGCCGCCGCACGGCGGCATCGCATTCGGCCTCGACCGCCTGGTCGCGCTGATGGCCGGCGCGGAATCCATCCGTGACGTCATTGCCTTCCCGAAGACGCAGCGCGCGCAGGACCTTCTCGTCCAGGCGCCCAGCCCGGTGGACGAGAAGCAGCTGCGCGAGCTCGGCTTGCGGCTGCGGGAGAAGCCCAAGGCTTGAGGCGAGCGTTTGCCGCGCTTGCGATTTTCTGCGTCGCTGCAGCTCTCGCGTCTTCCGGGGATATCCGCACTGCCGGGTTACCCCCCGAGGCGCGTCAGGCGCTGGAGCGGATCAAGGCGGGCGGCCCGTTCTCATACCCCAATGACGGCCGGACATTCGGCAACCGCGAAGCCCATTTGCCGAAGCGCGGGCGCGGCTATTACCGCGAGTACACGGTGCCGACCCCGGGAGCGCGCGACCGCGGCGCGCGGCGCATCGTCGCCGGCCGCGGCGGCGAGTTCTATTACACCGAAGACCACTACCGCACGTTCAAGAGGATCATCGAGTAATGGGCAAGCTGCTTGAGCGCCTGCAGGACCCCTCGCGCTCCGGCGTGTACCGCGCGGCAAGCGATGCGGCGCTCCTCGAGGCGACCCGGGGAACGCCCCTCGATGTGGTGCCGATCGAATTATCCAGCGATGTGTTTGGCGTCCTGGCAAAGTCGCTCGACCTTCCGGAGTGGTTTGGGCGGAACTGGGATGCGCTCGAGGATTGCCTGAGCGACCTGTCGTGGCGCAAGGCGGGCGGGACCGTGCTGATCTTGCGCAATTGCGAGGCTCTCGACCAGGACCGGCTCGGCATCCTGATCGACGTCCTCGCTTCGAGCGCCGAGTTCTGGGCCGGCCGCGGCAAACCGTTTTTTGCGGCGTTCATCGATCCCGCGCGCAAGCTGTCCCTGCCCGAGCTGTTTCGGGGATCATGAGCTTCAAGCTGCCGGTATCGGTGCTGGTGGTGGTGCATACCGCCGATCTCGAGGTGCTGCTGATCGAGCGTGCGACGCGTCCCGGATTCTGGCAATCGGTGACCGGATCGCTGGAACGCGGCGACGAAGGCGTCGATGCCGCCGCGGCGCGCGAACTGCGGGAAGAGACCGGGATCGACGCGGCGCGCGGCACGTTGCGGCGCTGGAAGCTCGCGTATACCTTCGAGATCTACCAGCAGTGGCGCCATCGCTTCGGCCCGGGCGTGACCTACAACACCGAGCATGTCCTGAGCCTCGCGCTGCCGCGGCGCGCGCCGGTGAGGCTCGCTCCCGGCGAGCACACGGACTTCGCGTGGCTGCCATGGCGCGAGGCGGCGCTGCGCTGCTTCTCCTGGTCCAACCGCGATGCCATCGTCATGCTGGGCGAAGGCGCTGTGATAACGTAGAACGCGTGCAGCCGTGGAGCATTTCGTGTGTCGTGGCCGTGCTCCTCGCGGTCCAGGTCGCGCCGGGGCGCGCGGCCGAAGATCTCAGCGTCGAGGCGGAGCGCCGCGGCGAGCGCGTCGCGGTCCAGGCGCGCGCGCAGATCAGCGCCCCGGTAGCCGTGGTGTGGGAAGTGCTCACCGATTACGAGCATCTGCCGCGCTTCATCCCGGGCATCGCGAAAAGCGTGGTGCTTTCGCGCGACCACAGCCGCCTGCTTGTCGAGCAGTCCGGAGAAGCGCGTTTTCTCGTTTTTTCGTTTCCGATCGAGGTGCGGCTCGAGGTGACCGAGCGGCCGCCGCAGGCGATCTCCTCGCGAGCGGTCGCCGGCAATGTGCGGCACATGAGCGGGCGCTACGAGATCCAGCCTGACGCGGAGCGCGGCACGGTGCTGCTCCGATACGTCGGCGAGATCGAGCCGGATTTCGAGCTGCCGCCGCTGATCGGCGTCGCAGCGCTGCGCAGCACCGCGACCGAGCAGTTCGCCGCCATGGTGGCCGAGATCGAGCGGCGCGCCGCCGGGGCGCCAAAATGACGCTGACCCGGAGCCTGCGCGTCGTCACCCTCAACATCCACAAGGGACTGTCGCATTTCAATCGCCGCATGGTGATCCACGAGCTGCGCGAAGGCCTGCGGGAGCTCGATCCGGACTTCGTGTTCCTGCAGGAAGTGCAGGGACTGAACCAGCGCTACGCCATGCGCTTCGCCACCTGCCCCACCGAGCCGCAGCACGAGTTCCTTGCGGACGGCCAGTGGCAGCATGCCTACGGCCGCAACGCCGTCTACGACCACGGCCACCACGGCAACGCGGTGCTGTCGCGCTTTCCTTTCCTTTCGTTCGAGAACGAGGACGTCTCCGACCACCGCTACGAGCGCCGCGGGCTGCTGCACTGCGTGGTGGCCGTGCCGGGATGGAGGCGCAATCTGCATCTGGTGTGCGTGCATCTTTCGCTGCACGAGCGCGGACGCAAGCGCCAGCTCGAGGCGATCTCGGGGCGGCTCGAGGAGCTCGCGTCGCGCGGCCTGCCGATCATCATCGCCGGCGATTTCAACGACTGGCGGCATCGCGCCACGGCGATTCTCGAGCGCCGGCTCGGCATGACCGAGGTGTCGGTGGCGCATCACGGCCGCGCGCTGCCGACCTTCCCCAGCATGCTGCCGCTGCTGCGGCTCGATCGCATTTACGTGCGCGGCTTCAAGATCGCAGCCTCGCGCGTACACCGCGGCAGGCCGTGGTCGATGCTGTCGGACCACCTCGCGGTCAGCGCGGAGCTCGAGCGCCCTTAGCCGCATGCAGTACGTCGCCGGCAACCGGCTTACGCTGCTCAAGAACGGCGCGCAGTATTTCCCGGCCCTGGTCGAGGCCATCGACGCCGCCCGCAGCGAAGTGTTCCTCGAAAGCTACCTCTACGCCGACGACCAGACCGGCGAGCGAGTGACCGACGCACTGGCGCGCGCCGCGGCGCGCGGCGTGAACGTGCACCTGCTGGTCGACGGCTTCGGCGCCCGCGACTTCTCCCGCCGGTTTCGCGAACGCCTGCGCGCTTCGGGCGCGCACCTGCTCGTGTTCCGGCCCGAATTCGGGCGGCGCCGCTGGCAGCGCGGCCGGCTGCGCAGGATGCATCGCAAGCTCGCCGCCATCGACGGCAACGTGGCGTTCGTCGGCGGCATCAACGTGATCGACGATTTCGAGAGCCGCGAATGGCAGGCGCCGCGCTACGACTACGCAGTGCGAGTCGAGGGACCGCTCGCCGGCGAGGTGCGCAACGCGGCCGCCCGGCTCTGGCTGCGAGTGTCCTGGGCTACGTTGCGCCGCCGTGCGCGCCCGGATGCCGCCCTGCCGCCGCCGTCGCCCTGCGGCACGCAGCACGCGTGCCTGGTGGTGCGCGACAGCCTGCGGCATCGCCGCGACATCGAGGACGCCTACCTGCGGCACATCGAGGCGGCGCGCGTGGAGATCGTCATCGCCTGCGCCTACTTCCTGCCCGGACGCACGTTTCGCCGCGCGCTGTACGCGGCAGCCCGACGCGGCGTCCGAGTACAGCTCCTGCTGCAGGGCCGCGTGGAGTATTTCTTCCTGCACTACGCCATGCTCGGCCTCTACGGCAGGCTGCTCGACGCCGGGGTCGAGATCTACGAGTACTACCAGAGCCTCCTGCACGCCAAGGTGGCGGTCTTCGACCGGCGCGCCGCCTGCGTCGGCTCCTCCAACATCGATCCGTTCAGCCTGCTGCTCGCGCGCGAGGCGAACGTATTCGTCGACGACACCGGCTTCGCCAAGGAGCTGCACGACAGCCTGGAGGAGGCGATGCGCTCTGGCGCCGAGCGCGTGCCGCCGCGGCAATGGCATCGTCAGCCGCCGTGGCGGCGGGCCTGGATCTGGCTCGTCTACGGGCTCGCCCGGTTCCTCATCAGCCGCCTCGGGTTCGAGCGCTACCACTGACCAGGCGCAGCCTGCCTTGGTCGAGAGCGGGCACTACGGGCAGGGCGTCGAAGCGGCAGGTGAACTCGACTTCCTCGCGCAGCCCGCGCGC
>VBBY01000059.1 GCA_005881595.1 Betaproteobacteria bacterium | reverse complement strand
AGCAGGTCGGCGAAGCGCTCGACGAAGTAGCCGGCGCCGTAGAAATCCTCGAAATTGAAATTGTCCCCCGAGCCCGAGCAGACCAGGAGCACCGTCTCGCGCGGGTGCCTGGCGACGATATGCTCGGCGAGCCGCCGGGCATTGAGCAGCGCGCCGCAGTACACGCGCGCCGCCGCCGCGGCCCGCGTCATGGCGACCGTGCCGTTGGTGGTCGAGTAGATCAGTGTCTTGCCTTCGATGCC
>VBBY01000058.1 GCA_005881595.1 Betaproteobacteria bacterium | reverse complement strand
AGGGGCGGTAGGTCGAAGGGGCCTTCTTCTGCGAAGCGGCCGGGCGGCCGTCGTTGTCCACCTCGCGGGCGTGCTCGTTCTCGTGGCAATAGATGCACAGCAGCTCCCAGTTCGCTCCGTCGGGCGGATTGTGGTCGTGGTTGCCGTCCTTGTGGTGGACGGTCAGCTGGCGCACGCTCTTCGCGTTGAACTCGCGGGCGCAGCGCGCGCAGACCCAGGGAAAGATCTTCAGCGCGCGCTCGCGGTAGTTCATCGCGCCTCGTCCCGGTCCCGGATCAGCCAGTACGTGACGCCCAGGGCGAGGGCGACGGCGGCCAGCCCGAGCATCTCGGCGGGCCCGACCTCGTGCAGGTCGAGAATGACGAACTTGCGGGCGATCGCGAGCAGCGCGATGAGGAGCACTACTTTCGTCTGGATGATGCTCTGCTCGCGCTTGACCACGTACTGCAGGGTGTGATTGAACTCGAGCGCGATGAGCAGCGTCATGATCTCGCCGAACACGTTCTGGAACACCTTCTGGTCGAGGGGGTCCAGGATGCCGGACAGCATGCCGACGACGACGGTCGAGGCGAGGCGATAGAGCGCGACGAGAATGATGAAGCCGATGACGAACGTCAGGGCCACGGCGACCGCGCTCTCGAAGCGCTGGTAATACGACATCACCGGCCATTGCGCTTTCAGCTGTGACAGCTTCATTTCGATCTCCCTCATGCTAAATTCGCCTGCTCCAGGGGGCGGCGTGAAGCACGACAACTATCTCGAGCGGATCCTCAAGGCTCGCGTCTACGACGTGGCGAGCGAAACCCCGCTCGAGCTCGCGCCCGGGCTGTCCAGGCGCCTGCGCAACCGCCTGCTCATCAAGCGCGAGGACCTGCAGCCGGTATTCTCGTTCAAGCTGCGCGGCGCCTACAACAAGATGGCCGGGCTGCCGCGTGCGCGCCTCGCCAGGGGCGTGATCGCGGCGAGCGCCGGCAATCACGCGCAGGGGGTCGCCCTCGCCGCGCAGCGCCTCGGCTGCCGGGCGGTGATCGTGATGCCCGTGACCACGCCGCGCATCAAGGTCGACGCGGTGCTGGCGCGAGGCGCGCAGGTCGTGCTGCACGGCGATTCGTACGCCGAGGCGTTTGCGCAGGCGATGCGCCTCAAGCGCCGCCGCGGCCTGGCCTTCGTTCATCCCTACGACGACCCGGAAGTGATCGCCGGGCAGGGGACGATCGGCATGGAGATCCTGCGCCAGCATGCCGGGCCGCTCGAGGCCATCTTCGTCCCGGTGGGCGGCGGAGGCCTGATCTCCGGCATTGCGGCCTACGTCAAACGCGTTCGTCCTTCAATCAAGGTGGTGGGGGTTGAGCCGGTCGATGCCGCCGCGATGACGCAGTCCCTGAAGAAGGGGAGAAGAGTAAAACTGGAACATGTGGGACTGTTCGCCGACGGCGTGGCGGTAAAGGAAGTGGGGCGCGAGACGTTTCGCCTGTGCCGCGAGCTCGTCGACGAGATGGTGCTCGCCGATACCGACGCGATGTGCGCGGCGATCAAGGACGTGTTCGAGGACACGCGCGTGGTGCTCGAGCCGGCGGGCGCGCTGGCGATCGCCGGCGCCAAGGCCTGGGTGGAGCGCCACGGCGCGCGCGGCAAGGCGCTGGTCGCGGTGGCCTCGGGCGCCAATACCAACTTCGACCGCCTGCGCTTCATCGCGGAGGAGGCCGAGCTCGGCGAGCACCGCGAGGCGATCCTCGCCGTCACCATCCCCGAGCGCCCTGGCAGCTTCAAGAAATTCTGCGCGCAGATCGGCGCGCGCAGCGTCACCGAGTTCAACTACCGCATCGCCGACTCCTCCGAAGCGCACATCTTCGTCGGCGTCGAGGTGCACGGCAGCGAGGAAACGGCGCGCATCGTGCGCAACCTGCGCCGCCACGGCCTGACCACCCTCGACTTGTCGGGCAACGAGCTGGCCAAGTGGCACGTGCGCCACATGGTCGGCGGACGTGCGCCTTTCGCCAGAGAGGAGCTGCTTTATCGCTTCGAATTTCCCGAGCGCCCCGGCGCGCTGATGCAGTTCCTGCAGAGCATGCGCAGCGACTGGAACATCAGCCTGTTCCACTACCGCAACCACGGCGCGGACTACGGCCGCGTGCTGGTAGGCATGCAGGTTCCGTCCCGCGAGATGAAGCAATTCAGGCAATTCCTGGAAAATCTCGGCTACCCGTACGCCGAGGAGACACGCAACCCCGCATACAGGCTGTTCCTGGTCTGATGGCGAGCCGGCATCCGTTGTTTCCGGAAAAGCTGGCGCGCTACATCGTCGAGCACTCGGTGCGCGAAGCCGAAGTGCTGCGCGAGCTGCGCGAAGCCACGGCGTCGAATCCCCATGCCGGAATGCAGATCGGCGCCGACCAGGGACAGTTCATGGCGCTTCTGGTGCAGGCGATCGGCGCCAGGCGCTGCCTGGAGATCGGCACGTTCACCGGCTACAGCGCCCTCGCGGTCGCGCTCGCGCTGCCCGCGGATGGCCGCGTGCTGTGCTGCGACATCAACGCCGAGTGGACCGCGCTCGCGCGGCGCTTCTGGAGGAAGGCGGGCGTCGAGCACAAGATCGAGCTGCGCCTCGCGCCGGCGCTCGAGACGCTGGCGCAGCTCGAGGGACCGTTCGATTTCGTGTTCATCGATGCCGACAAGGAGAACTACCAGAACTACTACGAGCGCTCGCTCGCGCTGCTGCGCCGCGGCGGGCTGATCGCGGTGGACAACACGCTGTGGTCAGGCGCGGTCGCGGACGCCAGGGCGCGGGACGCCACCACGCGGGCGCTGCGCAGCTTCAATGACAAATTGCACGGGGATTCCCGCGTCGCGCTATCGCTGCTTCCGATCGGCGACGGGCTGACACTCGCGCTCAAACGCTAGCTTCAGTCTTTTTTGATCTCGTCGGCGTAACAAACCGGCGAGGACATTACGCCGGATCCCGGGTCGGGCTCGCCCAGAAAGGCCAGCTCCTGGTCATCCCTGCGATAGACGCCGCGCTCCGTGACGACATAATCGACCGGGATGTCCCAGGATTGTGGGTAGATGGTTTCGAGGCGCGCCAGCTCGTAGGAGACGCCGATCGTCACCGGCTTCTGCGCGAGGCGAGCGAGCGTGCGGTCGAAGTAGCCGCCGCCGTAGCCGAGCCGGTAGCCCTGCGCGTCCCATCCGTTCATCGGCAGCAGGACCGCGTCGGGAAGCACTTCCGGCGAAGAGACGGGAAAAGGAATGTCGAGCGGCCCGTTGGCGAGAGCGACGCCCGGATGCCATTCGCGGAACACCAGCGGCGAGCGCGGCGCGACGATGGCGGGCAGCGCTGTCAACGCGCCGCGGCTGCGCAGCGTTCTCGCGAGGTGGCGCGCGTCATACTCGTTCTTTACCGGCCAGCAGAAAGCCACGCGGCTGCGGGCGAGCCCCGGGAACGAACGCTCGATAAAACCGTCGATGCGCTCGCGCCAGGAATCGAGCTGCGCCGGCGAGAGCGCCAAGCGCGCGGTAATTAATCGTTCGCGCTGTGTCTTTCGCCACGTTCTCAGAGCGACGGCATCCACCCGCGTGCTATCCTTGCCTCGATGATTTTTAAGGAAATACTGGGAGCGAGTGTAGCGCTTTGGCTGGCCGCCGCGCCGGCTTTTGCCGGCAACAGCAGCGATGACGCGCTGCTCGGCGCCTTCGACGCCTATCGCGCCGGCGATCCGATCAGGTTCGCGAAGCACGCGCAAAAGCTGAGTCATCACGTGCTCGAGCCATGGCTCGAGTACTGGCGCCTTTCCCTGCGGCTGGAGGACATGCCGGCGACCGAGGTGCGCGCTTTCCTGTCGAAATTCGAGCGCAGCTACGTCGCCGAGCTGCTGCGCGAAGAATGGCTGAAAGTGCTCGGCGGGCGCGGCGACTGGCAGGAGTTCGACCGCCAGGCGGCGTTCTACAGCCGCGACGACCTGGAGGTGCGCTGCTACGGCTGGGCATCGCGCCTGCAGCGCGGCGACGAAAGCGCCTACGCCGAGGCGGCGGCGGCGATGTGGCTCGAGCCGCGCGAGCTGCCCGAAGGCTGCAGCAAGCTCGCCGACGCGATGATGGAGCAAGGCCAGCTCACGTTCAGCGATGTCTGGCGGCGCGTGCGCGTGCTGTTCGAGTATGGGCAGATCACCGCCGCGAAAACCGCGCTCGGCTACCTGCCGCGGAATGAAGCGCCGGACGAGCGCATGCTGGCCGAGGCGGCGCGCCAGCCCAAGCGCCTGCTCTCCCGGCTGCCCAAGAACCTCGAGCAGCGGGCGACGCGCGAGGTGGTGGTGCTCGCCGTCGTGCGCTTCGCGCGCAGCGACGCGGAGGGCGCCGCCGCCGCGCTCGACGGGCCGCTCGCCGCGCGCTTGCCCGAGGCCGACCTCAAGTACCTCTGGGGCCGCGTCGGTCACGAGGCGGCGCGCGAGCATTACGACAAGGCGCTCGCCTGGTATGCGCGTGCCGGCGACCTGCGGCTTACCGACGAGCAGCTGGCCTGGAAAGCGCGCGCGGCGCTGCGTCGCGGAAACTGGCAGGTGGTGCGCGACTCGATCGACCAGATGTCCGCCGGCGCGCGGCAGGAGCGGGCCTGGTCCTACTGGTACGGCCGGGCGCTTGCCGCGCAGGGCGAGGAGACCGGCAGCCGGGCCTATTACCTGCGCGTTGCCGGACGGCCCGACTTCTATGGCCTGCTGGCCGAGGAAGAGCTGGGCTACATGGTCGCGCTGCCCGATAAGATCTACGTGCCCGGCGAGGACGAGGTGGCGGCGGCGAAGCGCGATCCCGGCATTGCCCGCGCGCTCGAGCTGATCCGGCTCGGCTTGCGCACCGAGGGCGTGCGCGAGTGGATCCATACCATCCGCTTTTTCGACGACGCCAAGCTGATCGCCGCCGCCGAGGTTGCGCACCGCGCGGAAATCTATGACCGCGTCATCGAAACCGCCAACAAGACCGTCCGCGTTCACAATTTCGCGCTGCGCTACCCGGTGCCGTACCAGGACGTGTTCCAGGAATACGCGAAGACCCATGGCGTCGACCCGGCCCTGGTGCTCGGGCTGGTGCGCCAGGAGAGCCGCTTCCTCCAGGAATCGCGCTCGAGCGCCGGCGCGACCGGCCTGATGCAGCTCATGCCGCGCACCGCGCGTTACGTCGCAGCGAAGCTGGGCCTGCGCAATTACCGTCCGCACCACATGGGCGAGGTGCAGACCAACGTCGGCCTGGGCACCGGCTATCTCAAGCTGGTGCTCAACCAGGTCGGCCACCCGATCCTCGCTTCGACCGCCTACAACGCCGGCCCGGGGCGCGCGCGGCGCTGGCGCGACTCGAGGCCGCTAGAAGGCGCGATCTACGTCGAGACGATTCCCATCAGCGAGACGCGCGACTACGTGAAAAACGTGATGGCGAACTCGGTGTTCTACGCGGCGGTGCTGGAGAACAAGCTGACGCCGATCAAGGCGCGCCTGGGGACCGTTCCGCCGCGCACCGGGGCCGAACCCACGGCCGAAGACGAGCTGCCTTAAGCCGCGATGAAGGTCGAGAACGTCCTCGTGCTCGGCGGCGCGGGGTTCATCGGCCGCCACCTGGTGGCGGAGCTGGCTCGGGGCGTGATCAAGGTGACCGTGCCGTCGCGGCGGCGCGAGCGCGCGAAGCCCCTCATCCAGCTGCCGACCGTCGAGGTGCTCGAGGCCGATGTCACGGCACCGGGCGTGCTGCAGCGGCTCGCCGCCGGGCGCGACGCGGTCATCAACCTGATCGGGATTCTGCACAGCCGGCGCGGGCGGCGCGACGAGCGCGGGCCGCACGACTACGGCCCGGACTTCGCGCGCTTGCACGTAGAGCTGCCGCAGGCGGTCGTCGCCGCCTGCCGCGCGGTCGGCGTGAAGAGGCTGCTGCACATGAGCGCGCTCGGCGCCGCGCCGCAGGCGCCTTCGGAGTACCTGCGCTCGAAGGCGATCGGCGAGCAGGCGGTGCTTGCCGCCGACGACCTCGAGGTCACGGCGTTCCGCCCGTCGATCGTGTTCGGCCCGGATGACTCGTTCATCAACATGTTCGCGGGGCTATCGCGCTTCCTCCCGGCGCTGGCGGTGGCCTGCCCGCGGGCGCGCTTCCAGCCGGTCTACGTTGGCGACGTCGCGCGCGCGATGGCGAGCGCCATCGACGAGGCGCGCTCGCACGGCAAGGCCTACGACCTGTGCGGGCCGCGCGTCTACACGCTGCAGGAGCTGGTCGAGTTCGTCTGCGCGATCACCCGCCGCCGGCGGCTCATCATCCCGCTTTCCGATCGCATGTCGTACCTGCTCGCGCGGCTGATGGAATTGGCGCCGCATCCGCTGATGACGCGCGACAACTACCGCTCGATGCAGGTGCCGAGCGTCTGCGGCGCCGACTGCACGCTGCCCTTCGGGCTCGTCGCGCAGGCGCTCGAGGCCGTCGTGCCCTTCTACCTCGCGCCCCTGGGTCCGCGCGAGCGCTATCCGCAGTTTCGCTGGCGCGCGAGGCGCTAGTCCCCAGCGCAGGCAAGCGCGTACGCGGCGAACGTGGCGAGCCAGTGCTCGCCGGCGTAGCTGCCGCTCGCGAGCTGTGCGAGGCCGGCTTCAAGGTGGCGCTCACCCGCCTTGCGCAAATGTGGCCTGTCGGGCAGGGCGCGCGCAAGGCTGAAATAGCACCACGCGCGGCTGAGGTTGAGCCCGTCGAGATGCGCGAGCTGTCCGTCGTTGCGGTCGCTGACTCGCGCCGGCTCGAGCAGCGAGGCCGGCAGTTCAGGCAGGAAGGCGTCGAACCAGCCGCGAAAGTCCGGCAGCACGCGGCGCATGAGATCGGCCTCGATGAGGCAGGGCGAGAAAAAATCGTTGCCGCCGGGCTCCCAGGCGGCCGGATAGTCGCGGTCGTTGCCGAAATAGTCGAGGGCTCTTTGGATCAACAGCGGCTTCAGCTCGGGGTGGGCGTGATCCAGCGCGAAGGCGAGGCCGAAGGCGGTGTTGGTGTGAGTGCCCGAACGGACCGGGTAGGTCTGCCTCGGAAGCCACTGCTTGTAGGCTTGCACTATCACGCCCTCCAGGGGCTGCAGGTTTCCGCGCTCCTGCGCCAGCTTGAGCGCCCATGCCCAGCCGTAGGGGCGCTCGAACTCCGGGTGCCGCCTGAGGTATTCGGCCTCGACCTGGAGATTGGCGGCGCTTAGCGCGCTGTCGAGCGCCGTCCGGATCGCACCGGCTTGAGGCAGGCCCGGAAAGCGGCGCAGCAAATGCGCGAGCAGCCAGTGGCCGTGCACGGCGGAGTGCCAGTCGAAGCAGCCGAAGAACGCCGGGTGCAGGCTGCGCGGCCGGTCGAGCTCGCCGGCGCGCTGCATGACATGTCCCGGCTGATTCGGGAATTCGCGGCCGACGCACGCCAGCGCGAGCGCCGCGAGCCGCCCGGCGCTCGCCGCGTCGAGTCGCATGGCGCAAGTCTATACCGTTAAACTTGCCGCATGCCGCGGCCGCTGCTCGTCATCGGGAACAAGAACTACTCTTCGTGGTCGTTGCGCCCATGGATCGCCATGCGGGTTCTCAAGCTCGATTTCCAGGAAGTGAGAATTCCCCTGTACGGCCCGGGCGCCAGGCAGGAGATTCTGCGCTACTCGCCCTCTGGCAAGGTGCCCTGCCTCGTCGATGGAGCGAGCCGCGTGTGGGACTCGCTCGCGATCCTCGAATATCTCGCGGAAAGGCATCCGCTGTGGCCGGACGATCCGGTCGAGCGGGCTGAGGCGCGCTCGGTGTGCGCGGAAATGCATGCCGGGTTTCCGAAGCTGCGCGAGCACATGAGCATGAACGTGCGCAAGCGCTATCCCGGCAAGGGGAGAACGCCGGAAGTGCTTGCAGAAATCGAGCGGGTCGTGGAGATCTGGTCGAAGTGCAGGCAGCCGTTCCTGTTCGGAGCGTTCGGCGCTGCGGACGCGATGTACGCGCCGGTGGTGCTGCGCTTCAGGACCTACGAGGTCGAGCTGCCGCCGGCGTGCCGCGCCTACGCCGATGCCGTGCTCGCGCTGCCCGCGATGCGCGAGTGGATCGAAGCGGCGCAGCGCGAGACCGAGGTCATTCCGCAGTTCGACATGGCCGAGTGAAGACGTACGTCGTCGGCGGGGCGGTGCGCGACGAACTGCTGGGCCTGCCTGTGAAGGACAGGGATCACGTCGTCGTCGGCGCGACGCCCGAGGAGATGGTCCGCCTCGGCTTCAAGCCCGTCGGCAGGGATTTCCCGGTGTTTTTGCACCCCGCGACGCACGAGGAGCACGCGCTCGCTCGTACCGAGCGCAAGAGCGGCCGCGGCTACAGGGGCTTCACGGTGCATGCCGCCCCGGAGGTCACGCTCGAAGACGACCTGAAGCGGCGCGACCTCACGATCAACGCCATGGCGAAGGCCGACGATGGCACGCTGATCGATCCGTTCGGCGGCCGCCGCGACCTCAAGGAAGGGGTGCTGCGCCACGTGAGCCAGGCCTTTGCCGAGGACCCGGTGCGGATCCTGCGCGTCGCGCGCTTTGCCGCGCGCTTCGGCTTCCGGGTGGCCGACGAAACGATGCAGCTCATGAAGGAGATGGTGAACTCGGGCGAGGCCGACTCTCTGGTGCCCGAGCGCGTGTGGCAGGAATTCTCACGCGGGCTGGCCGAGCCGCACCCCGAGCGCATGTTCGAAGTGCTGGAGGCCTGCGGGCTGCGGCAACAACTGCTCCCGGAGCTGAAAGCCGTCCCGAAAAAGCTGTCCGGGTCGGTCCCGGTGCGCTTCGCGCTGCTCGCGTGGCCGCTGAAGGAAGCCGAAGTCAACGCTCTTTGCGAGCGCCTGCGGGCGCCGGGCGAAGAGCGCGAGCTGGCGCTCCTGGCGTGCCGCTACCGGCCGGCGTTGCGCGCCGCGCACTCGGCTTCGCCGCAGGCATTGCTCGAGCTGCTGAAGCGCGCCGACGCGTTCCGGCGCGCGGAGCGCTTCAAGGATCTGCTCGAGGTCGCCGGGCTTGCCGATCCCGCCGTCGACGTCGCGCGTCTGCAGCGTGCGCTCGAAGCCGCGACCGCGGTGGACGCCGGCGCCATTGCCGCAAAAGCAGGTTCTCAATCCGAGATACCGTCCCTGGTCGACGCGGCCCGCGTCCACGCCATCGCCCGGGCGCTGTGAGGTTTCGTCTTTCTTCGCTGGCGAAGAACCTGCTCGCCGGGCTGCGGCTCGCGCTGTTCCTGCCCGTGCGCGCGTCCGATTACCGCGTCTCGGGGCTCGATTTCGTCTTGCTGGCGCTCTCCGGTTTCGTGGCGTGGGTCGCGGTCGGGGCGGTGCTTGCCGGTTTCGAAGGCGAGCTCAATCCGTTGGCGATTCCCATGTATCTCGCCAGCATCTCGCTGGTTCTCGGCACCGCGCTGCTCGTTGCGCTCGCCTATGGCGCGCAGGAGAAGCTGCTGTCGCTCGCCGTGGCGTTGAGCGCGAGCCAACCGTGGTTCGAGCTGGTGGTCCCCGCCGCGAGCGGGCTCGGCGAGGTCGTGCTGTGGATCCTCGTTGGCTGGACCCTGATCGCCTCGGTGCGCGCCGTCGCGGTGGTCATGGGCGCGCGCCGCCCGCAGCTGTACCAGGGCACGCTTGCGGTCGGCGCGATGATCGCCATCGCGTTCTTCGTGTTTCCCGAGACCGACGTCTGGCTGCCGAGCGCCGCGCAGGACGAGGAAGCGGGCGCAGGCCTCGCCGACGAGCGCGCGTTTCACTTGCAGGGGCAGCTGATCGAGCGCGCGCTCGCCGGGCTGCGGCGCGGCCGCCCCGGCGTGCCGGAGCTGTACTTCGTCGGCTTCGCGCCCGACGGCAGCCAGGACGTGTTCCTGCGCGAGATGCGCTACGTGAAGCGGCTGTTCGACGAGCGCTTCGGCACCGCGGGGCGCTCCATCGCCCTCGCGAGCAGCCGCGACGCGCTGGAGGAATTCCCCATCGGCAGCGTGACCAACCTCTCGCGCGCGCTCAACCGGGTGGGCGAGGCGATGAACACCGAGGAGGACGCGCTGTTCCTTTTCCTGTCGGCGCACGGTGATCGCGAGCACCGTCTTTCGGCCTCCCAGCCGCCGCTCGAGCTCGCCGCACTGACTCCCACCGCGCTCGCCCGCATCCTCCAGGACTCGGGGATCAAGTGGCGCGTGATCGTCGTCTCGGCCTGCTACTCGGGCGGGTATGTCGAGCCCCTGCGCGACGACAACACGGTGGTCATCGCCGCGGCCGCACCGGACCGCACGTCGTTCGGCTGCGAGGCAGGGCGCGAATTCACCTACTTCGGCCAGGCGTATTTCCGCGACGCGCTCGCGCGAACGCGCTCGTTCACCCAGGCGTTCGAGATCGCCAAGGAGCTCGTCGCGAAGCAGGAAGCTGCGGAAGGATTGGAGCCGTCGCGGCCGCAGATGTGGGTGGGGCCGGGGATCGCCGAGCGGCTAAAGCAGCTTGGCGAGCGCCCAAGCCAATAGCGACAGCAGCACGGTGCTGGCGAACGGGACGTAATACATCCGCCCGCGCACCGGGATGCGCAAATCGCCCGGCAGCCGGCCGAGGCCCAGGCGCCCGAACCACGGCGCGACGGCCGCTAGAATGACGAGCACGACCAGAACCGTAAGCAGCCACTTCAACATGATTGAACTCTATACGTGGAGCACGCCGAACGGGCGCAAGGTTTCGATCATGCTGGAGGAATGCGGCCTGCCTTACCGCGTTCACAAGATCGACATCGGCAGGGGCGACCAGTTCACGCCTGAATACGTCGCGATCAACCCGAACAGCAAGATCCCGTCGATCGTCGATCCGGAGGGCCCCGACGGCGAGCCGCTCGCGCTCATGGAATCTGGCGCGATCCTCGTCTACCTCGCCGGCAAGACCGGCAAATTCCTGCCGCCCACCTCGCGCGGGAAGTACGATGCGCTGCAGTGGCTGATGTTCCAGATGGGCGGCGTCGGGCCGAGCTTCGGCCAGGCGCATCATTTCATGCGCGCGAAGAAGGACGAGATCCCCTACGGCAGCGAGCGCTACGGCAGAGAGGCGAAGCGCCTGTACGCGGTCATGGATAGCCGCTTGGCGAAAAGCGAGTATTTCTCCCAGGAGTACTCCATCGCGGACATCGCGATCTATCCCTGGGTCGCGCGCCACGAGTGGCACCGGGTCGATTTATCCGATTATCCGAACGTCAAGCGCTGGTACGAAGGCATCGGCGCGCGGCCGGCCGTGGCCCGGGGCATGGCGGTGCCCCCATTGAATTAGCGCTAAGATTTGCGGCGGCCATGCTGGCAGATCTGAAGAGGATTCCGCTGTTCGAAGGCCTTCCCGACGAAGACCTGCTGATGATTGCCCAGCGGGTGGCGATCCGCAACGTCCCGGAGAGCGAAGTGATCGTTCGAGAGGGCGATCGCACCGACGCGCTGTACATGATCCTGTCGGGAAAGGTGAAGGTCTATCTTGGGGAGGAAGGCGGCAAGGAGATCCCCCTCGACGTCAAGGGCCCCGGGCAGTACTTTGGCGAGATGACGCTCGACGACAAGCCGCGCGCGGCTTCCGTCATGTCGCTGCAGCCCTCCAGGCTCGCCGAAATCTCGGGCGCCGACGTCAGGGCTCTTCTCCTCAAACATCCCGAGACCGCGCTGCACCTGATCCGCAACCTGATCCGCGTGACCCGCGGGCTGAACGAGAGGGCGCGCGAAAGCGGCCGCAAGCGCGAGAAGCTGCGCGGGTATATCGACGAGCTGGGCACGAAGAGCGGCGCCGATTCTCCGGACGTGAAGCGCTGGGCAAAGGCCAAGCGCTGGATTCTCGCGATCCTTTTGGTCTGCGCCGTCCTGCAGTACTACTTTTTCGACGTCTTTACCGAGATGATGTCGCTCGGCGGCGTCAACACGTTTACCGGCAACTGACGCTGCTCAAGGGCGCCTCGCATACTTTTCCAGGAAGGCGTTGATCTCCTCGACGCGCAACTGCGGTTCGCCCGGCGCCGGCCGCGAGCCGACCACCCGGTTCATCCACAGCATGTTTTCCTGCATGCGCGTCACGACGATACGCCATTCCTCGGCGGTGTGGCGCTTGGGATCAGGCAGCACGTGGCACTGGCTGCAGGCGAGCCGGAAGGCTTCGCCCGAAGGTTCGGTCACCTCGGGGTAGCGCTTCGGGTCAAGCGGTTTTTGCGCGTGCCTCTTCAGGTAGGCGACGAGCACTGCGGCTTCCTCCTCGCTCGGCGCCTGCACGCCGGCCATCATCTCCGACATCAGCGTTCCCAGGTTGCCGCGGCCCTGCATGCGCAGCACCATGCGCTCGACGATGCCGGGCCACTTTTGCGCATGGTGCATCGCCGGGTTGGGCAGGTTGTGGCATTGCACGCAGTAGCGCAGCGTCAGGCGCGCGCCGCGCGAGTGCGGCTGCGGCAGCTGTCTTTCCTCGAAGGTCGGCGGCAGGATGCGCTCGAGCAGCGGCCCGTGCGGGCTTTCGGCCCAGCGTCTCTTCGCATCGGCGATCTCGTCCGCCGCTGCTGGCGAGGCCAGGGCGACGAGGAACACGAGCTCAAAGCGCATTCGAGCGATCGCCACGCGCAAAGCCCAGCAAGGGCCGGTCCACTCCGCGCCCGACCGCGAGTACTTTGAAAAGCTCGCCCATCTCCGCCGGGGAAAGCAGCTGGTTCGCCTCGGCGGCGAGCGGCGCGTAATGCAGAGCGCTCTCGACATTAGCTTCGCCGAGCACTTCCGTGATGCCGCAATTGACGAGGAATTGCGCCTGCGTGGCGTAACCTAGGACCTCGAGCCGTGCGGCGCGCGCGGCGTCGGCGAGGGCGCTGAAGTCGACATGGGCGGTGACGTCCTGCTCGCCGGGGTGCAGGAACGGGTCGCCGTGCGCCTGGTGGCGGTAATGGCACATCAGAGTGCCAGTCGCGCGTTGCGGGTGGTAGTACTCGTGCCGCGGAAAGCCGTAGTCGATGACGAAGATCGCGCCTTCGGCCAGCCGCTCGCCGAGCGTGCGCATCCAGGCACGCGCCGCCAGATTGATCTCGCTCTGATAGGGGGTGGGCACCTTGATCGCCCGCGCTTCTTCCAGCAGCTCGCCGCTCGCCGGCTTTTCCGCCCAGACGAGTTTTCCGTCCCGCAACGACACGCCTCTTTCCATGATGCCGCGCCCGGTCCAGGTCACCGCGTGCACCGGCATCGCGTCGACGACTTCGTTGGCGATGACCGCGCCGGCCAGGCGCGCCGGCAGGCGGTCGATGAACTGCACCCGGTTTCCGAGGCGCGCGCGCTGGCGCTCGCGCAGCTCGGCGCTGGTCTCGAGGATCAGGTATTCGCGCGGCGATTCTCCGAGCAGGGCCTCGGCGAGCGCGCCGCTGCCGGCTCCTATTTCAAGCACCGGACCGCCGATCTGCCTTAACTGCCGAGCGAGCGTGCGCCCGAACAGCTTGCCCAGCTCCGGTGCCGTGACGAAATCCCCGGC
Source organism: Betaproteobacteria bacterium (assembly GCA_005881595.1). Classification (GTDB taxonomy): domain Bacteria; phylum Pseudomonadota; class Gammaproteobacteria; order Burkholderiales; family SG8-39; genus SCGC-AG-212-J23. The sequence goes on along the minus strand of VBBY01000058.1, from coordinate 28,870 downwards.
GCGACCGAACTTCGCACGGCCAGCGGCGTAATAGCCCAGGCCGGGCTCGTGCAGCACCAGCTGCATGTAGCGCGCGAACGAGATCCAGCCGTGCGCTTCGATCTCGTTGGCAAGGCGGGCGAGCATGCGGCGAATTTACCCTAGAATTCAAGGCGCTCATGGATGGCTCGCTGCAAGGCAGGAGCGCGCTGGTCACCGGCGGCGCGCGGCGCATCGGCGCCGCGATCTCGCGTCGCCTGCATGCCGCCGGCGCGAACGTGCTGGTGCATTACCGCGATTCCGAGGCCGACGCCTCGCGCCTCGTAGCGGAGCTGAACGCGCTGCGGCCGAAAAGCGCCGCCAAGGTGAAAGCCGAGCTTGTCGCGCCGATCGCTCCCCGGGCGCTGGTCGGGGCGGCGCTGGAGAGCTTCGGCCGGCTCGACGTGGTCGTGAACAATGCGTCGAGCTTTTTCGCGGTACCGGTCGGCGCCATCGAGCCCTCGCACTGGGAGGAGCTGATCGGCTCCAACCTGCGCGCGCCGCTGTTCATCTCGCAGGAGGCGGCGCCGCAGCTGGCGAAAAACCGGGGCGCGATCGTCAACATCATCGACATCCACGGCGAGCGGCCCCTGAAGGGCTACCCGGTGTACAGCATCGCCAAGGCCGGGCTCGCCGCGCTCACGCGCTCGCTTGCGCTCGAGCTCGCGCCGGAGGTGCGCGTGAACGGCGTCGCGCCGGGGGCCATCGCCTGGCCGGACGACGGCCAGTTCGAGCAGGCCGAGCGCGCACGCATCCTCGCCACCACGCCGCTCGGGCGCATCGGCTCGCCCGAGGACGTCGCCGAGGCGGTACACTTCCTCGCCTGCGCGCCCTTCGTCACCGGGCAGATCCTCGCGGTCGATGGCGGCCGTTCGACCTTCCTATGATTCCAGCTCCTCGCAAAATCGAGTACGAAGAAAACAAGCTCGCCAAGCGCCTGCGCCGGCAGGTGGGCGAGGCGATCGCCGACTTCAACATGATCGAGGCAGGCGACCGCGTGATGGTCTGCCTCTCGGGAGGAAAGGACAGCCACGCTCTTTTGGATTTATTAATAAGTTTAAGAATCAAGTCTCCGGTCGCCTTCGAGGTAATTGCGGTAAATCTGGACCAGAAGCAGCCCGGCTTTCCGGCCCGCGTGCTGCCCGAGTATCTCGAAAGCCGCGGCGTACCCTATCGCGTCGTCGAGCAGGACACCTACTCGGTGGTAAAGCGCGTGATCCCGGAGGGCAAGACGATGTGCTCGCTCTGCTCGCGGCTGCGACGCGGGGCGCTGTACCGGGTTGCCGGCGAGCTCGGCGCGACCAAGATCGCGCTCGGCCATCACCGCGACGACATCCTCGCCACCTTTTTTCTCAACCTGTTCCACGGCGGCAAACTGAAGGCGATGCCGGCGAAGCTGCGCTCGGACGACGGCAGGCACGTGGTGATCCGCCCGCTCGCGTACGTGAGCGAGGACGATCTGATCGCTTACGCCGAGCTGAAGGCTTTCCCGATCATTCCGTGCAAGCTGTGCGGCGCGCAGGAAAACCTGCAGCGGCAGGTGGTGCGCCAGATGCTCGCCGAGTGGGAAAAGCGCCACCCCGGCCGCGTCGAGTCGATCGTGCGCGCGCTCACCGACGTGAGCCCGTCGCACCTGCTCGACCGCAAGCTGTTCGATTTCGCAGGCCTGCGCCATGAAGCCGACCGTTCGTGAGCTGAAAGGTAAGAAGGGCGCGCGGCTGGCGATGCTGACCGCGTACGATTTCCCGAGCGCGCGCCTGGTGGCCGAGGCGGGCATCGACCTGATCCTGGTCGGCGACTCGCTCGGCATGGTGGTCCTCGGCTACGGCAGCACGCTGCCGGTGACGATCGACGACATGGTGCATCACACCAAGGCCACCCGGCGCGGCGCGCCCGAGGGGTTCGTCATCGCCGACCTGCCGTTCCTCTCGTACGGCACGCCCGAGCAGGCGCTCGCCAATGCGGCGCGGCTGATGAAGGAGGCGGGCGCGGATTCGGTGAAGCTCGAGGGCGGTGCCGAGATCGTGCCGATCATCGAGGCGCTGGCGCGCGCCGGCGTGCCGGTTCTGGGCCATGTCGGCCTCACTCCGCAGACCGCGTCGGCGCTTGGCGGCTACAAGCTGCAGGGAAAGGACGAGGAGAACGCGCGGCGCATCATGGAAGGCGCGCAGGCGCTCGAGCGCGCCGGCTGCTGGGGCGTGGTGCTGGAGCTGGTGCCTTCGCCGCTCGCGCGCCTGGTCACCGAGCGCATCGCCATCCCGACCATCGGCATCGGCGCGGGTGCGCATTGCGACGGCCAGGTCCTCGTGTTCCATGACCTGGTCGGCCTCTACTCCGGCTTTACGCCGAGCTTCGTCAAGCGCTACGCGGAAGCCGGCGCGGCGATCAGGGACGCCGTCGCCCGCTATGCCGCCGACGTGCGCAACGGCAGCTTTCCGGGCGAAGGGCAGAGCTTCGGCATGAAAGACGAGGTGCTGAAGCGCGTCATGGAGTCCAGATAGAATCCGGCACATGCTACGGGGGATTAGAGCGCGTAAGCGTCATGGTCTGGCCCGCGCGGCGCATCTCGAAATGCTTGAGGAAGCTCATGCCGATCAGCACGGCCGGGAGCTTTTCGGCGCCGCCTTCGATCACCATCGCTGGAACGTCGAGCAGACCGAGCTCGCCCACCTGCACGCTCGCCAGCGTTATCACGTAGGCCGGCACCGGGCCGTTGGCAGTGTGCGTCGTCACGCGCCGGCTTTGACGCAGATCGATTCCCATGCGCTCGGCCTGATCCCAGTTGAGGACTACAAGGGTCGCGCCGGTGTCGATCACCGCCGGGAAGGTCACGCCGTTGAGCGCGGCGTCGGCAAAAAAATGGCCGCTCGAGCTCGCGCGCAGCACCGTTTCCGCAACGCTCGACTGACCGAGGCCGAGCGTGAAGCGCCGCCCGCCGGCCTCGAAGCTGGCGAGGCCGTTGCGAATGTCGGAAAGCGTCACGCCTTCGGGCGACGTTTCCCCGATCCACAGCGCGCGCGCCGCCGTCCCATTGACCACTATTTGCGCTTGCGAAGAGGAAAGGCTGACGACGAACACCGACTGCGCCCATGCGGCTGCCGCGACGAAGAGCGCGAGTCCCGTACCCGCCAGCGCTGCAATGACCGTCTTCATCAGCTCGTCTTTACGTAGCTTGCTTCGAGGCAGACATTCACGAGCGCCTGCCGCTTTTCGTCCCGCACCACCTTCATCGCGCGCTCGAGAGCCGGCATCAGCTGGTGCGGATCCTCGACGCGCTCGCCGTGACCGCCGCTCGCCTGGATGATGTGCTCGAAGCGCGGCGAGGGCTCGAGCGTGGCGAAGGGCGGCCGGGAGGTCTTCGACGCGTAGCCTTTCGGATAGACGCCGAGCGTCGAGCGGTGCACGGCCGCCCAGCGCGCGTTGTTGAAGATGACGTAGAGCACCGGCAGGCGCATGCCTTCGCCGACGAAATGGCCGGGCGTCGGGTTGCCGAACATGTAGGAGCCGTCGCCGAGGGTCGCGATCAGCGTCTTGTCGGGCGAGGCGAGCTTCGCGCCGAGCGCGGCGCCCAGGCCCCAGCCCAGGCCGCCGGAGGGCGGGTTGCCGAAGTAGCGCATCGGCTCGCGGATCGTCAGCTCCTCGAGCAGGATCGGGTACTCGTTGACGAGGATCGTGTCGTCGGCCAGCAGCCGGTTCACGCACTGCGATGCGAACCTGGGAGTCATCGCAGCCGGGCCGCCGCGCGCCTGGCGACGGGTCGCAGTCGATTGCGCAGTCACAGCCTGCCTTCGATTTTCTACGTGAGAAGCAGAAGCGTGTTTCTGCGTGCGCTCGCACAAGGCGTCAAGCGTCGTCGCGACGCCGCCAGTGAGCGCGAGGTCGGTCCTGAACCCGCGCAGCGGATAGCGCGCAAAGAGCGGGTCTGGGCCGATGTGCACGACTTTCGCGTCGGGCTTTGGGTTGCCTTGTGACGGGAGCCACGGCACGTCGCAATCGACCACCAGGATCAGGTCGGACTGCGGCAGCAGGCCCTGCGGATCCCAGCCCGCGGCGAGCGGATGCTCGGTCGACAGCGCCAGATAGCGCGGACGGTAGTGGATGACCGGAATGGCAAAGGTCTCGGCGAGTTGCTGGATGGCACGCGCCGCTTCGACGCTGCGTCCGCCGTTCGCCGTGATCAGCAGTGGATTTTCTGCACGGCCGAGGAGCTTGGCAACCTCGTCAAGCGTGTCGGGATCCGGCGCGGGTGGCGAGGCGGGAGAGATGGTGGTGCTTTCTGAAAATTTTCCCGGAAATTGAGAGGCAAGAATTTCCCTGGGTAGGGTCACGTATACCGGTCCCTGGGGTTCGCTCTTCGCGATAGCGAGCGCGCGATCGAGGATCGTCTCGACCTGCTCCGGGTGACGCAGCTCGTAGTCCCATTTCATGAACTCGCGCAGCATGCCGCCCTGGTCGAAGTGCTCCTGCGCCCAGTGGATGTAGTTGTTGCGCGCGCCGGGCAGCGCGCCCGACTCGGTGAGCGGCGTGCGGCCCGCGCTGAAGAGGATCGGGATGTTCATGCGCGAGGCGTTCATGAGGCCGTTCACGGCGTTGGCCGTGCCGACGCCGACGTGCACCATCATCGCCTGCGGCCGGCCGGTGATCATGGTGTAGCCATGCGCCATCGCGACGCCGAGGTTCTCGTGCGGCACGATCACCACTTCGGGCAGCCGCCAGCCGAGCGCCTGGCCCTTGGCGCAGGCCTCGACGACCGGGGCGAAATCGGTGCCGCCGTTGGCGAAGAGGTATTCGACGCCGCGCGCCGCGAGCAGGCCCAGCCAGGCGTCGGCTGCCGTTTCGGGTCTGAAGCCGACGGTTTCGGGTTTGAAGGCTACAGGATGGTCCGGTTTCACTATGGGGTCTCTCTTGTCAAACTGAATTTGACATGCTACGTTTGCGACGAGCACAGACATGATGAATTGCGCGGAGCTACTCGTCGAGATCTTCGGCAGCCAGGCGGAGCTCGCGCGCGCTTTCCAGCTGGATCGCGCCGTGGTGCACAACTGGGTCAAGGTCGGCTACGTGCCCGCGCGCTGGGCCGGCGAGGTCGAGCGCCTTACCCAGGGCCGCATCAGCGCAGTCGAAGTCATCAACGAAGCGAGCGCGAAGAACCCGGTGCGCGTGAAGTCGCGCCCCGGCGACGCGCCCTTCGGGATTCTCTCGGAGACCGATCCCATGAGCCAGTACGCCCCCGCCAAGCGCATCTACTCGTTCCACCCGCCGCAGAGAACGCTGATGGGGCCGGGCCCGACGGAGATCCATCCGCGCGTGCTCACCACGATGAGCCAGCCGGCCATCGGCTACCTCGACCCGATCTTCGTCGAGATGATGGAGGAGCTGAAATCGCTGCTGCGCTACGTCTACCAGACGAAGAACCCGCTGACCTTCCCGCTGTCGGGGCCCGGTTCCGTGGGCATGGAGTACTGCTTCGTGAACATGGTGACGCCGGGGGACAAGGTGATCGTCTGCCAGAACGGCGTCTTCGGCGGCCGCATGCTCGAGAACGCGGCGCGCTGCGGCGGATCGCCCGTCGTGGTCGAGGACAAGTGGGGCGAGCCGGTCGACCCGCAGAAGCTCGAGGACGCGCTGAAGAAAAACCGGGACGCGAAGCTGGTCGCCTTCGTGCACGCGGAAACCTCCACCGGCTGCCAGTCCGACGCGAAGCTCCTGACGCAGATCGCGCACAAGCACGGCGCGCTGGTGATCGTCGACGCCGTCACCTCGCTCGGCGGAACGCCGGTCAAGGTCGACGAGTGGGAGATCGATGCCATCTACTCGGCGAGCCAGAAGTGCCTGTCGTGCACGCCGGGGCTGTCGCCGGTCTCGTTCTCCGAGCGCGTGGTCGAGCACGTGAAGAAGAGGAAGGACAAGATCCACAGCTGGTTCATGGACATGAACCTGCTGCTGGGCTACTGGAACGCGGGCGCGCGCACCTATCACCACACCGCGCCGACGAATTCGCTGTTCGCGCTGCACGAGGCGCTGCTGCTGCTGCGCGAGGAAGGCCTGGAGAACTCCTGGGCGCGCCACTCGCGCCACCACTTCGCGTTGAAGGCCGGCCTGGAAGCAATGGGAATGAAATTCTTGGTTGCAGAAAAAGATCAGCTGCCGCAGATGAATGCCGTGCTGTGTCCCGAGGGCGTGGACGAAGCCAGGGTGCGCAGCACGCTGCTCACCGAGTTCGGCCTCGAGATCGGCGCCGGCCTCGGGCCGCTCAAGGGCAGGATCTGGCGCTTCGGCCTGATGGGCTACAGCTGCCGCCCGGACAACGTGATGCTGTGCCTGTCGGCGCTCGGCTCGGTGCTCAACGACATGGCGCTGCCGGTGCATGTCGGCGACGCCGAAGCCGCCGCGCATGGCGCTTACGCCCAGATGCACGTCAAGGACGCCCAGCGCAAGAAGAGGGCTGCCTGAAGATCGGGGTCAGAGGCCGGCAGGCTCGTAATGATAGACGGTGGCGCTCGGAAAGGATCGCACCAGACGGAACTCCGGACTGGCATCGATGAATTGCTGGTCCGGCATGAAATGCGGGTTTTTTGAATGCGTCTCCTTGATACCCGCGGGAGGGTAATAGACCAGGAATCCGGGCTGCGCCATGGCTTGGTGCCAGACTTGCTCGAACTCGGCCTGGATCGGAAGCAGCGAGACGGTCGTGCGCCCGGAGTAGAACGCGAGCACCGGGAAATTGTGCGCGGCGTAGATCGTGTCAGCGGGCGTCGAGTGCTCGCGCAGGTACCCGGCGATCTGGACTTCCTCTGACTCTGACCTGTCTGTCCAGGGGTCGCGCAGCTTCTGGAGTGGACTCGCATAATCCGCCACGGCCACGGCAACGCCGAATAGCGTCCCCGCAACCCACACCGGCCTTTCCTGGCGCGCAATCCAGCGGAACAACGCAGTGACGCTCATTGCGCTGATGATCACCACGGGAATAGCCAACGGCAGCAGGTAGCGAACCTCCTTGTGGCCAATCGTCAGCATGTAGGCAAGAAAGGCCAGTCCCCATGTCAAAAGCACGAGCTGCCGTTTCGTCTGACTACCGAGCGCGGCGTTCCAGCGCATGACAAGCAACAAGAGCCCTAATGCAAACAACAGCCGCAGGCTGGGCGGAAAAATCTCGAGCATTGCGTCGAAATAAAAGCGGGCGGCGACCGGGGCCGTCCACTCGGTCACGATCCTTCTTGCAAGGACAAAAGGAAACAGAAAGGAACCGTAATTCCAGCGGACCCAGATGAGATAGGGGGCGATGGTGACGCCGGCCGCAACGCCCAGAATCGCCAACTGGCGCAGTTTTTTCAGGGACAGGCTTGCGTCCAGCGCGAAATAGACGATCAGGAACAGTGAAGTGAATCGGGTTTGTACGGCCAGGGCGTAAGCTGCGCCGGCGAGTATCGCAAAGCGGGGACCTGGCTTATCGAACAGCCACATCGCGGCAAGCATCAGCGCCACGGCCGGCATATCCGTAAGCAGCTCATGCGACGTTTCCACCAGATACGGTGTGAAAGCGAACAGGAACGCGGCCGCTATCCCGGGTACCGCCCCGAACGCCCCTCGCACGTAAAGGAAAGCGAACAGCACCCCGAGCGTGGTGACGACGGCTTGCACAATATTGGCGACGTAGATGTTGTCCCATAGCGCGAACCCAAGGGCATACAGGACAGACAGCAATGGCGGGCGGAGGAAGAACTCCTGGTAATTGGCGCGGCCGTCGAGGATCACCCCGGCGTGCTGCAAAAACACGGTCTCGTCCCAAAAATGGGAATAAGTGAGTGGAACGGCTCTGACCAGCACGGCGAGCGCCAGGATGAGCGCAAGCGCTGTCCAATGCACGCGGCGAGTGCTCAGGTGAGTTCCGCGTTCACCCGCGTGCCGGGCATGGTTTCAGCCAGCGCGGGATTGATCGCTTCGGGACCGGCGATTCGCAAGGCGGCGATCGCGGCTCTCACGTCCTGCATGCTTTCCCACAGGCCGACGTAACGGAAAATCGCGTACCCGAGCAGGACCGAGTTGCAGAGCCCGAACAGGGCATGCACCCAGCGCTGCTCCAGGACGTCGCGCACGACTCCGGCGAACCACCAGCCGAACAAGACATATTCCGCGACAATGAACCGCAGCGGTGCGCCGGTGCGGCCCTGTACCTTCGGTGTGCGCCCGAAAGGAATCTTGCGGCCGGTCAAACCCTGCTGGATCGACTTGAAGACACCTGCCAGGTTGACAGGGATCAGCAGCAGGTTGAGCGCATAGACTCTCGCGGTGTCGGAGGCTCGGTAACCGTTTTGTACGAGATCTCGGCCATACAGAAAGAAGTAGGGCGCGGCCGAGAGCGGAAGCCACAGCAGGCTCAGGGCAGTGGTCTGAAACGGGATTCCCATCATGACGAGGAGTCCGAAGTTCACCGCCGCGAGCGACGTCAGGTAATGGATCCGGAAGAATCCCTCGATCGCCCTGAGCGTTCGCCCAGGTCCGCGCACGAGGTAGCGCAGCAGCTTCGGCAGGATGATCAGCCCGCCGTTCGCCCAGCGGCGCCGCTGGATCAGGAGCGCGCCAAAATCGGCTGGCGTAGCGCTAAAGGCGAGCCGTTCGGGATAGTTGTAGAGCTGCCAGCCCCTGTTGATCAGGTCAATGCTGGATTCCGTGTCCTCGATTACGGTTCTGTCCTGAATGTAGACCTTGACGGGGAAGCCGCGCTCCATCTGAGTGACGACGATGTCTTCGAGGGCCGCCTTGCGCAGGAGCGCATTGGCGCCTACCCAGTAGGTCGCGCGATAGCGCGTGAAGCCCTGGTGAATCAGGTACTGGATGTCGGTAGTAGCTCCTGCGACATACTCGATCGTCCCGGACCGTGCCGGGAGCGAGCTGTAAGGCGTCTGTGCAACCGCGACGCGCGCGTTCCCTGATTGCCGCAGCTCGTGGATCAGCCGCAGAGCGTAATCCGGCGAGGTCATGCTGTCAGCGTCGAGGGTAATGACAAACTCCGCATCCTCGAAGCGGATCCCGGCCTCGGCGCGCTGAAGGTGCACACCGTCCGCGCGATGTACCTCCCTGTGGCAAGCGCCCATCAGGCCCAGGTAGCTGTTCAGGTTCATCGCTTTGTTCGGCTCATGCGAGAGATTCGCGTAGCGCTTGCGTTCAAAACTGCCGAGGCGTACCCGGAACCGGCGTGCCAGGCGGTGGTATTCAAGCTGCAGGCGCGTGCGGTCCACGCCGCCGCGTCGGGCCGCCCCTTTGATCGATGCCGCGGCGGTGAGATGCGCCTGTGCGGCTTTGCGCAGAACGAGTTCCCGGAACAGAAGGTCGCCGCTGTCACCTGCTGCAAAGCCGGCCTCCTGCAGAAGGCACCACCTGGCCGCCAGCCGATGCAGGCTCGCGAGGCGGCGGGTCTCGCTCGCCAGATCCAGAGTGCTTTCCGCCCGCGCCTTGAACTGGGCCAGCGCGGCTACAAACGGTTGTGCCGCCGCATCGAATAACTGCCGCAGTGATTCGGGCAGAGCACGCATCGCCTGCAGCGTGGCGGCCTCCGCAGAATCCTGCGGCGCGGGCGGGTCGTCGATGAGGAGCACCACGCGGCGCCGCGGGTAATCCTGCAGGGCGGCAGACATGAGCGTGCGGCGCACCACCTTGACCTCCTCCTTGTAGGAGGGCACCAGCACCACCAGTTTTCCGGCAGCCTCGTGGTATGTTCGGGACAGTTCAAGGTATGTCGCTGGCGCAAATGTCGCCCGGCGCTGAAAGCCGCCGATCCGGGTCAGTTGATACACGACGCTGCCGTACAGCAATGCCGCGACAATTCCCATGAATACGAGGTGACCGGCCGCCGCCGCCCAATCCTCATTCCGAAGGAATCGGGCGGCGGTATCCGTCAGCTCCCAGCCGAGCAATCCTGTCACGGCAGCAGTCACCACCAGCAGGGCCCAGCCCAGACGAATCTCGGTCCGAACGCACGAGGTCGATAACCGGACTCCGGGATATGTGAGCTTCATGTGGTAGTAAAGACGCTGAGCGATTTTGTGCTTCCCGATGCCGGGCGATTAGCAATTGCGTCACGAAGTGAAACGAAATCGCGCTGACGTCGCCGAGTGCCGACAGCGGGATAATCGGGCACTGATAATTACCGCACAGTTATCTTTCTGAGTGGATACGCTTACCCACGCGCTCTCGGGCGCGTTACTGGCGCGGGCAACGGCGTCTGAAGAACCGCGTGCGATTCCACGGCGCATCGCGGCGGGATTTTTCGCCTGCGCGGCGCCGGACCTGGACTTCGTTTTCGGCTATGCCGGACCGGTCGAGTACCTGCTAAATCACCGCGGCATCACGCATTCGCTGGTGCTCCTGCCGCTGTGGGCGCTCGCCCTGTCCTGGCTGCTCGCGAAAATCCTCGGGGAGCCACGCGGCTGGAAGGCCCTCTATGGGATCAGCGCGCTCGCCATCGCCGCCCATATCGCCGGCGACGTCATCACGAGCTACGGCACCATGGTGCTCGCGCCGCTGTCGGACTGGCGCGCCGCGATCGGCACGACGTTCATCATCGATCTCTGGTTCACCGGAATCATTCTCGCCGGCCTGCTTGCCTCGGCATTTCTTTACCGCTCGAGATGGCCGTCGGTCGCCGCGACGGCGCTGCTAGCAGCGTACGTGGGATTCCAATATGTGGAAAGAACAAAGGCAATTGAATTCGGAGAGCAATACGCCCGCGCGAAAGGTCTGAGCGGCGCGCGAGTCACAGCGCACCCGCGCCCGGTGTCGCCGTTCAACTGGACCGTGTTCGTGAGCGACGACGAATTGCATCGCTTCGCGCACATCAATCTGGCGCGGAAGGAGCCGCGCCCCTATCGGCCGGGCGACGGCTTCATCGCCAGGCTGCAGGCGCCTTATCTGCCGCTCGAGCAGGCGATCTGGGTGACCCGGCCGCGCTACGGCTACCCGCCTACGCATGAGCTGGTGAAGGACGCCTGGGAGTCGCCGCCGCTCGCCTTTTTCCGCGAGTTCGCCGACCTGCCGGCCTTCGACGGCTTCAGCAAGGGATCGGTTTCGGTTTGCGCAGGGTTCGTGGACCTGCGCTTTCTCACCCCGGGCCGCGACACGATGCCGTTCCGCTTCGGCGCCTGCCGCGATCGGGACCTTACCTGGCGGCTTTCGCCTCCACCGTAAAGCGCTTCATTTTCCGGCGAGCACTTCGCGCAGCGCGTGGAACAGCTCGATGCTGGCGTCGATCTCGTCGCGATTGATCGACACGCTCTCGACGTTCACGCCGAGCGGGATCTCGCCCGCGTAGGGCTCGTCGAGGATGCGCCGCAGATTGTCGCGGCAGATCTCGATCGATTTGGCGAGCGGATCGGCGGCGCCGAGGATCGCGCGCTCGGTGTCGGGGGCGACGGTGACGCCGAGCCAGCGCAGGAAGGCGAGCGTCTTCTCGCGCCCGCAGGGGGCGAAGCTGAGCACGACGCGCCGCGGCTCGCTGCCCGCGCCGCGGCAGTCGCGCAGGTAGTCGCGCAGCAGCCGCTGCGTCGGCCGCGCGGAGTAGACCGTTTGCGAGATGAAGTAGCCGCAGCCCTCGATGCCCTTGGCGAGCAGCCGCGCCGCCTCGCTGCGCAGCGCGGTGTGCCGCTCGGCGATCACGACACCGCCGATCGTAAAGCCGCCCGCATCGCTCGCCGCGATGCGGATCGCCCTGGAAAGCGGCAACGCATAGCGCACGCCGGAGACGGGCCTTCCCACCACTGAAATGAATTCGATGCCGCGCGATTGGGACAGCCAGGTACGCCAGCCGGCTTCATCCAGGTTGCCGAGCGCCTTGTAGGTGATCGCCGGCAGCCGGGTGCCTTGCATGAGCTGCATCGAGTACTGGCGCGGATCGATGGTGCGCGTGAAGGGAAACGGCCGCGGCAGCTGCGTGCGGCCGGTCTCGTCCTGGATGTCGTAGACCACCACGCCGTCGAGCGGCAGTGCGGCAAGGCGGGCGGCGAGCTTCCCGGCGGCCGCGCTTACCTGCTCGTCGGGCGCTCCCAGCCGCGGCGGGGTGGTGCCGTAAAGAAGGACCGTCTGCGCCGGATCAAGAAGCTTTGACTTCAGATCCATTGAGGTAGGGCTTCAGCGCGGCATGGACCGCGCGGTTCGCCGCCGCCTCCATGCCGAGCTCGCGCGCCATGCGCGCGACAGCGCCTGAGAGCCAGGGCGCCTCGAGCCGGCCGCCGGCCTCCAGGTCGCCCAGCATCGAGGCCTTCACTTCGGGCGGCAGGCCGTCCACGAAAGCGAGGGTCCTGGCGACGAAGTCGTCGGGCAGGGCGACGCCGCGCTTCCTTCCCACTTCCCAGGTCTCGCGCATCGTCGCTTCCAGCAGCCAGCGCATGTCCGGGTCGGAGCGCACCACGCCGATCGGCTTGCGCGTCACCGTGGTCGTGGCCGACAGCGCCACCAGCAGGACGAATTTCTCCCACAGCACGCGGACGATGTCGTCGACCAGCTCGGCATCGATTTTCGCCTCGCGGCAGGCGCCAAGAAACAGCTCCGCTGCCTTGCGCTGCAGCTCGAAAACGGGGCCGAAACGCAGCCGCGCCATCTGCCCGGTCTGGACGATCACGCCCGGCTCGGCGATGCGGCTGGCGATATACGCCGCGCCTCCCATAATCGCTTTTTCAGAAAGTATTTTTTTTAGACAGTCGATCGATTCGACCCCGTTCTGGAACGGAATGACGAAAGTATCGCCGCCGACGATGGGGCGCAGCTGCGCGGCGGCGCTCTCGGTGTCCCAGAGCTTCACCGTGAATATCACGACGTCGACCGCGCCGGCGTCGGCGGGCTTCTCGACGGCCTTCACTTTCAGCTGCACGTCCCCGAGCGGGCTCTTCAGCGCGAGGCCATTGCGCTGCAGCGCCTGCAGGTGCCGCCCGCGGGCGATGAACGCGACCGAGTGCCCCGCCTGCTGCAGGCGCGCGCCAAAGTAGCCGCCTACGCCGCCGCTGCCCATGACGGCGATCTTCACGTCAGTACCGGTAGTGGTCGGTCTTGTAAGGACCGCTCTTCGCCACGCCGATGTAGCGCGCCTGCTCGTCGGTGAGCTCGGTCAGCATCGCGCCGAGCTTGGAGAGCTGCAGCCGCGCCACCTTCTCGTCGAGCTGCTTGGGCAGGATGTACACGCCGATCGGGTAGTTGCCGTGGTTGCTGAAGAGCTCGATCTGCGCCAGCACCTGGTTGGCGAACGAGGAGCTCATCACGTACGAGGGGTGCCCGGTGGCGCAGCCCAGGTTCACCAGGCGCCCTTCGGCGAGCAGGATGATGCGCTTGCCGTCGGGGAAGATGACGTGGTCGACCTGCGGCTTGATGTTCTCCCAGGGGTAGCGCTTCAGGCCGGCGATGTCGATCTCGTTGTCGAAGTGGCCGATGTTGCACACGATGGCGTTGTTCTTCATGCGCTTCATGTGCTCGTGCGTGATGACCTGGAAGTTGCCGGTCGCGGTGACGAAGATGTCCGCCTGGTCGGCGGCGTAATCCATGGTCACTACCCTGTAGCCTTCCATCGCCGCCTGCAGCGCGCAGATCGGGTCGATCTCGCTGACCCAGACCTGCGCCTGCAGCCCGCGCAGCGCCTGGGTCGATCCCTTGCCCACCTCGCCGTAGCCGGCGACCACCGCCACCTTGCCGGCGATCATGACGTCGGTGGCGCGCTTGATGCCGTCGACCAGCGACTCGCGGCAGCCGTAGATGTTGTCGAACTTCGACTTGGTGACCGAGTCGTTGACGTTGATCGCCGGGAAGAGCAGCCGCTTCTCCTTCGCCATCTGGTACAGGCGATGCACTCCGGTCGTGGTTTCCTCGGTGACGCCTCGGATCTCCTTGGCGATCTGCGCGTACCAGCCGGGTTTCCTCTTCTTGATTGCGTTGAAAAGCGCAACTTCCTCGTCGCTCCTGGGCGCGGAGAGAACCGAGGGATCCTTCTCGGCCCTGATTCCGAGGTGAACCAGCAGCGTCGCGTCGCCGCCGTCGTCGAGGATCATGTTCGGGCCCCTCATTTGCCCATTTGCTTCGCCGAAATCGAAGATCCTGTGCGTGTACTCCCAGTACTCGTCGAGCGACTCGCCCTTGTAGGCGAACACCGGAACGCCGGCCGCGGCGATCGCCGCTGCAGCGTGGTCCTGGGTCGAGAAGATGTTGCACGAGGCCCAGCGCACTTCGGCGCCCAGGGCCTTCAGCGTCTCGATCAGCACCGCGGTCTGGATCGTCATGTGAAGCGAGCCGGCGATGCGCGCGCCCTTGAGCGGCCGGCGCGCCGCGTATTCCGCCCGGATCGCCATCAGCGCCGGCATCTCGGACTCGGCGATCCTGATTTCCTTGCGGCCCCAGTCGGCGAGCGACAGGTCGGCAACCTTGAAGTCGCTGAACTTCGAATCGATCTTCATCTAGACCTCCTGAAAGCAAAAAGCGCCCGCACCGTTTCCGGTGCGAGCGCCGTTAACTCATGTTGCAAGTTTGCTGAGCCTGATCCCCCTGCCTGGAGGCGGGGAAACGCAACGCTCCTCAGCGAACCGGATTCTAACCGCTTCGGCTTGCTTTTCAAAGGTTCGCAAAACCTGCATCCTTCCGGGGTGAGCAAGAACAAGAGCGCCTCCGTCTTCGCCAGCGTCGTGTTCCTCAAGGTCCAGGAATTCGCGCGCCGGCCGGTTACCGAGCAGGCGCGCTTGAGGGCGCAGCTCGACGCCGTGGTGGCGGTGACGACCGCGGAGCTCGCGCCGGCAAGCCGCATCGTGCTCGAGGCCTCCGACGGCATCGCCGTGGTGGTCCTGGCGGATCCCGCCGGCGCGCTGCGGCTCGCCGAGCGCGCGATGGCGGCCGTCGCCGCCGGCCTGCCGCTGTCGATCGGCATCAATCACGGCGCAGTGCAGGCGATGCGCAGCGACGGCATGGTCGGCGACGGCATCGCGGTGGCGGCAAGCGTCGCCGATTTCACCTCGCCTTCGCGCATCCTGATTTCGCGCTCTTTCCGCAGCGCGCTCGCCGACGCGGCGCCGGGGAGCGAAGCTGCGCTGGTGCCCGCCGGCACCTTCACCGATTCGGGCCTGCGCACGCACGAGCTGTTCCGGCCGGACCCGCATGCGGCGCGGCGCCGCGCGCGGCGCTATGCAGCCCTGAGCACCGGAGCGGTGGCGGTCCTGCTGGCCGCCGGCGTGGCGGGCCGCGTCTCCAAGGTCGGCCAGGAGAGCTTCGTCGAGGGCATGCTGGCCGCGTACCGCGATACCGCGGCGCAGGGCGAGAAGTACGTGCGCAGCCTGGTGCAGAAAGTGAAGTTCTAGTGGCGAAGAAAAAAGTTGCGCGGATCGGCCGCTACAGGATCCTCGGCGAGCTCGGTCGCGGCGCGATGGGGATCGTCTACCGCGCCGAGGACCCGAACCTCGACCGCATCGTCGCGCTGAAGACCATCATCCTGAGCGACGACGCCGAGGGCCGCAAGGATTACCACAAGCGCTTTTTCCAGGAGGCCAAGGCGGCCGGCAAGCTTACGCATCCGCACATCGTCACGACCTACGATTTCGGCGAGGAGGGCGACCTCGCTTACCTGGCGATGGAGCTGCTCGAGGGGACCGACCTGCGCGAGCGCCTGCTGAAGGCGTCGCTTCCCACGGCGGACGCGGTCGACATCGCCTACCAGGTGGCCGACGGGCTCGCCTTCGCGCACGAGCGCGGCGTAGTGCACCGCGACATCAAGCCCGGCAACATCATGCTGCTCGCGCGCGGGCAGGTGAAGATCATGGACTTCGGCATCGCCCGCATGCGCTCCGACGACTTCAAGACCAGCACCGGCATCGTGCTCGGCACGCCGCGCTTCATGTCGCCGGAGCAGATCGCCGGCGCGCCGGTGGATCAGCGCTCGGACCTCTTCTCGCTCGGCGCCGTGCTCTACGAGATGCTGACGCGCGCGCCGCTGTTCGCCGCCGAGGACACGCCGCAGATCGCCCATAACGTGACGCACGTGGAGCATGTCCCGCCCTCGCACGCGAACCCGGAGGTGACGCCGATGCTCGATTTCGTCGTCGCGCGCGCGCTGAAGAAGGACCCCACGGTGCGCTACCAGGACGCAACCGAGATGGCCGGCGATCTGCGCAACTGCCTCGCCGAGCTGCACTCGCGCGAAGCGGCTGCGGGCAAGGGCCGCGACCACGTGACCAAGACCGTCAAGCTCGAGTCCACCGACGACAAGGCGCCGCAGGCGCCGGCGGCGCGCGCGATCGTCTCCGACACGCGCCTGCCGCTGTCTCGCCAGTTCGACTCCTCGGCGGCGCTGCAGCGCGTGGCCGCGAAAGGCGGGCGCGACCGCGAGCGCCTCGCCCGCGCGCCGCGGCCGGTCGGACTGCTTCGCAGGCTGGCGCGCGACGGCGGGCCGCGCCTGCTGTTCGCGGTTGCGCTGACTGCCGCGCTCGCCGGCGCGTATATCGCGCTCGGCTGATGCGGATTCATTGAAATGGCGACCAGAAGGACACTGCTCGGGGCGTTGGTGGCCGGCCTCGTCGTGCCGCGACTCGCGTATGCACAAGCTGCGCGAATGGCTTCGGTGGTCGTGCTCTATGCCGGCGAATCGGAGGATGACGAGCCCGCCACGCGGTCTTTCTTCGACGAGATGCGCCGCCTGGGATGGGTGGAAGGGACAAACATCACCTACGAGCGCCTCGAGGGGCGTGGAGAAAGAGCGTACGTGGAGGGACTGGCGAGGTCTGCGGCCGGCCGTATCCCCGATCTGATCTATGCGACCACCACGAGCATCGCACTCGCAGTGGTCAAGCAAACCGCTTCGATTCCGGTAGTGTTCACGTCAGCCGCGGATCCGGTGGCTACCGGGCTGGTGGCTTCGCTCGTCCGGCCCGGCGGCAACGCCACGGGTGCGTTCCAAGGCCTGCAGGACGCGGAGCAGACGCGATTCGAGCTCATCCGCGAGGTGTATCCGGGCCTGAAACGTTTCGGGCTGTTGCTTGATCGCCGTTCGCCTGACTCGTCGCAGCAGGAGACGACGCATCAGGCGGCGGCGCGTCGCGTCGGTCTGGATCTGATGACGATGAAGTTCACGAACTTCGAAGCGGTCGCCAAGATCTTCGGCAATCTAAGGAGAGCGGGAATTGTCGCGGTGGGACTTACGGCGTCGTACACGCTTATCGCGCGCCGCCGCGAGGTCGTCGAGGCGGCGCTGCGCAACCGGCTCGCGCTCATCGGGCACCGCTCGGAATGGGCCGAGGTTGGCGCTCTGATGACGTATGGCGCGGAAGTCGCCGACGCGCAAAGGCGCAGTGCCAGAATAGCGAACCGGATCCTGAAGGGCGTGAAGCCAGCCGCCATCCCGGTCGAACGGGCGACCAAGACCGAGCTGGTCGTCAATCAACGTACTGCCAAGGCGCTCGGCGTTGCTATTCCCGACTCGGTGCTGCGCCGCGCCGACCGGGTGATCGAATGACCGCTTTTGGCGGCGGGTTCAACTGGTTAATGCAACACTGCTCGTAGTCTATCGGCAGCGCTTTAGTACTTCCTTTTTTTCATCTGTCAGGACGGACTAGTTCGCGCTCCCGCGTTTGGCCTTCAGGAACTGGTAACAGTCTTCGGAGATCTCCTGCTCGTGATCGATGAGGCAATCCGCGACGCGTCCGCCGCCCGGCTCGACGCCGGGACAGAACCTTCGAGAATCCTGCCTACAGGCCTGCATGCCCTGCTCGTTCCCCAGGCGCACTTTCAGCGCGTCGTAACACGCATCGGAGATGTCGTTTTGGTGCTCGAGCAGACAATCAACTACTAGTCCGCCGCCTTGCGGGCAGAACTTTTCGGCGTCTGTATTGCAGGCACGCTCCACTTCCGGAGCGGCTGCATCCTGTGCTTCCGATGAAGGGCTCGCCGGCGCCACCGTCATCCGGTCCTTGACCGTGCCCTGGGCGTGCGCGGCGCACGCGAGCCAAAGAAGCGCGCTTCCAACGAACCACGCTTTCATGATGCCCCTGCCGGCTGCTTACTTCTTGCCTTTTCTGCTTTCCTGCGATGCCCTGTACTGCATGGCGAGGCGAAGCTGCTCGATCGCCTTGCGGCTATCGGCGATCGCCTGGGCCTTGTGGCCGCCAAAATCATGCGGCGCCCGCTCCATATATTCGATCGCGCCGTGAAGCTCTCGAATGGCGGCTGCAATTCGTGGATGCTCCCTCAGCTCTTTCTTCGCCGTTTCTTGCGCGAAGCTGACTTGCGCGAATGCAAGGGTGCCGAGAACGCACATTCCTAGAAATGCCTTACGCATAACGCCTCCTATGGACATTGCATTAACGATTACAGCGCACCCGCTTCGTGCCGCCTCCGCAACAACGGCTGGCGCCGGTTTCCGTTGACGTCAGCTTTCGGCGGCGGGTTCAACCGGTCGACGCAAGCGGACCTTCTAATCGTCTTGAAAAGTAATCAGGCCCATGCCGGTGGTCATCGGCGCGTAGTAGTGCCGGTGGACGCGGCGCGCCTGCGGTGAGAGCGCCCCGCGCATCACCAGCCACATGATGAGCTCGACCGCTTCGGCGCCGGCCTGCTCCATGATCTGCTGGTGGGTGAGGTTGGCCAATCGGTCGGGATCTGATTCGATCTGATCGAGGAACATCTGATCGAAGGACTCGTTCATGAAGCCGAAGCGCTTGCCCTGCAGTTGGTGCGACATGCCGCCGGTGCCCAGCACCACCACACGCAGGTCCTGGTCGTAGGAAGAAACGGCTTTTCTAAGAGCTTGGCCGAGCTTGTAACAGCGGCGCGCGGTGGGCAGCGGGTGCTGGATGACATTGACCTGCAGCGGCACCGCGGCGACCGGCCAGCCGTCCTTGCCGTGCTCGAAGCACAGGTTCATCGGCACCAGGAAGCCGTGCTCGACGGCGAGCTCCTGGCACACGGTCAGATCGAACTCGTTCTCTACAAGACTTTCACAAAGATGAATTGAAAAATGCGAGTCGCCTCGGACTTCGGGCAGCGGCCGCGTGCCGAAGCCCTCGTCGGCGATGCCGTAGCGATCGGCCGCGCCGATGGCGAAGCTGGGGTACTTGTCGAACATGAAATCGGCGCCGTGATCGTTGTAGACGACGATTGCGACGTCGGGCTTGAGGCGTGCAAGCCACTCTCGCACTGGGATGTAGGCGTCCGACAGAGGCTTCCATGCAGGCGTCTGCATCTTGCCGCGGTCGTAGGCGACGCCGACCGAAGGCACGTGGGACAGGCCCAGCCCGGCGATAATCCTAGACGGCATCCTTGAAATTTCGCGTGGCGAGAAACTGCTCGTAGCTCTCGCCGCGCATCTGCGCGCCCATGCGGTACAGGCTGTTGCCGGTGACCGAGCCGATCTTCAACATGAAGTAGATGTTCATGCCGGCGTCGATCATGCCGGCGAAGTCGCGCGAGCGGATCAGCTGCTTCTCGCTCTCTGATAATGAAAAGCGGGTCATGTAGGCTTCTTCGTCGCGCTTGAACGCTTCCCGGTTCGCAGGCGAACAAAGCGAGCCGCACATCTTGTTCAGCCGGTAGCCGCGCCTCGAGGCGCGCAGGTCGAAGATCGAAGTGCCCGCAATGGGGGCTAGCCCCATACCTCTCTGGCGACGTCGATGCAAAGCTTGAGCTTCGCGACTTCCTGCTGCTCGGTGAGGTTGTTGCCGTGGTGGGTGCTCGAAAACCCGCACTGCGGGCTGAGGGCGAGGTTCTCCATCGGCACGTACCTGGCGGCCGCGTCGATGCGGCGCTTGAGGTCGTCCTTCTTCTCGAGCTCCGGAAACTTGGAGCTGACCAGCCCGAGCACCACTTTCTTGCCTTTAGGCACGAAGCGCAGCGGCTCGAAGCCGCCGGCGCGCTCGGTGTCGTACTCGAGGAAAAAGCCGTCGACGTCGAGGCCCGTGAAAACGCGCTCGGCGACGAAATCGGCGTAGGCGCCGCTCGCGAGCCAGGTGCTCTTGAAGTTGCCGCGGCAGGTGTGGACGGCGACCGTCATGTCGTCGGGCACATCGCGGATCGCCGCGTTCACCGCGTCGGCGTACATCGCCGCGTCCTTCTTCGGATCGTCGCCGAGCTTGCGGAACTGCTCCTGCACCTTGGGGTCGCCCCACATGGCGATCGTGGTGTCGTCGATCTGCAGGTAGCGGCAGCCGGCCTGGTAGAGATCGCGGATCTCCTCGCGGTACGCCCGGGTGAGATCGCTCCACAGATCATCCAGGTCAGGATAGACCCGCTGCAGCGCCTCGCGGTCGCTGCGCGCGTGCAGCATGGCCGGCGAAGGCATGGTGAATTTCGGCGTGCCCTTCTTCACCACCGACTTCAGGAACTTGAAGTGATCGAGCATGCTCGGCTCGGAGCGGCGGATTTTTCCCGTGACCTTGAAAAGCGGCGGCTGCTCGCCGGTGCCCTGGAACGTGGCGAACCTGTTGACGGTCAGATCGACGCCGTCGAAGCCGTGGATGAAGTCGATGTGCCACCAGTCGCGGCGGAACTCGCCGTCGGTGACCGCCTGCAGGCCGACGTCCTCCTGCAGCTTCACGGCTTCCTTGATGCATTTGTCTTCCACGGCGCGCAGCGCCGCACGGTCGATCTCGCCCTTCTTGTGCCTGGCGCGGACCTCGTGCAGTTCACGCGGACGCAGCAGGCTGCCGACGTGGTCGGCGCGGAACGGAGGTTTCATGCAGGGGCTCCTACGCCGCCTGTTTCAGCGCGAGCACCTTGTCGGTGGCTTCCCAGGTGAACTCGGGCTCTTCGCGACCGAAGTGGCCGTAGGCGGCCGTCTTCTCGTAGATCGGGCGCAGCAAGTCGAGCATCTGGATGATGCCCTTCGGTCGAAGATCGAAGTGCCCGCAATGGGGGCTAGCCCCATACCTCTCTGGCGACGTCGATGCAAAGCTTGAGCTTCGCGACTTCCTGCTGCTCGGTGAGGTTGTTGCCGTGGTGGGTGCTCGAAAACCCGCACTGCGGGCTGAGGGCGAGGTTCTCCATCGGCACGTACCTGGCGGCCGCGTCGATGCGGCGCTTGAGGTCGTCCTTCTTCTCGAGCTCCGGAAACTTGGAGCTGATCAGCCCGAGCACCACTTTCTTGCCTTTAGGCACGAAGCGCAGCGGCTCGAAGCCGCCGGCGCGCTCGGTGTCGTACTCGAGGAAAAAGCCGTCGACGTCGAGGCCCGTGAAAACGCGCTCGGCGACGAAATCGGCGTAGGCGCCGCTCGCGAGCCAGGTGCTCTTGAAGTTGCCGCGGCAGGTGTGGACGGCGACCGTCATGTCGTCGGGCACATCGCGGATCGCCGCGTTCACCGCGTCGGCGTACATCGCCGCGTCCTTCTTCGGATCGTCGCCGAGCTTGCGGAACTGCTCCTGCACCTTGGGGTCGCCCCACATGGCGATCGTGGTGTCGTCGATCTGCAGGTAGCGGCAGCCGGCCTGGTAGAGATCGCGGATCTCCTCGCGGTACGCCCGGGTGAGATCGCTCCACAGATCATCCAGGTCAGGATAGACCCGCTGCAGCGCCTCGCGGTCGCTGCGCGCGTGCAGCATGGCCGGCGAAGGCATGGTGAATTTCGGCGTGCCCTTCTTCACCACCGACTTCAGGAACTTGAAGTGATCGAGCATGCTCGGCTCGGAGCGGCGGATTTTTCCCGTGACCTTGAAAAGCGGCGGCTGCTCGCCGGTGCCCTGGAACGTGGCGAACCTGTTGACGGTCAGATCGACGCCGTCGAAGCCGTGGATGAAGTCGATGTGCCACCAGTCGCGGCGGAACTCGCCGTCGGTGACCGCCTGCAGGCCGACGTCCTCCTGCAGCTTCACGGCTTCCTTGATGCATTTGTCTTCCACGGCGCGCAGCGCCGCACGGTCGATCTCGCCCTTCTTGTGCCTGGCGCGGACCTCGTGCAGTTCACGCGGACGCAGCAGGCTGCCGACGTGGTCGGCGCGGAACGGAGGTTTCATGCAGGGGCTCCTACGCCGCCTGTTTCAGCGCGAGCACCTTGTCGGTGGCTTCCCAGGTGAACTCGGGCTCTTCGCGACCGAAGTGGCCGTAGGCGGCCGTCTTCTCGTAGATCGGGCGCAGCAAGTCGAGCATCTGGATGATGCCCTTCGGCCGCAGATCGAAGTGCTTGACGACCAGCGCAGAGAGCGCGTCGTCGGACATCTTCCCGGTGCCCTGGGTCGTCACCATGACGCTGGTGGGGCGCGCCACGCCGATGGCGTAGGACAGCTGCACCAGGCACTTCGACGCGAGGCCGGCGGCGACGATGTTCTTGGCGACGTAGCGCGCCGCGTACGCCGCGGAGCGGTCGACCTTCGACGGATCCTTGCCGGAGAAGGCGCCGCCGCCGTGCGGCGCCGAGCCGCCGTAGGTGTCGACGATGATCTTGCGGCCGGTGACTCCGCAGTCGCCCTTCGGCCCGCCGATCTCGAACGCGCCGGTCGGGTTGACGAGGTAACTGATCTTGCCTTTGATCATGCTCTTCGGCAGCACCGGCTTGATCACCTCCTCGATCACCGACTCGGAAAGCTTCTTGTGCTCGATGCCGGGCGCGTGCTGGGTGGAGAGCACCACGGTGTCGATCGAGTCCGGCCTGCCGTTCGAGTAGCGGATGGTGACCTGCGACTTGGCGTCGGGCCGCAGCCACGGCAGCCGCCCGTTGCGCCGCAGCTCCGCCTGGCGCTCGACCAGGCGGTGCGACAGAAAGATCGGCAGCGGCATCAGGCTCGGCGTCTCGTCGCAGGCATAGCCGAACATGAGGCCCTGGTCGCCGGCGCCCTGCTCGAGGTCGAGCCCCTTGCCGTCGACGCCGCGCGCGATGTCCGGCGACTGCTGGCCGTACGCGACGAGGACGGTGCAGGTGGCGGTGTCGAAGCCGATCGCCGGGTCGGTGTAGCCGATGCGGCGGATGGTCCTGCGCGCCACCTCGTCGTAGTTCACGCGCGCGTTGCTGGTGATCTCGCCGGCGAGCACGACCAGGTTGTCCTTGACCAGCGTCTCGGCGGCGACGCGCGAGGTCTTGTCCTGCTTTAGAATCGCGTCGAGCACCGCGTCGGAGATCTGGTCCGCCACCTTGTCGGGGTGGCCCTCGGACACCGATTCGGAAGTAAACAGAAAATCGCTCATTGCATGCGCGCCTGAAAAGAGGCCGCAAGGATACCAAATCTTGCAAGGGTTCCCCAGGTTTCTGCTACGGCTCGCTGCGTTCCTGCCGCTGCCGGTGCTGCACGCGGTGGGAACCGTCCTCGGCTGGGCGGTGTATGGGATATCGCCCACCTATCGCGCCAACCTGCGCGCCAATCTCGCCCAGGCAGGCTACCCGGACCCGGGCACGCGCCGCGCCGCCATTGCCGCCGCCGGGCAGATGCTCGCCGAGCTGCCGGCGCTATGGTTCAGGCCGCACGAAAAGGTGAGGGCTCTGGTGCGCGAGGCGAGCGGTGTCGAGGCCGCGTACGCCGCGCGCGAGCGCGGCCAGGCGCTGCTCCTTCTCACGCCGCACCTGGGCTGCTTCGAGATCACCGCGCAGTATGCCGCGCGCCGCATGCCGATCACGGTGCTCTACCGCCCGCCCAGGCTGGGGTGGCTCGAGCCGCTGATGCGCGAAGGCCGCGAGCGGCCGAACGTCCGCCTCGTGCCGGCGGATCTCACCGGCGTGCGCGAGGTATTCGCCGCGCTCAGGCGCGGCGAGGCGGTCGGGTTCCTGCCCGACCAGGTGCCCGGCGTAGGCGAGGGCGAATGGGCTGAGTTCTTCGGCCGCCCGGCTTACACCATGACGCTCGCCGCTCGGCTCGCCGAGCGCAAGGGCATCGCGTGCTTTCTCGCCTACGCGCGGCGGCTGCCGCGCGGCGCGGGCTATTCGATCGTGCTGCGCGAGCTGCCGCCGCCGCTGCCGGGCGAGACCGCCACGCGCCACCTCAACCGCGCGCTCGAGGCCCTGGTGCGCGAGTGCCCGGGGCAGTACCTGTGGAGCTACAACCGCTACAAGACGCCGAAAGGCGTGAGGCCGCGTGAGGAAAACGCGCCGTGAGCCGGGTCGTTTTCGCCTTCATGTGGCTCGCGCACTTTCTCCCGCTGAGGATGATCGCGGCCATCGGCAACGCCGTCGGGGCGATTCTCTACTGGCTGATCCCGGAGCGGCGGCGCGTCACGCGCATCAATCTCGAAAAATGCTTTCCGCAGATGCCGCCGCGCAGCCGCGAGCGCCTTGCCCGCGCCCATTTCCGGGCCTTCTGCCGCAGCTTCCTCGAGCGCGGCATCCTCTGGTGGGCGCCGCGCAGCCGCATCGAGCGCATGGTGAGGATCGAAGGGATGGAGCACCTGCAGGCGGTCGCCGGAGGACCGGTGATCCTGCTCACGCCGCATTTCGTCGGCCTCGAAGCGCCGCTGTTCCGCATCTCGATGGACTACCCGGTGGCGTCGATGTACTCGCGGCAGAAGGATCCGCTGTTCGACCGGCTCATGTACCTCGGGCGAACCCGGTTCGGCGCGCGCCTCTTTCCCCGGCAGGCGAGCGTGCGCGAAAGCCTGCGCGCGATCGCCTCGGGCGCGATCTACTACTATCTTCCCGATCTCGATTTCGGGCGCCGGCGCTCGGTGTTCGTGCCCTTCTTCGGCGTGCCGGCGGCGACGGTGACCGGACTGTCGTATATTGCGCGCTTCACCGCCGCGAGCGTCGTGCCGTGCGTGACGCGCATGCTGCCCGGCGGCAAAGGCTACGTGGCGCGCCTCTACCCGGCGTGGACCGGCTTCCCGAGCGGCGACGACATGGCCGACGCGCGCCGCCTGATGGCTTTCGTCGAGGAGCGCGTGCTCGAGATGCCCGAGCAGTACTTCTGGCTGCACAAGCGCTTCAAGACGCGACCCGAGGGAGAGGCGAGATTCTATTGAAGGTGGCGATCATCGGCGCCGGCTACATGGGACGCCTGCACGCGGAGAAGTTCGCGCGCCTGGCCGGGGTCGAGCTGGTCGGCGTCGCCGACGCCGATCGCGCGCGCGCCGAGGAAGTGGCGACGAAGGTCGGCTGCCCGGCGCTGCCCGACTGGCGGCAGGCGATGTCCCGCGCGCAGGCCGCGGTGGTCGCGGTGCCGACCGAGCGCCACCTCGAGGTGGCCGGCGCCTGCCTCGATGCCGGCCTGCATGTGCTGGTCGAAAAGCCGCTCGCGGTCAACCTCGAGGAAGCCGACCGGCTGCTCGCCGCCGGCGCGCGAAACGGCGTCGTGCTGCAGGTCGGCCACGTCGAGCGCTACAACGCGGCTTTCGGCGCGCTCGCGGCGCGCATGGCGAAGCCGCTGTACATCGAGGCCGAGCGGCTGTCGGGATTCAAGCAGCGCGGCGCCGACGTCGACGTGGTGCTCGACCTGATGATCCACGACCTGGATCTCGCGCTCTCGCTCGCCAAGGCGCCGGTGAGCGAAGTGAGCGCCTGCGGGTTCCGGGTGCTGACCGAGGAGATCGACATCGCGAACGCGCGCATCGAGTTCGCCGACGGCTGCGTCGCCAGCCTCTCGGCGAGCCGCGTCAGCCAGGCGCCGGTGAGAAAGCTGCGCGTCTTCCAGACCGACGTTTACGTGTCGGCAAACCTGCAGGCCGGAAAGCTGCGCTATGTGCGCCAGGCGGGCGGCGCCATCGAGGAAACCGAGGAAGTGCATGCCGGCGGCGATGCGTTGAGCGCGCAGGCGGCGGCGTTCGTGGCCGCCGTAGCGCGGCAGAAACCGGTCGAGGTGAGCGGCGAGCACGGCCGCCGCGCGCTCGAGCTGGCGCTGGAAGTGGGCCGCCTGGTGCGCGAGCGGATGCAGCGCTCGACGGCATGAAGCCCGCCATCCCGATGGTCGACCCGGCGGGCGAGTACCGGGCGCTGAAGGACGAGATCGACGCCGCGGTCGGCCGAGTGCTCGCCTCCGGGCGCTACGTGCTGGGGCCGGAGGGCGAAGCGCTCGAGCGCGAGCTGGCCGCCTATACCGGCGTGCCGCATGCGGTTGGCGTCAACTCGGGCACCGATGCGCTGCACCTCGCGCTCGTCGCGGCGGGCATCGGCGCGGGCGACGAGGTGATCGTCCCGTCCTTTACCTTTTTCGCGACTGCCGAGGCTGTCTCGTACACCGGCGCGACGCCAGTCTTTGCAGATATCGATATCGGCACATTCAACCTAGACCCTGCGTCCTTTCACAACTGCATTACCTCCAGGACAAAAGCGGTCATCGCGGTGCATCTGTTCGGCCAATGCGCCGCCCTGGATGAGCTGTCAAGGATTTGCGGGGAAAAGGGTCTGCTTCTCGTGGAAGACTGCGCGCAGGCGCTCGGCGCCGACTACGACGGACGGCGCGCCGGCAGCTGGGGCGATTTCGGCTGTTTCTCGTTTTATCCGACTAAAAATCTGGGCGCCGCCGGTGATGCAGGATTGATTACTACCCATAATCCCGACTACGACGCCACGCTTCGCGCGCTGCGCCACCACGGCAGCCGCCAGACCTACCTGCACGAGCGCGTGGGCTGGAACAGCCGCCTCGACGAGCTGCAGGCCGCGGTGCTGCGCGTGAAATTGCCCCGGCTGCAGGAATTCAACGACGCGCGGCGCCGCGTCGCGGCGCGCTATCGCAGCAAGCTGCAAAGCGCGCCGCTCGTGCTGCCCAGGGAGAACGGACGCGGCAGGCACGCGTACCACCAGTTCACCCTGCGCAGCGAGCGGCGCGACGCGATCCGCGAAGCGCTTGCTCGCGAAGGCATCGCCAGCTCCATTTTTTATCCGCTGCCCCTGCATCGCCAGCCGGCGTACGAGCCGTCGCATCGCGGCCTGACGCTGCCGGCCGCCGAGGCGGCGGCGAAAAGCGTGCTCTCGCTGCCCATCCATCCGCTTCTCAACGAGCAGGATATCGACCGGATTTGCGCCTGCGTTCGGCAATCCGCATGAAGCTTTCGTTTACCAAGATGCAAGGTGCCGGCAACGATTTCGTGGTCATCGATTCCACGAAAAATGAATTTGCCTTGACCCGGGAACAACTGCGGAAAATCTCCGATCGGCACCTCGGCGTTGGCGCAGACCAGATCCTGGTGGTCGAGCGGCCGCAAGAGCGCGGCATGGACTTCCGCTACCGCATCTTCAACGCCGACGGCGGCGAGGTCGAGCAATGCGGCAACGGCGCGCGCTGCTTCGTGAAGTTCGTGCACCAGAAAGGCCTTACTGCCAAGCGCGCGATCCGCGTCGAGACGCTCGCCGGTCCTATCGTGCCGCGCCTCGAGGCCGATGGCGAGGTCAGCGTCGAGATGGGGCCGCCGGCCCTCGGTTCGCCTCTGATAGAAAGAATTGAAATTAACGGGAAACCCGTAGACGCAGCGATTCTGTCGATAGGCAATCCTCACGCAGTGCAGGTCGTGGCCGACGTCGAGTCGGCGCCGGTAACGGCGCAGGGGCCGCTCATCGAGCATCACCCGCGCTTTCCCGGCCGCGTCAATGCCGGCTACCTGCAGGTGCTCGACCGGCATCGCATCGCGCTGCGCGTGTGGGAGCGCGGCGCGGGCGAGACGCTGTCCTGCGGCACGGGGGCGTGCGCGGCGGTCGTGTCGGGCATCCTGCGCGGCCTGCTCGATTCGCCGGTGCAGGTGGCGACGCGCGGCGGAGCGTTGACCATCTCTTGGGCCGGCGGCGACAATGCGGTGTGGATGAAGGGCCCCGCGCAGACCGTCTTCGAGGGAACGATCGAGGTATGAAAAAGCAATGAACGCCGAAGAGATCGCCCGCTTCCTGCGCAGCCATCCGCAGTTCTTCGACCAGCATCCCGAGCTCCTCGAAGCTATCCTCGTGCCGCATCCCTACGGCGGACGCGCGATCCCGCTGGCCGAGCGCCAGGCCGTGGCGCTGCGCGACAAGGCGCGGCTGCTCGAAGGCAGGCTCGGCGAGCTGATCAAGTTCGGCGAGGAAAACGACGCCATCAGCGAGAAGGTGCATCGCCTTGCCGTGGCGCTGGTCGGGGCGCGCGACTTTCCAGCGCTCGCGCATTCGCTTTACTTCCACCTGCGGGAGGACTTCGCGGTGCCGCATGTGGCGCTGCGCGTCTGGGGCAAGGCGGTGCCGGCCGACTTCACCGAGGCCGAGGCGGTGGACGATGCGCAGCGCCAGCTCGCGGCCGCGATGGGAGCGCCGCAATGCGGTCCGGCCGCCGCCAGCCCGTTCATTCCCTGGTTCCGCGAGGCCGCCGAGCACGTGCGCTCGGTGGCGCTGGTGCCGCTGGGCGAGAGCGTGGTGTTCGGCCTGCTCGCGCTCGGCAGCGAGGACCCGCAGCGCTTCTTTCCCGAGATGGGGACGCTCTACCTGAGGCGCATCGGCGAGCTGTGCGCGGCCGGAGTGAGCGCGCGGCTGTAGCGGCCATGGACGCGCATCCGGATTCCCGGCTGGCGCGCGACTATCTCCATGCGCTGAAGCATTCGCGCAGGCTTTCCCCCGCGACGCTCGCGAATTACGGCCGCGCCCTGGATGTGCTGTTCGGTCTTCTCGGTGCAGAAGGCTTGAATTCACTTCAACCCCCGCAGGTCCGGCGTTTCATGGCCATTCTTCACGCCAGGGGCCTGGGTGCGCGCTCGCTCGCGCTGGCGCTCTCCGCGTGGCGCGGCTGCTTCGGCTGGCTGGTGCGGCACCGCGGCTTTCGCGTCAACCCGGTGCTCGGGATCCGCGCGCCCAGGGCGCCGCGGCCGCTGCCGAAGGCGCTGTCGGTCGAGGCCGCGCAGCGCCTGTTCCGGGAGGAAAAGCCGGGCACGCCCGAGCTGGTGCGCGACGCGGCGATGTTCGAGCTGCTGTATTCCTCGGGGCTGCGCCTGGGCGAGCTCGTCGCGCTCGACGTCGACGACGGCCGGCTCGATCTGCGGCAG
>VBBY01000190.1 GCA_005881595.1 Betaproteobacteria bacterium | reverse complement strand
GCGCGGCCTGCGAAATGTCGATGGCGGCGTGTGCCCCGAGCGGCGGATGCTCAGCCTGGCTCTTGCGCAGCTCGTCCTTCTCGGTAAACGGCAGCGCGGCGTTGTTCTCGATGCCGCCCACCGCGGCGGCCGAATCGAAGCCGGCCGCGCGCAGCTTCTCGCGATAGAAGGCCGAATGCGCAAACAGCCGCTCGATCTGTCTGCGGTACGTGGCCGACATGAATCACCAATACCGCAGGCAGGAACGCGGGTCTAGGCGAGCCGCGCGGGGGTGTTCTTTTCCTCCAGGCGCCTGATCAGGCCGTCGATGCCTTCCTGCTTGACGATGGCGTCGAACTCGGAGCGGTAGGTCAGCACCAGGCTCACGCCCTCGACCGTGATGTCGTAGATCTTCCAGCCCTCGGCGGTCTTGTGCATCGCGTAGTCGACCAGCAGCGGCTTGCTGCCGGCGCGGATGTACCGGTTGTGGACCGTGACCTCGGTGTCGCCCGGCTTCATGCGCACCGGCAGCACCTGCATCGTCTGGCCCTCGTAGGCCGAGATGGCGTTGGCATAGGTGCGCACCAGCATCCTGCGGAACTCCTCCACCAGCTTCTTTCTCTGCTCGGGCGCCGCCCGCGCCCAGGCGCGGCCGACCGCGAGGCGCGCGGCCTCCTCGAAGTCGATGTGCGGCAGCACTTTCTCCTCGGCGAGCTTGAGCGCCTTCTGCCGGTCGCCGGCGGCGAGCTGCCTGTCGCTCCTGATCGCGTCGAGCACGTCCTGCGTCACTTTCCTGACCAGCTCTTCCGGCCCGAGGTCCTGTTGCGCGCGGGCCGGGGCGAGCGCCATCAGGCAGGCCAGGCCCGCGATCAGGAATTTCATGCAGTCGCTCTCTCCTTCGCATTGTTCCCCTTGAACATGCCGGGTTCAAGGGAATGGCGCTCCAGGAGCCGGTAGAACTCGGTGCGGTTGCGCCCGGCCAGGCGCGCCGCCTTGGTCACGTTGCCTCCGGTGATCTTGAGGATGCGCACCAGGTAGTCGCGCTCGAACGCCCGGCGCGCCTCATCCAGCGGCGTGAGCGCCGTGTCGGGCGCATCGAGCGCCTGGCGCACCAGCGACTCCGGGATCACCTCGGTGCTCGCCAGCGCCACCGCCTGCTCCAGCACATTGAGCAGCTGCCTCACGTTGCCCGGCCAGGGCGCCGACACCAGCAGCTGCATCGCCTCGGGCGAGAACCCCAGCCGCGAGCGCCGATAGCGCTCGGCCAGCCGTCCCAGAAAATGGTTGGCCAGCAGCGGAATGTCCTCGCGCCGCTCCGCCAGCGCCGGAATGGTGAGCTTCACCACGTTGAGCCGATAGTAGAGGTCTTCGCGAAACTCCCCCGCGGCAATGCGCTCTTCTAACTTGCGGTGGGTCGCCGAGATCACCCGCACGTCGATGTCGTGGGACTCGTGCGAGCCCACCGGGCGCACCGTGCGCTCTTCCAGCGCCCGCAACAGCTTCACCTGCAGGGAGAGCGGCATGTCCCCCACCTCGTCCAGAAACAGCGTCCCGTCCTGCGCCGCCTGGAACAGCCCCCGGCGGTCGGCCACCGCCCCGGTAAAGGACCCCTTCTTGTGCCCGAAGAGCTCGGACTCCAGCAGCCCCTCGGGGATCGCCCCGCAGTTCACCGCCACGAAGGGCCGCTCGGCCCGGGGGCTCGCGCGGTGGATCGCGCGCGCCAGCAGCTCCTTGCCAGTGCCGCTTTGCCCAAAGATGCACACGCTCGCGTCCGAGGCCGCCACCCGGCGCGCCTGCGCCAGCAAATCCTCCATCCCCGAGGAGCGCGTAATGAGCTCCGCCCTCCAGTCCTCCAGCTCCCCCGCGGGCGGGCTGGAGAGCCGCATGGCCTCCGCCACCGTCTCGAGCAGCACCTTGGGCTCGAAAGGCTTGGTCAGAAAACTGAACACCCCCCGGCGCGTCGCCATCACCGCCTCCGGGATCGTCCCATGCGCCGTCAGAATCACCACCGGCAGCGACGGCGAATCACGGTGGATCGCATCAAACAGCGCCATCCCGTCCATCCCCGCCATCCTCAGGTCGGTCACCACCACCTGCGGCCGCGACACCGACAGCGCCGACAGCGCCGCCTCCCCGGACTCCACCGCCGTCACCGCATACCCCGCCGCCGTCAGCCTCATCCCCACCAGCTGCAAAAGGTCCCGGTCGTCGTCCACCAGGAGAATCTTGGGATTCTCTGCGCTCATGAATGGGCCCTCCTCTCTCCCCGGCGCGGCAAGGTCACCCGGAAATGCCCGCCCGCGCCGCCGCCGACCACGGCGATCTGGCCGCCGTGCGCCTCGACCAGCTCGCGGGCGATCGCCAGGCCCAGGCCGCTGCCCTTCACTCCGGTGTCCGCCTTGGTCCTGCCGCGGAAGAACAGGTTGAAGATCGATTCGCGCTCCTCGGGCGCCACGCCGGGCCCCGAGTCCATCACCTCGATCACCGCCTCGCCGCCGAGCGCTCTTGCTTTCACCGAAATCACTCCGCCTGGCGGCGTGAACTTCACGGCGTTCGAGATCAGGTTGTCGACGATCGAGCGCAGCTTCTCCGGGTCGGCCTCGAGCATCGCCGGCTGCGCATCGACCAGCAGCCGCAGGCCCTTCGCCTGCGCCGCCAGATGATGCGCCTTGGTCGCCTCGGCGACGAGCTGATCGAGCATCAGCGGCTTGACTGCGAGGGAAGCCGCGGCATGCAGCGCGCGCTGGTAGTCGAGCAGCTCCTCGATCAGGCGCTGCAGCTTGACGCTGTTGTCGCGGATGATCGCAACCACCTGCCGCTGCGGCGGCGCGAGCGGCCCCGCCACCTGGTCGTGCAGCAGCTCGGCGCCTTCGCGCAGCGCGGTGAGCGGCGTCTTCAGCTCGTGCGAGACGTGGCGCAGGAAGCGGTTCTTCTGGGTTTCGAATTCATCCAGCCTGCGCCGCAGCCAGTCGAGCCGCCGGCCGAGGTAGCGCAGGTCCGCGGGGCCGCGCACCGCGATCGGCCGCGAGAAATCCGCGCCGCCGAGCTGGCGGATCGCGGCGTCGATCTCGGCGATCGGGCGCGAGATGTAGCGCGTGAGCGCGAGCGCGATGCTGAGCGCCACCGCGGTGCTGAAGATCACCAGGAGGATCAGGCTGCGCTGCACGTGCTCGGCGTTGAAGCGCAGGCGCTCGACCTCGCGGTCGACGAGCAGGTTGCTGATCGCGAGCACTTCGCGCGCGCTGTCGCTCAGCCGGTCGACATGCCCGGTGATCTCGCCCGCGGCGAGCTGCGCCCGCGGCGACTCGGTGAGACGGCCGTAAAGGCTCTGTTCCTGCGCGACCGTGCTGGCGAGCGCGGCGGACTGCGTCGCGTCGAGCGGCAGCTGCGCGATCTCGTCGGCGAGCTGCCTGAAGCTGTGGTGCACGCGCGCGTAGTCGGCGCCGAGCTCCGGGTCGTCGAGCAGCGCGATCTGCTGCGCGAGGCGCTCGACCGAGCCGATGCGGTCGACGAGCGAGCGGCTGACGCGCGCCGCCTGCGAGGCGTTGAACACCGCGGTGCGGCTCTGCCCGGCGAGGTGCTCGGTATTCCACGCCGAATACGCGAGCGAGCCCACCAGAGGCAGCATCACCAGCGTGAAGCCGGTGAGCAGCAGTCCAAGGAATGACCGCGGGTAAGGCAGCCGGGTCGAGTCACGCATCGGCGAATGTCTCCATCAGATGTTCACGACGCTCTCGCGTTCGACCTGCCGCTGTTCCTCGCCGCCCTGGCTGCCGAGAACGCGGTTTATGCCGACCACCGTGCAGTGGGAAGGGACGTCGCGCGTCACCACGGCGTTGGCGCCGACGGTCGCGCCGCGGCCGACGCGCACCGCGCCCAGAATTTTCGCCCCGGGGCCGATGAACACGTTGTCCTCGATCACCGGCGAGTGCGCATCGTGCGGGTGCTTGGTGCCGATCGTGACCTGGTGCATCAGCGTGACGCGGTTGCCGAGGACCGCATTCCTGTCGATGACGATGCCGTAGGGATGCGGCATCAGGATCGGCGAGCGGATGCGGCACTCGATGCCGCAGTTCAGGACGGTTTCGATGAGATCGCGCAGCAGCGGGACGCGGTGGCGGCAGGCGAACTGCAGCAGCCGCGCGGCGAGCGGATTGTCGCCGACCACGGCGGCGGGATAGCGCTGCTCGACGCGGCATTCGAGCCAGCGCAGGATCTGGCGTTCCGCCCCGCTCACCTGCACCGTCAGGGTCTGCGAGGCGTCGACCTCGACCACGTCCTCGTGGTCCCGGATGAATCCCTCGGGCGCCTCGAGCACCACGCGCAGATCGACGCCGTCGTGCTGCTCGTGGAAGCCGTGCTCGACGGTGGCGAGCCCGGTCGGAAACGCCGGCGCGAGCTCGCGCGCCACCTGGCGCATGAGCGTCGAGCGACGCTCGGGCTCGGGGCCGATGAACGCGATCAGCGCCTCGGGCGGCTGCACGACGCGCCCGGCGAGGATGCCGAGGCGCGTGAGCACGGCGTCGAGCCGCGGCCGCACGCCGCGACGCAGGGCGCGGCGCAGCCGCGGCAGCTCGCTGCGCACGCGCGTCCAATCGCCGTGCTTCGCGGCGTGGGCGATGATGCGGATTTCCGCGCGCTTGCGCCACAGCTGCGCGATGCGCTCCATGGCCGCGCGCGGATACTCGTGCCAGAGCTCGGAGAGCCAGGCGATGCGCTCGGCGGCGAGGTCCCCGCTTTCCACCGTGGTGGCCAGGCCGTGGATGAAGCGCACGTCGGGCGAGGCGCGCAGCAGCTCGTCGGAGCGCAGCAGCCTTCTCGCGCCGACGTAGAAATCGCTGAACACGCGCGCGACGAGAAAGTGCGGCCGGCCCACGTCGTCGCTCCACGCCAGCACGAAATGCCAGCCGTGCGCCTCGCGCAGCAGCTGCACCAGCTGCAGGTCGAATTCGTGGCAGAAGCGCGCCACCGCCCTGGGCATCGAGCGCAGGGCGTCCGGGTGCACTGCGAGATCGATCTCGTCGCCGGCGGTGTCGGGATAGCCGCGCGTATCGCCAAGCACGCGGAACTCGACCTCCCCGCCGCGCAAGCGATCGAAAAGCGCCTGGGCGATGTAGCCGCGGTCATCCATCTGTCGCTAGATTATCGCGGCACCGGCTTGACGTTGCCAGCGAAAATCTGCGTCGAACAAGGCGTCGTGCCGGAACGACAGGCCAGGGCCTTTCATCGGCGGCCCACGAGACGGGTAATCGCTTCCACCATCGCGCGCGGGTTCGCGCGCCCCTGGCCTGCGATGTCGAGCGCGGCGCCGTGGCCGACCGAGGAGAACAGCACCGGCGTGCCGATGGTCAGCGCGGCGGCGCGATTGGGCGCGAGCAGCTTCGCCGCTACATGCCCCTGGTCGTGCAGCATGACGACGTACGCGTCATAGTCCGCGCGCTGGAGCAGGGTGTCGGCGCCGATCGGGCCGTCGACGCGCATTCCGTCGCGCCGCGCGGCTTCCAGCGCGGGAATGATCAGCCTTTCTTCCTCGTCTCCGAACGCGTGCGGGTTGACCCCGCTGACGGCGATTTGCGGCTTTTCGCACCCCAGTTTTTTCAGAGCGAGATCGACGGCGCGGAGGGTTTTCAGCACCCGCTCCCCGGTGATCATCGCCAGGCAGCGCCGCACGCTCGCGTGCAGCGTGACGTGCGCAATCCGGATCTCGCGGCCTGCGTGCTCGAAGCACAGCATCAGG
>VBBY01000189.1 GCA_005881595.1 Betaproteobacteria bacterium | reverse complement strand
TCCATTGAAGGACATCCGCTTCAAGCTGGTCGATCCGGTCCAGGTGCTGGACCAGATGGATAAATGGACCCAGCTCTATCAGGAAGTGGTCATCCGGCGCGCAGGCCCTTAGTGCCTGCCGGTCAGCCTGCGATACTGCGCCATGTGCCGGATGGCGTCCTTCGGCTTCTTGAGCTCCTGGCATAGCAGCGCCAGGTTGTAGTGGCAGTCCGCGAGGGCGGCATTGCCGCGCAGCGCGGCTTCGTACGCTTGCAGCGCCTCGGGCTTGCGATCCATGTCGTCGAGAAGCACGCCGAGGTTGTACAGCAGCACGGCGTCGTTGCCGCAGGCCGCCATGGCATCGCGGTAGACACGCTCGGCTTTCGCGAAACGCCCCGCTTCGTGCAGAAGCGATCCCAGGTTGAGATGAGCGTCGAGGAGCGTCGGGTCGGCGGCGATAGCGTGCTCGTACGCTTGCAGTGCAGCTTCGGCGTCCTTGCTCTCCAGGGCGACGCCCCGGTCGAACCAGTCCGCCGCGCTTGGCGCAGGCTCCGCGAGCTTGCTTTCGATCACGCTCAAGGAGCCGTCGGCAGGATCGCCTTCGAACGCCAGCAGGTACTGCCCGGATTCCGCCTGCCAGCGGCTGTGGCCTTCCTTGACGACTACGCGGTCGGCCACGGCACAGATGCTCAGCCCGGACAGCGGCATGGACTGTGGGAGATGGCGCCGAAGTTCCTTCACGGACCTGGTGATCCGCTTGGGCGGCACCTTGGCGGCGGCGAGCGCCTGAGCGGTGCGCAGGACAATCAGATCCTGGAATGAAAACCGCCACGCCTTGCGCGGCCCGCGCGCGGGCGATACGAACCCTGCCTCGATCAACGCGCGAATCGTGCTGCGCGGAAGCTGCAGGAGCTTCTCGACCTCGCGCACCCCATACTGATGCACTATTTCTTGGCGGCCTTGCGTGTCGCGGGCTCGGCTTGCTCGGCGCGCTTGGGCGGCTTGCGCGTTTCGGCTTTCGGCTTCTTCTCGAGGCTGGCGCGCAGCGCTTCCATGAGATCGATGACCTGGGCGCCGGTCTCGGGCGCTTCGGCCATGGTGATCTCCTGGCCCTCGACTTTCTTCTGCACCGCGGCCTCGATGCGCTCGCGCACCTCGTCCTTGTACGCGGCGGGATCGAACTTCTCGCTCGACTGCTGCTCGATCAGCTGCTGCGCGAGCTTCAGCTCGGCCGGCTTGACGTCCATCTTGGGAATGTCGATGTCGCGGAAGGAACGCACCTCGCCGGCATAGAGAAGCTGCTGCATCACCAGTCCCTCAACCAGGTCCTCGACCGGGCGGATCATCACGATGTATTGCTTGCCGCGGGCGGCCCAGCGGCCGAGCGCGCAGCGTCCCGACTCGCGCAGCGCGCGAGCGAGCAGCGCATAGGGCTTGGCGCCGCCCTTGTCCGGACCGAGGTAGTAGGCCTTGTCGAAATACACCGGGTCGACCGTCTTGAGGGGCACAAACTGCGTGATCTCGGCGCTGTGCGTGCCGACCTCCTCCATCGCCTTCAGCTCCTCGGGCGAGAACATCACGTACTGGTCCTTCGCGAATTCATAGCCCTTGACCATGTCTTCGCGAGGCACGACCACTTCTTCCTTCACGCAGAGGTATTGCTGCTTGAGGCGCGATCCGCATGCCTTGTGCAGAAGGTTGAACGAGATCGCCTTACTCGCCTCGGTGGCCGAATAGAGCTTCACTGGGATGGACACCATGCCGAAGGAGATCGTCAACGACGCAATCGATCGTGCAGCCATGCCTCACCTCATTGAATCAATCGCTTAAGCAGAATACTTCGAGCGAAGGGTTCAAAGCATACTCCATTATGGCTTGGCGCGTTCAAGGACCTTCTCCAGGCTCTGCTTGCGCTTAAGCACGTCACCCCATCGATCGCCCGTGCGAGCAAGGCGCTCGGCCGCGTTCGCAAGCCTGAAATCAAGGGGGTGGGCATTCGCGAGTTCCTCCCAGGTGAGCGGCATCGATACCGGTGCGCCGGGGGCACCTCGCGGCGAGTAGGCGACATTGAGGGTCTTGCCGCGCACGTTCATGTTGTAGTCCATGAAGATCTTTCCCGTCCGCTTGGGCACGCTCCACTCCAGGGTGATGTCCTTCGGGTGCCGGCGCATCAGGTGCCGCCCGACGATCTCGCTGACCTGCCGCGCCGCGTCGAAGTCGAGCGTGCGGCGGATCGGCACGAAGACATGCAGGCCGGTCTTGCCGGAGGTCTTGACGATGGGCTCGAGCGACATGCCCTGCAGCAGCTCGCGCAGCCAGAACGCCACTTCCTTGGCCTTCTCGAAGGCGACGGTGTTCAGCTCCGGCTCGGCACCCGGGGCTTCCTTGCCGGAGTAGATATAAGGATCGATATCGAAAACGACGTAGTCGGGATAGTTCAGCACCGAGCTTTCCAGCGCGGCCAGCGACCTCGCGTAATCGGTGCCCTTGCCGACGGTGTCCGGGCCGGGCTTGGCGCGCGAATGCCAGACATGGAACTCGAGCGTCCCGGATTGCGCGAGCCACAGGAGCGTCGGCAGGTTGTTGCACAGCAGATAGGCGTGCTGCTCGTCCTTGTGCGCCGAAAAAACGGTGATCGTCTGGACGAAGTCGGGCCGCTCCTGCTCCCAGTGCTTCTGAAAAAAACGCTGCCCGTGGATCCCGTCGGGCATGCGGATCATGGTGAGCGGACGATCGGCCAGATGCGGCAGGATGAAGGGCGACACCTGCGCGAAATATCGCAGCAGGTCGCGCTTGGTCAGCGCCGGCTGCTTGAGCGCCGGGTCGGCCGGCCAGTACACCCGGTCGAGGTGCGTGAGCCGGACCTGGTGTGCGCCAACGGCAAGCGTAAGCGCCGCCCTGTCGGTCTTCAGCTGATCGAGGATCTGTTCGACCTCGCTTAACGACCGGGATGGTTTTTCCTTTTCTACCTTGTGCCGCACTTCCTTCGCGTCGATGTCGTCCCGCAAGCGCAGAAACACAGGCGCGCGCAAATGATGGTCGTCGGTCCAGCCCTGGAACTGCACTTCAGCCACCAGCTTGGGCTCGACCCAGCTCGTCGGCGCGTTCAACTCCGGCTCCTCGGCGAAAGGATTGGTCTTGCGCTGCAGCGGCTCGAGCAACGCCTTCGTCCGCTTGATCGACCGGTCGTCGAAGCCCGAGCCGACGTGCGAGGCGTACCGCAGCTTGTTTCCCTGCCAATATCCGAGGAGCAGCGCGCCGAGCGGCGCGCGCGCACCCTTGCCCTTCGTGTACCCGCCGATTACGAAGTCCGCGCTGTTCGTGGCCTTGACCTTGAGCCACGCGGTGGAGCGCTTGCCTGCCTCATAGGTGCTGTTCTTGCGTTTGCCCACGACTCCTTCCAGCCCGGCTGCCATCGCGGCCTCGTGCAGCGCCACGCCGTCTTCCACGGCATGCACAAGCTGTACCCGGGGCGAAGGCAGCAGGCATTGCGCCAGATAACGGCGGCGGTCGGTGTAGCGTGCCCCGCGCAGGTCGACTCCGGCGAAATAAAGGAGATCGAAGCAGTAGAACACCGCGCGCTCGGTGGTGCTGCCGCGGTTCTGCATGGCGCCGAAGGAGGGCTTGCCGCTCGCATCGAACGCCACAATCTCGCCGTCGAGCACCATGCTTTCTATCAGCTGGCTGCCGAGCTCGTCGGCCAGTCGCGGGAAGTCCCCGCCCAGCTCCAGCCCGCGCCGCGAGCGGAGCTTGACGCCGTGCTCGCCGATCAAGGCGAGCGCGCGGTAGCCGTCGAGCTTCGGCTCCCACATCCAGTCGGCGCTGTTGAAAACCTTGTCGCCCAGCTCCGCGTGCATTGGCGAGAGCTTGTCGGGGAAAGGCCGCTTGTCGCCGGAAGCCGTCAGCAACGCCGCCGGCAGGCGCTGCACCGGGACCGAGGTCAGCTCCTCGACCGTTACGCCGGAGAGCACCGATCGGTTCTGCGCGGTGAGGTCCGCCTTGGCCGCGAAGCGGTCCTTATGCTTGATCAGGAGCCAGTTCTTGGCGTCCTTGGTGCGCACCAGCGCGAAGGATCCCTTGACCTTCTCGCCGCGCAGCAGGATGCCGAGCTTTCCCTTCTCCATTCCGTCGCGGACGCGCTGCTCGGCCTCTTCCCGGTCGTGAAACCAGTATTCCTGGTCCTCGTCTGGCGAATAGACGCCGCAATCCCAGACGATGACCTCGCCTGCGCCGTACTGCCCCGGGGGAATCACGCCTTCGAACGAGCCATAGTCGAACGGGTGGTTTTCGGTTCGGACCGCGAGGCGCTTCTCCGCAGGGTCGAGCGAAGGCCCCTTCGGCACTGCCCATGACATCAGTACTCCGTCACACTCCAGGCGCAGGTCGTAGTGCAGGCGGGTAGCAGAATGCTGCTGAATGACGAACATGAGCGGCCCGCGCCGCCCCTCGACTGGCACTGGTCCCGGCTCCGGTGTAGCTTCGAATTTGCGCTTGGCGGAGTATTCGCTAAGCTTGCCTTTCGCCATGCCCAATTCTATGAAACTGTTTGCCGGTGCGAGCGGCTATTCCTTCAAGGAGTGGAAGGGAAATTTCTATCCGGCGGACATCAAACCGGATGCCATGCTCGCCTGGTACGGCGAGCGCCTGCCGAGCGTCGAGATCAATAACAGCTTCTACCGAATGCCCAAGGCGAACGTGCTCGAGAGCTGGGCGGCGTCGACGCCGGGGAGCTTCCGCTTCGCGATCAAGGCTTCGCGCCGCATCACCCATATGGCGCGGCTCAAACCGGAAGCGGCAGCCGATTCGGTGAGTTTTCTCTACAAGAACCTTGCGGCGCTCGGTGCCAAGCGCGGCCCGGTGCTTTTCCAGCTGCCGCCGTTCTTAAAGAAGGACCTGCCACGCCTGACCGAGTTTCTCCAGTTGCTTCCCGACGGACATGGCGCCGCATTCGAGTTTCGCAACGACAGCTGGTTTGGCGACGATGTCTACGACGCGCTCAAGGCGGCCGGCGCGGCGCTGTGCCTCTCGGAGCGCGAAGACAACGCCCCGCCGCCCCTGGTGCAGACGGCTCCATGGGGCTACGTCCGGCTTCGGCTCGAAACCTACTCGGACGCCGATCTCGAGCAGTGGGCAGGCAGGCTTGCGGCGACGGCGTGGCGCGAGATCTACGTATATTTCATGCACGAGCCGACGGCGCCGGCGTACGCGCAGGCATTGATGCGGCATGCGCGATAAGGGAAAAAGGCAGACAATGCCTATCTGTTCCCTGAGGGGGGGTCCGAAATGGCTAGACGGCCTGAAGTCGTGACGCACCCGGACGTGGTCAAGGGTGACGGCCGGGGCGCCAAATGGCGCGGGTCGCTCGATGCCGACATCATCATCGCCAACGCCCCGGATCCGGTCTTCGTCTCCGACCTCGAGGGCAAGATCCTCCAGGCCAACGACGCCGTCTCCCAGCTCCTCGGCTTCCGGCAGGATGAGGTCCTCGAGCAGTCGCTCTCACGCTTCATCAGCCCGGAGGAAACGCGGGAATTCACCGCGGCGCTGCGCGAAGTGGTCGAGCGGGGTGTCATGCGGGCGCCATCGGCATCCTGCGCGACATGCGGGAGCTCGACAAGGCCCGCGCCTACGCCGAGAGCTTGATCGAGAATGCGCCCGACCCGGTGTTCGTCTCCGACCTCGAGGGCAAGATCCTGCAGGCCAACGACGCGGTCTCCCAGCTCCTGGGCTTCCGCCAGGACGAGGTGCTCGAGCAGTCGCTCTCGCGCTTCATCAGCCCCGCTGAGACCCAGGAGTTCACGGCGGCGCTGCGGGAAGTGGTCGCGCGCGGCGTCACCCGCAACGCCCGGCTCAACCCCCGGAGCGCGAGCGGACAGGTCATTCCCACCACCCTCAACGCCTCGGCCCTCCGCGACCCCGACGGCAAGGTGATCGGGGCCATCGGCATCCTGCGCGACATGCGCGAGCTCGACAAGGCTCGGGCATACGCGGAGAGCTTGATCAAGAATGCGCCCGACCCGGTCTTCGTTTCCGACCTCGAGGGCAAGATCCTGCAGGCCAACGATGCCGTCTCCCAGCTCCTGGGCTTCCGCCAGGACGAGGTGCTCGAGCAGTCGCTCTCACG
>VBBY01000057.1 GCA_005881595.1 Betaproteobacteria bacterium | reverse complement strand
TGCGCTTCCTGCTGCTCTTCAGCCCCCGCTGGCTGTTCCTGTATCCGGGGCTCGCCTTGCTGGCGCTCGGCATGGCGCTGACGACGGCGCTATATTTCGCGCCGCTGCATTTTCTCGGCGCAGGACTCGACATTCACAGCATGCTGTACGCCTCCGCCGGCGCATTGCTCGGCATGCAGCTATGCCTGTTCGCGCTGTTCGCCCGCGTCTCTGCGCAGAATTCCGGCCTGTTGCCGCGTCGGCCGGGCCTCGACAGGCTGCTTGCGACGCTTACGCTCGAGCGGGGCTTGCTGCTGGGTCTCCTGGTAACCGTGACCGGGCTGCTGTGGAGCGCTGCGGCGTTCTGGCAATGGCGCGAAGCGGGCTTCGGCGCATTGGATCCGCGGGTAGTCATGCGCGACACGATTCCTGCAGCGGCGCTGATGATCGGCGGCATGGAGATCATGCTTGCCTCGTTCCTGCTCAGCTTGCTGACCTGGAAGAGCGGCTCACCGAATGCCTGAACTTTCGGTCGTTGTTCCGGCATTTCGCGAGCGCGACAACATCCCGGCGCTGCTGCGCGCGCTGGACCAGGCGCTCGAAGGGCTGGACTGGGAGACGATCATCGTGGTCGACGACGCCTTCGACGGCTCGGAGGACCTGGTGCGCGAGCGCGCCCAGCAGGACCGCCGCGTGCGCTGCATCCACCGCATCGGCAGGCGCGGGCTCGCCTCGGCGTGCATCGAGGGAATGCTTGCCAGCTCCGCGCCGTATCTCGCGGTGATCGACGCCGACCTGCAGCACGACGAGACGCTGGTGCCGAAGCTGCTCGAGGCGGCGAAGCGCGACAGCGCCGATATCGTGGTCGCCAGCCGGTACATGGAGGGCGGCAGCACGGGCGCGCTGGCTGCCGAACGCGTGCGCGCCAGCCGGGCGGCCAGCGCGCTGAGCAGGGTCATCTGCAGGGGTCTTACCGACCCGATGAGCGGCTTTTTCGTGGTGCGGCGCGGATTCCTCGAACGGGTCGTGCGCAGGTTGTACGGCCGCGGCTTCAAGATCCTGCTCGATCTGGTGGCCGCGGCGCGCGGCCAGGTCCGCATCGTCGAGCTGCCGTATCGCATGCGCAGCCGCGAGCGCGGCGAAAGCAAGCTCGGGGCGCGGGTGATCGCCGAGTTTTTCATGCTCCTCCTGTACCATCTTACCGGCCGCCTGTTGCCGGCGCGGTTCTTCCTTTTCGCGGCGGTAGGCGTCACCGGCGTCGGCGTCCAGCTCGCTGCGCTGTCGCTGCTTTTCACCGTCTCGGGGAATTTTCTTTTCAGCCAGTCGGTCGCGACGTGGGCGGCGATGACGAGCAATTTTTTCCTCAACAACGCCTTTACCTATGGCGATCAGCGGCTGCGGGGGGCTAGGATCTGGCGCGGCCTGCTCAGCTTCTACGCGGCATGCGGCATCGGTGCCTTCATCAACATCGCCATTGCCGAGTGGCTGTTCTTCAAGTCGCTGCCTTATTGGGCTGCGGGGCTTGCCGGCGCGCTGGTC
Source organism: Betaproteobacteria bacterium (assembly GCA_005881595.1). Lineage (GTDB taxonomy): Bacteria > Pseudomonadota > Gammaproteobacteria > Burkholderiales > SG8-39 > SCGC-AG-212-J23. Next base: position 17,639 of record VBBY01000057.1, on the reverse strand, counting down.
GCCGCACTCTGGAATTTCTTCACCACGGCGTCGTTTACCTGGGGCGGCTCGAGCGCCGCGAAGCGCTGATGCTGCTGGCACCCGAGCGCTTCAGGCCGGCAAGGGCCGACTGGATCCAGGCGAGCATCAGCGCCGCGCTGCTGTTCACGCTTTACGCGCTCACCGCTCCGCGCACGGTGGCCCTGGAAGACGACGGGCTGTTCATTTTGTCGAGCTATTTCCTGGGCGTCGAGCATCCGCCCGGCTATCCGCTCTTCACCCTGATCGGCCACCTCTTCACCCATCTGCCATTTGGATCCGTCGCTTACCGTGTCCACCTGGCGGGCGCGCTTTTCGGCGCGCTCTCGGGCGCTGCCGCCTGGTTATGCGCGCGCGCCCTGATCCCCGGGCGCCTGCCGGCCTATGTGGTGGCATTCGGCCTCGGCCTGTCGCCGGTGTTCTGGTCGCAGTCGATCATCGCCGAGGTCTATACCCTCAACAGCTTCTTCCTTCTGGTGCTGGTATTTCTCGGTCTGCGCGTCGCTCCGCCCCTTGCGCCGCCGCCTGCGCCCGCGGAGCAGGTACGCCTTCTTTCGTGGATGGCGTTGATTTTTGGCCTCAGCCTGAGCAATCACTGGCCCCTGATGCTGCTGGTGGCGCCGGCCTTTGCAGTGCTCCTCTGGCCGGTTCGGGACGAGCTGCTGCGGCGCTTCGGATTGTTGTCGTGGCTGATGGTCCTCGGCTTGCTGCCCTACGTGTGGATGGTGATGCGCTCCTGGATGGCCATTCCCATCAGCTTCGACGGCCCGCTCGAGTCGATTCCCGAAATATGGTATTTCGTGGCGCGGAAGGGATACGCGGAAATAGACCAGTCGCTGTCGGCCAACTGGCTCGACCGCATCAAGTTCTTCGAGTTCCTCGGAGGCCAGCTGCTGGTGCAGTTTGCATTTGCCGGCACGCTCGCTGCCGCAGCGGGATTTGCGGTCCAGTGGCGCTTCCTCGGGCGCCGGGTGGCGGCCTTTCTCACGGTGGCATTCCTCATGCCCTCTGCGGGGCTGCTGCTGCTGCTGGGCTTCGATTACAGCGCGATGATGAAGCATGTTTTCCACGTCTATCCCCTGCCCGCCTACGCCGTCGGCGCGCTCTGGATGGGACTGGGCTTCGCCTGGCTCGCGGATCGATACGCGCTGCGTCGCACGCACGCCCTGGCGGGAGGCGCGGCGTTGCTCGCGTTGATTCTCGCGGTCGGCGCTCGATCCAATTTGCTCTCCTCCAGTGACTGGGCTGCGCGCTATGCGCAGACCATTCTGCGGACACTGCCCAAGGACGCCGTGGTCTTCGCGCAAGGGGACGCCGACCTCGCACCCATGGCTTACTTCCAGATGATCGAAAACTGGCGACCGGACATCACCCTTTACAACGCGAAAGGCCTGGTGCTGGGCAATCGCTTGTTTCATCCGCTGAGGACCAATGAAAAGACCGGACAGCGAATCATCAGCGATATGGTCAAGCAGCAGACCGGCCCGGTGGTTTCTACGCTCGATGCCTTCTCGGGTTATGCGAAACGGGATCGATGGATTTACATCGAGGTAGACAAGTCATCGGAAGATCGGCAGAAAGTGACGGTCGACATTCCGGAGGAGGCGATACGGTTCTTCGAGGAATCCGTCGCGCGGGTCGACGAGCCCAATGCCTGGGTTGCCGGTTTCCAGGGTGAGCTGCGGCGCCGCTACGCGACGCTCCTCGCCCAATCCTTGCCGCGCGCGCGACCGCCTGATGAGCGCAGCCGCCGCCATCTCGAACTCCTCGCGAAGGACTTCTACGGCGCACTTGGGATCGCGGAAGGTATGATCCTGAACAAGGAGGGCTACTCCGTCGGCGCCGTCGCGGACGTACTGGACAGGGCAAGGGACTTGATGCCTTCCGACGCGAGCAAGGGGCAGCTATCGCTCTTTTTCTTAGTGCGCGGGACAGTTCGCGCCGATATGAACGACACTTCCGGCGCGATCCAGGACTTCGAAACGGCCCTGTCCGTGGCGCCGGCGCCGGATAATGCGGCGATCAAGGCACTCGAGGATCTCTACCGCAAGACGGGCGACGAAAGGGCATTGGCAGATCTGCAGGACCGCGTGAAGCGCCTCGAACCCAAACTACGCTAGCGCGGGAGGACGGTGGGACGCGCGGCGCTGCTCCCGGTTTTTTGCCTGCCCGCCGCAGTCTGCGCGGCGTGGACGGTGTATGCAGGCAAGGACGTCAACTGGGATCTGCTCAACTACCACTACTATCTTCCTTTCGAGCTGCTTGCCGGCCGGCTCGGGCAGGATTTCTTCGCCGCGAGCGCGCAGAGCTATCTCAACCCGATCGGCTACGTGCCGTTCTACCTGATGGTTTCGTCCGGCTGGCACAGCGTCGCGGTATCGATTGTGCTCGCCGTCGCTCACAGCTTGAGCATCGGGCTGCTTTACCTCCTCGCCTGGAGGCTGTTTGCCCACCTGCCCGGGCGCGATCGAGCCATTCTGTCGATCCTCGCGACCGCGCTGGGAGCCAGCACCGCGGTGTACTGGGAGACGGTGGGCAGCTCCTTTCTCGATCCGCTGCTCGTGCCGCCGATGCTCGCCGGCCTGCTCCTCCTCCTGGACGAAAGTCCGAGGGCAGCGCGACGCGCGCTCGCTGCCGGGGCGCTATTCGGCGCCGCTGCGGCGCTGAAGTATTCCAACGCGATCTACGCGCTAGCGGCGCTCCCCTTGGCGCTCGCGATGCCGGGGCAGTCAGGAGTTGCGCGGGCGCGCGCCTGCCTGGCGTACATGGCAGGCGGGGCGGTGGCGCTTGCCGTGATGGCTGGCCCGTGGCTCGCATTGCTGATGCGGGAGTTCGGCAACCCGGTGTTTCCGCTCATGAACGGCTGGTTCCAATCGCCGTACGCGCCGGCGGTCAACATGGTCAGCGAGCGCTTCACGCCGGCGGAGCTCACCGCCGTGCTCAGTTTCCCCTTCCGCATGATCGCGCTAGACCGCGGGCTGTACTCCGAGAATTTCGCGCCCGATATCCGGTTTGCAGCGCTGCTCGCCGCCGCGGTCGCCCTGCCCCTGGTTGCAGCGAGGCGAAACGCGCCGCGGGAGAGGGCGTTGCGAGGCGCGGACTGGCGCGTGTTCGCCTTTTTTGGCGCCAGCCTGGTGCTGTGGCTGGCCAGCTCGGCGAACGCCCGCTATGGGCTGATCGTGCTGCTCATCGCCGGCGTAGCCCTCGCGCGCATCGCCGAGCGCCTGCTGCCTGCCGGCATAGCGCGCACTGCGCTCGCCGTGCTGTTAGTCGTGCAGGTTGGCGCGTCTGTCATGGCTTCGCCGCCGCGGTGGTTCATTGCCGAGCCTTGGTCGCTGCGCTGGCTTCCTTACGACGTGCCGGAGCGCGCCCTGCGCGAGCCGGCGCTGTACGTCACCGTCGAAGTGCTTCCCATGGCAGTGATCGCACCGTTCGTGCATCCGGCTTCTTCTTTCGTGAACTTTCGCGGCCAGCACAGCATCCCGAGCGATTCGCCGAAACTCGCGGCATTGCTGGAGCGGCATCGCGACCGCGTGCGGACGCTCGGGCGAGGTCTGGAGCTTGTCGATGGCAAGCCGCGCGAAGAGCAACTGAAAGCCTACGACGCAACATTGCTGCGCATTGGTTATCGCGTGGACGCCGGGGACTGCTTCACGATTCCGTGGCAGCGCGACGACGCTGACCCGTTGTCGCGAGCTGCAAACTGGCTGGCGGGCGGCCAGCTGCCGCATGACCCTCTTTCAGTCGTGAGTTGCGCGCTTCGCGCGGCTAGCCGCAAGCCCGCCGACAACGAGATGGAACGCCATGTCTCGGCGCTATTCGATCGAATGGAAAGGGCCTGTCCGGGGTTGTTTCGTGGACAGACAGCCGTTACCGAGGCGTTGGGCAGCGGATGGTCGCGGAACTACCCGGGACTCGATGCTCGGCTCGAGACTTCCGCCGAGCGTGTGATCCTGCATCGCTACCGGGCTGGGATTTATTTCGATCTTGGGCGGCTTAGCGACTGGGAGCGCGAGGGTGCAGGGGCTCCGGCGCCGTGCCGCTGAAGCGCTTGCATCGCGAGTGCCGATGAACGAGCGCGACTACCACGACCGTCACTACGAGGCCGAGGCGGCGGCGGTCCAGGGAACGGCGCTCTTCGAGCGCGTCCATGATCGCGCCGCGCGCCAGTTTCTGCGTTCCACCCGGACTGGCAGAGAGCACAGAATGCTGAGCCTGGGATGCGGGGACGGTTCGATCGAACGGCGCCTTGCGCCACACGTCGGGGAAATCGTCGGCCTCGACATCTCGCCGGTCGCCATCGATCAGGCGCGGACTCGATCGGAGGCGGCGGGCCTTCGCAATCTTTCCTTCGCGGTGTCCGACGCCGGCAGCTCACGCATCGACGGCTTCGGCCGGTTTGATGTCGTCGCGGCGTTCGCGTTCCTGCATCATCTGAGCGATGCCCAGATCAGCGGTGCGCTGATCGCGGCGCGCCAGGCGTTGCGCGCCGGAGGCGCTTTCTATTCCACCGACCCCAATCGCCGTCGGCTGGTAGGGCACTTTGCGGGATGCGTGCGCGCGACGTACGACCGTTACCACAGCCCGGATGAGCGCGAGCTCGATCCGGATCTGCTCGCCGCGCTCGCCGGGCAGGCCGGATTCACTCGCCCGGTCATTGGCTATGTCGACTACTTTCTCGGTCCGCTCGCCTGGCTGGCGCCTGCGACGCCGCGCTGGCTCGTACCGGCGCTTGGCGCGCTCGACGGCCTGGCGCTGAAGGTTCCGCTGATGCGCTGCTACGCATCGTCCTTCAGCCTGCTGGCGCGCGCTTACTAGGTAGCAGCCGCGTCGCATATGCGCTTGCTCGACATTCTGATTGGAATGCTCGTACTTTTCCCTTTGCTGGCGGATGCGGTGTGGTTCGAGATACCGGGTTTGCATTCCCTCGAGCTGTCCGATCTGGGACTCCCGCTTCTCGTCGTGGCCCTCGTCGCCGCTGCGCTGCGGCGCCGGTCACGCTTGCTTTGGAGTGCTGCGGGAGTGCTGGGAGCGCTCTTTCTTTCGGTTTTGCTCTCGAGCCATTGGGCGCTTGAAAGCCAGGGGTTTGATCTCTTTACGAGCGCGACCTGGAAACTGACGCATGGGACTGGCGCGGTTGCCGTCGTGGCCCTCGTCGCCGCGGCGGTATGGCGCTGGTCGGGCGAGCCCTGGGAAGCGAGCTTTTTTTTCCGCCGGGGCGTGAAGCTCGCCCGGGCCTGGCTCGACGCGCTCGAGCGTGCGCCGGCGCGCACGCTCTGGAGCGCAGCCGCCATCGTCGGCGCGCTGTTTCTCTGGGTTTCCTTGCTGCGCCACCGGGCGTTCGAGAGCCATGGCTATGACCTGGGCATTTTTACGAACGCTATGTGGAATCTGACGCACGGCGATGGCTACGTGTCCTCGGTGAAAGGCGGCATCAACCTCTTCTCGGACCACCAGTCGCCGCTGTTCTGGGTACTGGCGCCGCTTTTCTGGCTGCTGCCGCGGCCGGAGACCCTGCTCGCTGCGCAGGCTTTCGGGCTCGCCGCGGGCGGCCCCGCGCTTTTCTACCTCGGGCGCGCGCACTTCGGGCGCAGCCACTGGGCGAGCGCCGCTCTGCCCTGGCTTTACTGGCCCTATCTTCCGCTGAGAAACGCGAACGCCTTCGATTTTCATCCGGAAGTTTTCATGTTGCCGCTGTTCTTGTGGGCGTTTGCGGCCTTCGCCTCAGAACGGCGCTGGGTGAAAGCGCTCGGCGTGCTCGCCCTGATCGGGGCGCTCGGCGCCAAGGAATCGGCTGCCATCGTGGCGGTCGGTCTTGGCATTGCCTGGGCGTTGACGAGCGCCAATTCCTGGCGCAGCCGCTGGCCGGGCGTTGCGCTCGCGGCGGCCGGCGTGGCGCTGTTTTTTTTCGACGTCAAGCTCGTGCCGCGAATCTTCGGCGGCGGCTACGCATACCTCGGGCTCTACGAGCGCTTCGGCGGCGGAGTCAGCGACGTGATGCTCGCGCCTTTTACGCAGCCCGCTTATTTCTTGTCGCAGCTCATCGATCGCGAGCGACTGAATTTTCTTTTCTGGACGCTCGGGCCGCTCGGTTTCCTGCCGCTTTTTGCCTGGCGCGCGGCGCTGGCGGCGCTGCCGCCTTACCTGATGCTGTTTCTCAGCGAAGGCGACCAGCGCGTTCGCATCGTGTTCCACTACGGAATCGAGCCGGGCGCGGCGCTTTTCTGGGCGCTTCCTCTGGGGCTTGCGGCGTTTGCGCAGCGCTTCGGCTGGAAGCACGCGGGAGCCTGGATGCTTTTCTGGGCCGTGGCCGCTTTCGGTGCGAGCGGCCTCATCCACCCGTCGGCGTACGCAAGACGGCTTGCGGCGGAGGTGCTGCCGTGCTTGAACCAGGAGGTTCCGACGGCCGCCTCGGATGCGCTGGTCCCGCATCTCGCCACGCGCGCCTGGATCAGCTATCCCGAACACCTCGAGCAGCGGCCCGGGGGCGAACCGGTCGGCTGCGTGGTGACCGATCTCAGCGTGGGCACGAACTGGCCGCTTGGCAGGACCGGGGTGGCGCGCGTGCTGGAAGGTTTGCCCGAGCGGGGCTACCACGAAGCCTGGCGCTGCCGCACTTTCAGCGTCTATGAGCTGGGGACGTCGGGATGCCTGCGCTGTACGCCGAAGTGCTATTGATCTTTTAGGAGACGTTGATATGGCAAGGCTCTGGCCTTTTGGAAATCACAACATCACCCGAAGGGAACTCTTCAAAGGCGCGACCGCCGTGGTCGCTTCGGGCGTCGCTGCGAAGCTGCTGGTGGACGCGCTCTTGAGGCTCGAGGAGCCCTCTGCTGAGAGCGCCACGTCCGCGGGGCAGGCCTCACGGTCTACCGGGGAAGGCCATGTCATCGACGTAAGGGAGTTCAAGAGGACGATGACGGTGGAGGCGCTCGTCAAGACCGCCGAGGATTATTTTGCAGCCAGCACGAGCTGGGATTCCTTGCTGGCCAAGCCGCTGTCCCAGATCGAGGACACGCCCGACCTGCTGAACAATTTCGCCCACGTGCTGACGGGGCTGCAACTCCTGCCGGGGATGACGGTGCTGGATTTCGGGGCAGGCTCGTGCTGGGCATCGCACTGGCTGACTCAGTTGGGCATGGAAGCGATCGCGCTCGACGTGTCGCAGACCGCGCTCAAAATCGGCCGGGCGCTGTACGCTCGCCAGCCGGTGTTCGGCGACAGGCCGCGCCCTCGCTTCCTGGTTTTCGACGGACGTCGAATCGCTCTCGCCAATGCCAGCGTGGACCGGATCCTGTGTCTGGACACCTTCCATCACTTGCTCAATGCGGACGAGGTCCTGCGCGAAATGAGCCGAGTTCTCAAGCCCGGAGGCATCGCGGGTTTCTCGGAGCCCGGTCCCAGGCACTCGCGGTCCGCCCAGTCGCAGTTCGAGATGAGGAACTTCAAGGTTCTGGAGGATGACATCCACGTCGCGGAAATCTGGTCTTCCGCCGAACGCGCGGGATTCGTGCGGATGAAGCTGGCGGTATTCAGTCCCCGGCCGTTGCTCATGAGCCTGCCGGAATTCGACGCTTACCTGGATGGCGGAGCGGCAAACCAGCGCTTCGCCGAGATGACGCGGGCTCAAATGCAAGACCGACGGGTGTTCTTCCTGCAGAAGGGCGGAGAAGCGCCGCCGCTCGACAGCAGGAGCCGCGCTGGCCTTGCCGCAACGCTCGAAGTCAAGCTGGCTTCGGCCACCGTGCAGGCAGGCACACCGCTGGTGGCTCAGGTCATTGTCACGAATAGCGGCAGGGCGACATGGTTGCCGGCCAGCTCCAAAGTCGGCGCGGTACGCCTCGGGTGCCACCTGCTGGATGCATCGGGCAAGATGCTGGCAGTGGACTATTTCCGGCAGGCTCTCACTCCCGGTGACGGGCTGCCCATCGCGCCCGGAAAAACCGTCAAGCTCGAAACGCGCATCCCCTCGCCGCCCGAGGGAAGCTATGTGCTTGAGTTCGACCTGGTCAGCGAGTCGGTCGGCTGGTTCGCCATGAGCGGTTCCGAGATAGTGCGGCGGACAATTCAAGTCACCTGAATCGACGTAAAGCGTTCCCAGTGCGAGCGCAGGAGCTCCTCGAATCGGCGCCTGAAACGCGCTCGGTCGAAGCGCAGGGCGTTCTCGCGGCAGCTCAACGGCGCGAAGCGAGCCGCATCGAGTTCAAAGCGGCGCACTGCGTCGAGTAGAGCCTCGGCGCTCTGCTCGGCAAACAGCACCCCGGTCGGTTGCGGCGAGGGCTCGGCTCGCACGATCTCGGCGGCGCCGCCAACGGCGAATGCGATCACCGGCGTGCCGCAGGCCTGCGCCTCGGCCATCACGATGCCGAAATCCTCGATGCCGGCAAAAAGAAAGGCGCGTGCCCGCTGCATGTGCTCCCGCACCCCGGCCGTCGGCAGCCGTCCCAGGAACTCGACGTTCGGCGGCGCCTTGGTCCGCAGGCGGCGCAGCTCGGGGCCGTCGCCGATAATCACCAGACGGCGGTCGTGCCTGCGCGCAAATGCCTCGACCAGCAAATCGACCCTCTTGTACGCCTCAAGGCGCGATACGGTGAGGTAGAAGTCCTCCTTCTTGTCCCGCAGCGGAAAGCCGGAGACGTCGACAGGAGGGTAGAGAACCTCGGCCTCCCTCCGGTATGCCTTCCGGATGCGCTGCGCGACGTGAGCCGAGTTTGCGAGGAACACGTCGACGCCGTTCGCGCTGCGCACGTCCCACTGCCGCAGGCGATGCAGCGCGAGGCGCGCGCCCCAGCCCATTGGGCCGCGGTCGAGTCCCGCGGCGCGCAGGTATTCGTGCTGCAGATCCCACGCATAGCGCATCGGCGTATGCACGTAGCTCAGATGAAGCTGGCGCGGCCCGGTGATGACGCCTTTCGCGACCGCGTGGCTGCTCGATACGACGATGTCGTAGGCGGAAACGTCAAGCTGCTCGACGGCCAGAGGCATGAGCGGCACGTAATACCGCAGCCAACGTCGCGGGCGCGGCAGCCGCTGCAGAAAGCTCGTCGCCTTGGCCCGGCGGGGAATTGCGGCCATGAGCTCCTCGTCGGGCTGATCCACCAACGCGAAAAGGTCAGCCTGCGGAACGATTTCGAGAATGTCGCGCAGCACGCGTTCGCTGCCGGCGAAATCGAGCAGCCATTCGTGCACCACGGCGATGCGCGGCCCGGCCGTCCCGCTCACCGCTGCACCCGGAAGCTCCAGCGATCGCTGGCGAGGAAATTGGCGATGACGAGCACCACCGCCACCAGGACGCTCGCGGGCAAATACCACATGCCGAGCACAGACACGAGCAGGTACATGAGCGCGAGGTTCATGCCGAAGCTAGCGGCCATGGCGCTGAAATAGCGCGGCAATTCGATTCGGGCGTATTCGCGCCGCGTGCGGAAAGTCAGCACCTTGTTGAGGAGGAAACCGAGCGGGGTGATCGAGGTAAACGCGATCACCGTCGACACAAGGTAATGAACCCCAAGCCCCGAGGTCAGCAACCAGAGCGCCAAGCTGTTGACCGCCAGGCACAACCCGCCGACGAACACGAACGCTGCAAAGCGCGCGGGCAGGGGAAGGTAATCTCGCTTAGGTGCCGTCACGCGGCGCGCGGGCGGAGTACGAGCGACAGCCCATAGTAACCTGCCGCCACCAGGAGCAGATAGTTGAATCCGAGGACGAGGGACAGCTGCTCGCTCAGCCCCCCAAGAATGATACCCGCCACGTTCCAACCGAAATCTACGTCTGGCTGGCGACTCTGCCTGAAGGCGCAGGCGAAGATCACGCCCGCGAAGAAGACGGGGATGAAGACGACGAGGCAAGACGCAAGCAGCCGCGCGGCGGTGGAAAGCGACAGGAAGACGTCCATCGGCACGAGCGCGTTCGACAGCAATGCGGTGATCAGGAGAACGTAATAGAGCGCGAGGCTCTGCGGCTTGATCTTGAGCACGTACAGGTTGGCGCACAGGATCATGACGAGGATGGCGAAGAACACCACCGAATTGACGACCCAGGTGCTGCCGAAAAGCAGCGCCATGTGGACGACGCCCTTGGTTTCGAGCAGCATGAACCCGGCGCCGAGGAAGAACATCCGCCAGTTGGGCCGCACGCGCCGCACCGGCGCGAAAGCGAGCAGGATGGCGAGCGAAAGCACTGCCACGGCGACCATGCCCTGGCCGATGGGCGACCAGGGAATCTCGGCGCTGCGCAAATACAGTTGCGGCCAGTCGTCGCTCGGCGTTCGATCGTCGCTGGCGAGATCGACCTGCGCAGGCGAGATCTTGTGCCACTCCCCTGCCGGGGCGGCGACGCGGAAGGCATCGATCGCCTCGTTCTCGGGTGGCGCCGAATTGATCCAGAAACTCTCGCCCTTGTCGAACTTGGACCTGATCGCCTCCAGGCGCCTGGAATCGGTGCCAACGAGCAGGAACGTGATGTGGTCGAACTGGGCGTCCTCCGGCCGGATGCGGTGGCGGTGCGGTAGCGAGATGACCAGCGGCTTCGCGCCGAAGACCTCCTCGGCCATCTTCGCGAGCCTGCCTACCACCCACCCCTGACGGAAGAAGTTGTACATGGCGAAGACGCCATCGGGCTTCAGGGTCCGCTTCACGTCCTCGAAGGCTTCGCGGGTGAAGAGGAAGTTCTCCAGCCGCAGGCTGGAATAGCCGGAGTGCAGCACCAGCGAGTCGACCAGCGCGTACACCGCGAGGTCGTACTTGCCGGGCGTGGTGCGCGCGAAGCTGCGGCCGTCGTCGAGGCGGATCGCGACGCGGGCGTCGGCATAGGGCTTGTCGGGGTGCAGGCGGCGGCCGATCTCGTAGATCCGCGGGTCGATCTCGACCGCGTCGACGTGCTTGACGCCCGCGCGCAGCGCCGCCGAGACGTCGTTGCCGCTGCCCGCGCCGATGATCATCACGTCCTCGAACGGCCTGCCGCCGGCGTCGCGGTTGAGCAGATACGGCAGGAGATATGCGGTTCCCTCCTTCCCGATTTCGACTATCTGCTGGTGGCCGATGTCGTTCGTGTCGATCATCCGGGTAGAAGGCGTGTAGACAACCTTGTAATAAGGCGACCAGGACACCTCACCGTTTTTGTTGAGGCCGTGTGCTCCTACGGCGACGAGGACCAGCGTTGTCGCGGCGGCCGCTAATTGATTCGGGCTGCGCCACCCGGCGAAGTGCAGCATCAGCAGCAAGATGGGAAGGAACCAGACGGTCGGCGGCAACTGGAAGTAGCTCATCGCTGCGAAGGCAGCTATGCCGGTCAGGCTGCCCAGGACGTCGAGCGTGTACGCCACGACGCGGTTTGGAATGGCATCAAACGCCCGTCCCATCACTTGCCCCAGGCCCACGAAAGCCAGCGCGATGAGCGTGAAGAACGTACCGCCCACCACCCAGATCGGGATGACCCAGCGCGTCGGGTCAGCCGGCCGGTATTCCGTGCCGAAATAGATCAGTTGCGGCGACAGCCGCTGGTTGCCGAGGCCGATCGTGACCTTGTCCGCCCATTGCCAATAGAGCGCGTAGGTGGCGATTGCCGCGGCGAACGCGATCATCGCCAGGGGCAACGACGCCACCATGAAATTCTGCGGCCTGCGGGCAGCGAGCAGTCCTACGCTCATGCCGAGGAAGCACGCGAGCAGCACGATGTTGGTGAAGAAGGTAAGAAACACCACCGTGCTTCCGAACCAGCGGATCGCCGCCAGTTCGAAGAACAGGATCAGGAAGCTGATCAGAAACAGCTCAAGGTGTGCGCGGCGCTGCAAGGGGCACCCTTTGTCTTGTTGATATTGGATCGATACTACTCGATCCCCGGATTTCCCTTTACGCCGATCAGGCGAGGACGCCCGGCCTTGAGCGGCGGGAGATTCTTCCTGCTGCGCAGGTAGCGGCGAGCGAGATCCCAGATCGGCTCGCCGCTCGCCTCTTCGGAGACCGGCGCCCAGCCAGCCACCTTGTAACGCCTGCCGGCTTCGATCGGTCTACCGCCGGTGCGCATGTCGGAGATGCGTGCGCCGATCTTGTCATGCGGCGCGATGGCGTAGCTCATGCCGCCGACGCGCACCATGTCGCCGCCCTGCTGCAGGTAGGGGTCCGCGTTGAACAGGTTGTCGGCGATGTCCTCGAGGATCGCCTTGATCTCGCCGCCGGTGAGCTCGCTGAGCGTCGTATGAGGGTAGGTGATGGCGGTCTGGTCCATCAGGTGCTCGAACGTGATCGCATCGCCCGGAAGCAGCGTGGTGCCCCAGCGGAAACCGGGCGAGAACGCGACCTGCGCGCCCTTCACGGCGAGCAGCGCGTCGAGCAGCAGCTGGTCGAAGCTGCCGTTGAAGTTGCCGCGCCGGTAGAGCAGGCCCTCGGTGACCGCCAGTTTTTCCTGCAGCCTGCCTTCGTACGGCGCGCGCGCCCTGGCGATATAGCGCCGCATTTCCTCATCGGCGGGCAGAAGGTTGGAAAACACCGGCAGCAAGCGATAGCGGTAATCGGTCACTCCCAGCGCGCCGACCTGCAGATCGAGCACCGCAAGAAACTTGCCGCAGCAGCCGGCGCTGGTGACGAGCGTGCCGCCGACGCGCACCGGCGCCGGCACCGCGTCGTGCGTATGCCCGCCGAGAATGGCATCGAGCCCGCGCACGCGGGAGGCGAGCTTGAGGTCGACGTCCATGCCGTTGTGGGACAGCAGGACGACCGCCTTCGCGCCCTTGGCGCGCACCTCGTCGATCAGCCTCTGCAGGCGCGGCTCCTGGATGCCGAAAGTCCAGTCCGGCACCAGGTGGCGCGGATTGGCGATCGGCGTGTAAGGGAAGGCCTGCCCGATGACCGCGACCGGCACGCCCTTCACGCTGCGCAGCGTGTAGGGCTTGAATACCGGCTCCTCGAAATCGAGCGTGCGCACGTTCTGCGCCAGGAACTCGATCGGCGCGAGCTCGCTTTCGACGGCCTGCCTCACCCGCTCGGCGCCGTAGGTGAATTCCCAGTGCGCGGTCATGCAATCGACGCCGAGCAGCTTCTGCGCGCCGATCATGTCGGCGCCGCGCGTCCACAGCGAGGTCGCCGAGCCCTGCCAGCTGTCGCCGCCGTCGAGCAGCAGGGCCAGCGGGCGCGAGGCGCGCAGGCGCTTCACCAGCGTCGCGAGATGAGCGAAGCCGCCGACCTTGCCATAGCGCCGCGCCGCGTTCTCGAAATCGAGGTGGGTGAAGGCGTGCGCCAGCGAGCTTCCCGCCTTCAGGTCGTATTGCCTTAAGAAATGTTCACCTACCAGATGGGGAGCCTGTCCGGACCCAAGATTCATGCTCGGCTCGCGGAAATACACCGGCAGCAGCTGCCCGTGGACATCCGTGAGATGCAGGAAGGAAACGTTGCCGAAAGGCGGCACGTCGTAGAGCTCGGCAGCGGCTTGCGCCTCGCCCGCTCCAGGCCGCAGGCCGGCGCCCGCCGCGGCGGCCAGGGCGAGGAGCCTGAGGAAGTCGCGACGCTGCAAAACTACCGGTTCACCGGCGAGTCGGGGTCGAGAAGCAGCGCGACGAGATCCTTGATCTGCTCCTCGGTCAGCGTGCCGGAAAGCCCCAGACGCGGCATCTGCGAGCAGAGGTTGTACGCCTTGGCGTTATAGATCTTGCCGTAGACGTAACGCTGGATCTCCTGGCCGTTGCCGCGCAGCTTGCCGAATTGCCGCAGGCTCGGGCCGAGGGTGCCGAAGGACGCCTCCTGCGGGGAGAGCTGGTGGCAGTTGTAGCAGCTGCCGCCGGCTGCGGCGCCCGGCTTGTCGGTCCACTGCAGGCCGCGGCCGTTTTGCGCGATGCTCTCGCCGCGCTTCCAGTCGCCCATCAGGCTGCCGCTCGGATAGGCGATGGTCTTCATCTGGTCCGCCTCGAGCGACTTGGCGAGCTCGGCGGGCGGCCTGTCGCGGCTTTCCGTGCACACGCGCTGCACGCCGTCCTGCACCACGCGGTCCATGGTCGCCTGGCCGCGGGCATGGAAGTCGCGTTGCAGCACTTTGGTGACATCCTGGGCGAATGCCGCCGACGCGATAAAGGCCAGACTGTAAAAAACCCTGGCTTTCACCGCTTGGTCCCCGGGCCGCGGTAGGGCGCGTCTTTGCCGGTCGCAGTGAGGAACAGGATGAGCGCCACCGTGGTGTCGGAGCCGAAGTCAGGTTCGGGCATGCGCATCTGCTGATAGCAGTTGTTCATGCGCCACTGCAGCGTGACGATCTGGCTGGTGGAGACGCGATACGCCGGCCAGGTCGAAACGACTGGGCGTGCATGCTCCGGCTTGTACAGCACCGGCAGGTCCTGCATGCGGATGCGCTTGCCTTCCTCGCCGTGGCAGCTTGCGCAGGAGAAATCCCACGCGCCGGCGCGATGGAAGTACAGCGCTCTTCCCATCGCGTAGGCTTCCTTCTCCTTCGGATGCGACAGCCCCGGCGCCATCTTCATGCCGCGCGACTGCGCGGCGATGTAGGCCGATAGCGATTCCATCTCCGAGGGGCGATCGGCGCTGCCGAAGACCCGCGCGGCGGTTTCCTCGCGCTTGCGTCCCTGCAGCGTGACCATGCAGTGCAGAAGCCGCGTCTCCAGGTCCATCACCCGGTCGGCATCCTTGAAGTAGCGCGGCAGCCTTGCATACGCGCCCTTGACGACGCCCGCGCCGAGGCCGAGGTCGCACTTCTCCAGCGAGACCTTGTTCGGGCCCTGCGGCTTTTTCCACAGCTCCTCGCCTTGCAGCTCGAACAGCTCCACCGGGCTGCCCTCGGCGATCATCTGCTGGTAGCGCTGGATCTCCTTTTTTGCGTCCTGTGCGAGGACCGCCGCACAGAACCCTCCACCGACCACCGCGCAAAACCCAAGAAACTTTCTCACGCGACGGCAGTTTCGGTCTGGTTGGTCTCGCCGTGGTTGTCGATCCAGCTGACCTCGATCCGGTCGCCTTTGGCGCCGCCCTTCAAGCGGAAGGTGAACACTGGATTGCGCGAGATGCCCTGGCTGATCTGGCTCTCCACCACCGTTCGGCCGTTCAGCTTCACGGTGACGTTCTGGATGAAATGCAGCGGCACGAGCTTGCCGTCGGGGTCCTTGCGCTGCCCGGTTTCCATCGGGTGAGTCATCAGCACGCGCACGTCGGTCACGCCGCCGTTGAGCGTGGCGCGCATTTTCATCGGTCCTGCCGCCATCGCCGTCCTCCCTCGCTATCCGCCGCAGCCACCGACGGTGACTTTTATTTCCTGGGTCGCGACATAGTGCTTGCCGCCGGCCTCGGCGATGACGCGCACGTCGGAGGTCTCGCCCATCTTCGCGTTCAGCTTGACGAAAGGCAGCGCGCCTGCGGTGAAGTCGAACTTGGCGACCAGCGGAAACGGGTTCTTGTCGATCAGCACCGCGATCGAGGTGGTGCCCGGGACGTTGCTCGTGATCTCGATCGGCACCACGGCGCCGTTCTCGGCGATCTGCGGCGCCTCGATCAGCAGGTCCTTGCTCGGCAGGGGATTGCCCGCGCCCAGCGCTTTCAGCGCATCGGCTGCGGTTTTTGCGCCGAAGCCGTCCTTGTTCCAGGTCGCGGCGAGCGCCGCGAACGGCTTCAGGCAAGCCGCCGCCAGGACCGCCACCAGGCTCCTTCGGATCGGGTTTATCCGCATCTCCCTCGAAGTAGGTATTCTATCGCCCCCGACGGCGGAATACTCCCGATTTGCCGCCGCGTTTCTCCTCTAGCCGCAGCTCGTGCAGCGTCATGCCGCGGTCGACGGCCTTCACCATGTCGTAGATCGTGAGCAGGCCCGCCGCCGCGGCGGTGAGCGCCTCCATCTCGACCCCGGTCCTGCCGCGGCATTCGACCCGCGCGCTCACGACCACGCAAGAGGTGCGCTCCTGCAGCTCGAAGTCGACGGCGACCCGCGTGATGGCAATGGGGTGGGCGAGGGGAATCAGATCGGCGGTGCGCTTGGCCGCCTGGATCGCCGCTACGCGCGCCACGCCCAGCACGTCGCCCTTCTTGGCCTTGCCCGCCGCGACCAGGCGGAATGCCGCCGGGCTCATCGCGATACGGCCCGAGGCGACGGCGATGCGATGCGTGCTCGGCTTGGCTCCGACGTCGACCATGTGCGCGGAACCACGGGCGTCGAAATGTGTCAGCTGAGCGTGCGATTTTCTGGCCATGCCGGGCGCTATCATAAACACATGCGTGCTACCGCGTGGCTGATCGCCGTATGCGTCGCGCTCGCGCCGCGGGCGTTTGCGCAGAACCTGCCTGACCTCGGCAGCGCCGGGGACAGCGTGCTGTCGCCGCAGATGGAGCGGCGCCTCGGCGAGAGCATAGTGCGCGACATCCGCTTCCGGGAGCCCGCGTACATCGACGATCCCGAGATCTCCGAGTATCTCGGCAACCTCGGCGCGCAGCTGACGCAGGTCACCGCCGGGGCGCGGCACGACTTCGAGTTCTTCGCGCTGCGCGACCCCGCGATCAATGCTTTCGCGCTGCCGGGCGGGTTCGTCGGCGTGCACACCGGGCTGATCAACGCCGCGGACACCGAGTCCGAGCTGGCCTCGGTGCTGGCGCACGAGATTTCGCACGTCACCCAGCGGCACATCGCGCGCATGATCGGCCAGCAGCAGCAGATGCAGATCCCGGTGATGGCGGCGATCGCCGCCGCGATCCTGTTCGGGCGCTCGCGGCCCGACCTCGCCTCGGGCGCCGCCGCCGCGGCGCAGGCCGGGGCCGTCCAGGCGCAGCTCAGCTATTCCCGCGACTTCGAGCGCGAGGCCGATCGCGTCGGCCTGCAGGCGCTCAACGCCGCCGGCTTCGACGCGCGCGCGATGGCGGTGTTTTTCGAGAAGATGCAGCGCTCGGCCCGCGTCAGCGACGACGGCTCGATTCCGGGGTACCTGCGTACCCACCCGGTCACCACCGAGCGCATCGCCGACGCGCAGAACAGGGCGGCGGGCATGCCGTACCGACAGCACCTGGACAGCCAGGAGTTCCAGCTGGTGCGCGCCAAGCTGCGCGCCGATGCGGGCGAGGCGCGCGATGCGGTAGAGCATTTCGAGAGCTCGATCCGCGAGCAGCGCTACGCGAGCGAGGCCGGGGCGCACTACGGCCTGGCGAGCGCCCTGCTGCGGGCGCGCCGCGCGCGCGAAGCGGATGCCGAGGTCAGGCGCCTGCGCGCCGCGGGCGGCTCGGACCCGATGATCGAAACCCTCGCGGCGCGCGTGAAGCAGGCGCTGGGCGAGCCGGCGGCCGCGGCGGCGCTGCTCGCCGAGGCCCGCGCGCGCTATCCGTATTCGAACCCGGTGCTCTACGCGTATGCCGCCGCGCTGCAGGACACCGGGCGCAACGCTGAGGCGCTCGCGCTGCTCGCCGAGCCGCTGCGGCTGCATCCGCGCGATTACAGGCTCTACGCGCTGCAGTCGAAGACCTACGCCGCGCTCGGCAAGCGGCTGCTGCAGCACCAGGCGCAGGCCGAGTTCTACGCTCTGCAGGGCAGCTTGCCGGCGGCGATCGAGCAGCTGCAGCTCGCGCGCTCCGCCGGCGACGGCGATTTCTACCAGCTGTCGGTGGTCGACGCGCGCCTCAAGGACCTGCGCGCGCAGTACTCGCTCGAGA
>VBBY01000056.1 GCA_005881595.1 Betaproteobacteria bacterium | reverse complement strand
CAGAAGCGCACGGTCACCACCGGCTGCGGCCAGGGGACGGTGTTCGGCGACCTGATGGAGGAAATAGAAAGCGTCAAGCTGAGAAACGACGTTACCCTCACCGACACGGATCTTTTCGTGCTGCTCGAGAAGGTGCGCAGGCACGAGACCATCTACAAGCAGGCCGGCGCGGTGCACGGCTGCGCGCTCGCCACGGCCGCGGGCGAGATCCTGATGTTCGTCGAGGACGTCGGCCGGCACAACGCGGTCGACGCCATCGCCGGCTTCATGTGGCTCGACGGCATCGACGGCTCCGACAAGCTGTTCTACACCACCGGGCGGCTCACCTCGGAGATGGTGATCAAGTGCGCGCAGATGCGCATCCCGTTCCTGGTGTCGCGCTCCGGGCTCACGCAGATGGGCCACGCGATCGCAAGCCAGGTCGGCATCACCATGCTCGGCCGCGCGAGCGGCAAGCACTACCTCGCGTTTACCGGGAAGGAACGCCTGGTCAAGACCGCCTCGCAGCCCAGCGAAATCGCGTAATCAACGCGTAATCAGGGACAGACCACGTTTTCCTGGGATCTTCGATGCTCTAGTTTGTGGCAGGCGATGATGTAGGGCTGGCGCGCGTTAACTGCTGTTCGATGCTGATCTGATGCGTCCGCTCGTCTTGAAAAAAAACGTGGTCTGTCCCTGATTTAAGCAGGAGCTGCAGCGGTGATCGTTTTGCGGGAAGGAAAGAAAAACGACGCGACCAGCATCCCGGCGGCGAGCGCCGCCAGCACGAGGAACACGTTCCTGAAGCCGCCCGCGGTGCGGTGAAGCAGCGCGATCATCGGCACGGCGACCGCGGCGACGCTCAGCGTCACGACATAGCGCACGGCGAAGACGCGCCCGCGGTACTCGTCGGCGCAATACCTGCCGACGATCGCATCGTTGAGCGGGATCTGCCCGAACACCGCCAGCATCATGAGGAGCGCCCCGGCGAGCATCGCCCAGCCCTGCAGGTTGGCGGCCAGCGCGAGCAGCGGGATCTGGGCGAGCGCGATGCCGATCATCAGGCGCCGCAGCTCGAAGCGGTCGATGAGCGAGCCCATCGCCAGCTGCGCGAACGCCGCCAGGGTGTAGACGAACGCCACCAGCGCGCCGATGCCGAGGTTGCTGTGGGTGAGCGCCTGCAGGCGCTCCTCGAACAGCTTGGGCATCGCGATGGTGGTGGAATTGAAGATCACGCCGCCGCAGCTGGTCGCGACCAGAAGAATGACGAAGATGCGCGCCATCGTGCGCCGGTCGAGGTTCAGGCCGATCGAGCTCGATCTCTTCCGCAGCGGTCCCGGGTCGGGCACCAGCGCGAGATAGGCGGCCCCGGCGGCGATCGACGCGATGCCCGGCACGAAGAACGCGGCGCGCCAGCCCCACAGGTCCATCAGCGCGCCCGAGACGATCGCCGCCGCGGCGAGGCCGAGGTTGCCCCACAGGCCGTTCCAGCCGAGCGCGCTCCCCAGCTTCGCCGGCGCCGCGACCAGCATGGCGATGCCGACCGGGTGATAGATCGCCGCGAACATCCCGGTGAGCGCGAGGCCGACGCCGATCTGCCAGGGCGAGCGAGCGAACCCGGTGAGGAAGAGCGCCGCGCCGATGCCGAAGAAGAACAGCGCCATCATCCGGTAGCGGCTCCAGTGATCGGCGAGCCAGCCCGCCGGCAGCGCAAAGGCGCCGAAGGCGATGAAGCCGCCGAGCGCGAGCGGCAGCAGCTCGGCGTAGGGACGGCCCCAGTCGCGCGCGAGCGCGATCACCACCGTCGGAAACACCAGCATCACCAGGTGATCGAGGAAGTGGCCGAGGTTGAGGAACGGGACGAGAAAGCGGTTGTTGTTCATGGCGTGAAGCTTACTCGTAAAATCCGTTTTCATGAGCCAGGTGAGCGGCATCGTTCTCGCCGGCGGCCAGGGCCGCCGCATGGGCAGCGTCGACAAGGGCCTGCAACTGCTCCACGGCAAGCCGATGGTGCAGTGGGTAATCGGGCGCTTCGCGCCCCAAGTGGACGAGGTGCTGATCAATGCAAATCAAAACGTGGATCAATACCGTGGATTCGGCCATCGAGTGATCACGGATGAAATCGGCGGCTTCGCCGGGCCGCTTGCCGGCTTGCACGCCGGGCTGAAGGCGGCGATGCATCCGCTGGTGGCGACCGTGCCGTGCGACTCTCCATTCCTGCCGGACGATCTAGTGAAGCGGCTCAAGGCTGCCTTGGGCGACAAGGATCTCGCGGTGGCCAAAACCGGCAGCCAGCCCCATCCTGTCTTTGCGCTGGTCAGGACCAAAGTGCTGGAGAACCTGGCGGCGTTCCTGGCCGGCGGCGGCAGAAAGATCGATGCCTGGTATGCCTCGCTGCGGGTGGTCGAGGTGAGCTTCGACGACGAGGCCGACGCCTTTCGCAACATCAACACCGTCGAGGAGCTGAACAAGGCATGACCAGCCTCGCCGAGACGCTAAGCTGCCTCGACGGCTACGACCCGAGCGCGCTGCACGTAGACAAGGCGCGCGAGGCGATCCGCAGCTGCCTCGTCCCCATCGCCGAGACCGAGACCGTCAAGGTCCGCGAGGCGCTCGGCCGGGTGCTGGCCGAAGAAATCGTGCCCAGGATCAACGTCCCGGCGCACGACAACTCGGCGATGGATGGCTACGCGGTCTGCTTTTCCGACCTGAAGGGCGAGGAGAGGGTCCTGTCAGAAGTCGGGACCGCGCTCGCCGGCCGGCCGTTCGGCGGCAAGGTCGGCCCGGGGGAATGCGTGCGCGTGATGACCGGCGCAGTGATGCCGCCAGGCACCGACACGGTGGTCATCCAGGAAGCGGTGCGCGCCGAAGACGGCAAGATCCTCATCCCGAAAGGGCAGAACGCCGGGCAGAACGTGCGCTCGGCAGGGGAGGACCTCAAGGTCGGCGTCCCGGTGCTGGCGCCAGGAAAGCTGCTGCGGCCGGCTGAGCTCGGGCTCATCGCTTCGCTCGGCCTCGCCGAAGTGCGCGTTCGGCGCAGGCTGCGCGTCGCGTTCTTCTCGACCGGCGACGAGCTCGCCTCGGTCGGCGCCGCGCTGAAGGAAGGCGAGGTCTACGACTCCAACCGCTACACCCTGCACGGGATGCTCGCGCGCCTCAACGTAGAGTTAACTGATTTCGGAGTAGTGCGCGACGATCCGGGAAAGCTCGAGATCGCGTTTGCGCGGTCCGCCGCCGCCGCCGACGCCGTCGTCACGACCGGCGGCGTCTCGGTCGGCGAAGCCGACTTCACCAAGGAGCTGATGGCGAAGGTCGGCGAGGTGCTGTTCTGGAAGATCGCCATGCGCCCGGGCCGGCCGATGGCGTTCGGAAAAATAGGCCATTCGTTTCTGTTCGGCTTGCCGGGCAACCCGGTGGCGGTGATGGTGACGTTCTACGCGCTTGTGCGCGACGCGCTGCTGCACTTGTCCGGAAGGACCGATGACTATGCCGTACCGCTTTTGACAGCAGTTTCTTCAGTTCCTATCAGGAAAGTACCTGGACGCACGGAGTACCAAAGAGGCATCCTGTTCCGCGAAGGCACCGAGTGGAAAGTGCGCACCACCGGGCAGCAGGGCTCCGGTGTGCTGCGCTCGATGTCGGAGGCGAACTGCCTCATCGTGCTCGAGCACAGCCGCGGCAAGGTCGAGGCCGGCGAGGCGGTGCAGGTCCAGCTGTTCGAAGGCCTGGCGTGAGCCCGGGCACCAACCGCGCCTACGTCTGATCCCAAAGCATCGCCGCGCCGCGTACGCCGCTCGCATCGCCGTGCGCCGCCCGCAGCAGCGGAGTATCAAAGCTGCGCGCGTACACGTAGCGCGCGAGCAGCGGCGGCACCTCGGCGTACAGCTGCTCGAGATTGGACACTCCGCCGCCGAGCACGATGACGTCGGGATCGAGCAGGTTCACGACGTGCGCGAGGGCGCGCGCCAGCCGGTCCTGGTAGCGCGCCAGCGCGGCGCTCTCGCCCACCGCGGTCTTCTCGCGCGCCAGCGCCGGCCCGGATACGAACTGCTCGATACAGCCCGAGCGCCCGCAATAGCACGCAGGCCCGGGATGCTCCTCGCGCGTCATCCAGGGGAGCGGGTTATGCCCCCACTCGCCGCCGATCGCATTGCGGCCTTCGAGAACGCGCCGGTCCACGGCGATGCCGCCGCCCGCGCCGGTGCCGAGGATCGCGCCGAACACGACCCGCGCGCCGCGCGCGGCGCCGTCCAGCGCTTCCGAGAGGGCGAAGCAATTGGCGTCGTTGGCGACCTGTACGCCGCGTGCCAGCGCAGCCTCGAGGTCGCTCTTGAGAGGCCGGCCATTGAGCGGCGTGTTGTAGGCGTTCTGCACCAGGCCCGAACGCGGCGAGAGCGCGCCGGGAATGCCGACGCCCACCGTGCACTGCTCGCCCGCATCGCGCTCGACCGCCAGGATCGTCGCGGACAGAGCATGCAGGGCCTCTTCGTAGGAGCCATGCGGCGTAGCCGCGCGTTGCCGCCGCGCCACGCGGCCTTCCCGGTCCAGCAATGCCACTTCGACCTTGCTCCCGCCGACATCGACGCCCAGGCGCATCAGAACGCCTGGTCCCAGGGCAGGGAAAGCCGGGTGGCCGAATTGATCAGCCCGACCATGCTGTAGGTCTGCGGGAAATTGCCCCACAGCTCGCGCGTGGACGGATCGACGTGCTCGGCGAGCAGCCCGTGCTGGTTGCGGCATTCGAGCAGGCCCTGGAACAGCGCCCTCGCCTCCTCGCGCCGCCCGGTCGCGGCGAGCGCATCGACGAACCAGAAGCTGCACACCAGGAAAGCGTTCTGCGGCGCGCCGAAGTCGTCCGGCTCCGTGTAGCGGAAGACGAAGTCGCCCTTTTTCAGCTCGCGCTCGACGGCCGCGATGGTGGACACGAAGCGCGGGTCGTTCGCGGCGAGGAATCCCAGCTCCACGAGGAGCAGCAGGCTCGCGTCCAGCCCATCGCCGCCGAACGCGGCGGTGAAGCTGTTGCGCTTCTCGCTCCACGCCCGCTCGCAGATCCCCCGGTGGAGGCGGTCCGCCAGCGCTCGCCAGTGCGCTGCGCGCTGGGCCAGGCCGAGCCGGGCGGCGATCTTGGCCAGGCGATCGCAGGCCGCCCAGCACATCACGCTGGAGAAGGTGTGCACGCGCCCGGCGCCGCGCAGCTCCCACAGCCCGGCGTCGGGCTCGTTCCACACCGCGGCGGCGCGCTCGCCGAGCGCCTCGAGCTGGGTGAACAGCGCCTCGTGGCCGGAGCGTATCAGGCGCCGGTCGTAGAACACGTGCGTCGCCGCGAGCACCGCCGAGCCGTAGACGTCGTTCTGCACCTGCGCAAAGGCCTGGTTGCCGACGCGCACCGGGCCCATGCCGCGGTACCCCGGAAGCGAGGCGATCTCGCGCTCCTCCATCTGCGCCGCGCCGTTGATGCGGTACACCGGCTGCAACCGCGCCCCGTCCGTGCCCGCTGCGAGGTTGATGATGTAGCCGAGGTAGCGCTCCATCGTGCGCGTGGCGTTCAGCCGGTTGAGCGCGCTGATGGTGAAGTAGGCGTCGCGCAGCCAGCAGTAGCGGTAATCCCAGTTGCGCCCGCTGCCGGGCGCCTCGGGAATCGAGGTGGTGACCGCCGCGACCACCGCGCCGGTGTCGTCCACTGCCGAGAGCTTGAGGGTGAGCGCGGCGCGGATGATCTCGTCCTGCCACTCGAAAGGAATCTGCAGGTCGCGCACCCAGTCGTGCCAGTAGTCGGCGGTCTCCTCGCGGAAGCGGCGCGCGGTCTCGGCCACCCCGCCCTGCAGCGTCTCGTCGGGGCCGAGCAGGAACGAAAGCGGACCCTGCAGCACGAAAGGCAGCTCGTCGACCAGCGCCGTGATCGAGCAGTCGGTGGTCACGCGCATCACGTAGTTATCCGCGACGAAACGCACGTGGTTGCTGCCATAGGTGAGAGCCGGCCGCTTGGCGCCGTATTGCGACGCGGGGCGCAGAAGGATGCGCACGCGCGGGCTGCCTGCAACCGGACGCAGCTGACGCACCATGGTCATCGGGCAGAACAACCGGCCGTGGTGCCGGAAGCGCGGCGCGAAATCGGTGATTTCGACCGCGCCACCGCGCCGATCGTAGAGGCGCGTGACCAGGATGGTGGTGTTGGTCAGGTATTCCTGCTCGCTGCGCACAAAATCGACCAGCTCGACCGCGAAAAAACCGAAATCGCCGTCGCCGCGGCGCTCGCGCAGCAGGGAGCAGGCGGCAGGATCGCCGTCCATGCGCGGTAAGCAGGCCCAAACGACCTCGCCGCGGCTATCGAGCAGCGCCGCGACGTTGGCGTTGCCGATGATCGCGAGCTCGAGCGACTGGCTCACGGGGTGCGCCCGGCGCCGAAGCGCGCCACCCATTCGTGCAGCCAGGCGCGCACCGCCAAGGCGTCGACGATGCGCCAGCGCGCCCCGGAAGACCCCGGGCCCACCTTCACCGACTGCCCGCCGAGCCGGTTCACCACGCCAAAGCCGTATTCGTCAGTCTGGTCGTCGCCGAGGAAGACCGGCGTGCGCCCGGCGAACGGCGGCTCGCGCATGAATTCCTCGATCGCGCTGCCCTTGTCGCGGCCCGAGGGTTTCAGCTCCACCACCATCTTGCCGTCTAGTACTTCGAAATCCTCGCCCAGCCGCTCCGCCGCCTCGCGCAGCGTCGCCTGCGCGGCGCCGGCGAGCTGCGGCGCCATGCGGTAATGCAGCGCAAGGCTGTGGCCCTTGTCCTCGAACAGCAGCCCGGGGTGACACGCGGCGAACTCGCTGATGCGCGCGGCTGCGCCGCGCAGCGCCGCCGTCGGAAACGCGTGGCGGTGCACGGCCCCGCTCGCATCGCGGCGCTCGACGCCGTGCTGCCCGGCTGCAGGCAGCCTGAGCGGCGAGAACAGCGCGTCGATGTCCGACACCGAGCGGCCGCTGATCAGCGCGAGCGCCCCGCCGGCCGCCCGGTGCAGCTCGGCCAGCAGCCTGAACAGCGGCTCGCCGGGACGCACCGCGTCGGGCCGCTCGGCGTGCTCGAGCAGCGTGCCGTCGATGTCCAGAAAGAACACCCAGTCGGCCGCAGGCTCTGGCAGGTCCATCAAAGCGCCCGCGACTCGCGACGCGCTGCGCGAGTCCGTGCCATGACGCGCCGGCGCTGCCGCATGCGCGCGGCATCGAGAAGCATCCTGCCGGCCCAGCGGTATACATTGAACTCCTGCACCAGATGCCGCATGGTGCGCATGCGCGCGCGGCGCTCGCCCGGCTGCATGGTGAGCGCGACGTGGATCGCCACCGCGCTCTGCTCGATGTCGTAGGGGTTGACGATCAGCGCCTCGGGCAGCTCGCGCGCCGCGCCGGTGAACTGCGACAGGATAAGCACGCCCTGCTCGTCGTCGCGCGAGGCGACGAATTCCTTCGCCACCAGGTTCATGCCGTCGTGCAGGCTCGAGACGTAGCACAGGTCGGCGGCGCGGTACAGCTCGTACACCCTGCTCGCATCGTAGTGCTCGATTCGAAGCAGGATCGGATCGTAGCCGGGACGGCCGAAGCGCCGGTTGATGCGCTCGGCGAGCGCACGCACCCTGGCGTCGAGGTTCTGGTATTCGTCGATCGAGGAGCGCGACGGCGCCGCCAGCTGCGCGAAGCAGAAGCGCCCGACCCAGCTCGGCTCGAGATCGAGCAGGCGCTCGACCGCCATGAAGCGCTCGAGGATGCCCTTGGTGTAGTCGAGCCGGTCGACGCCCACACCGAGGAGCATCTCCGCGCCGAGGCCGAGCTGCTCGCGCACGCGGGTGCGGCACTCCGCGACCGGCGGCAGCTTGGCGAGGGGCGATGGCGGCCACTCGATCGAGATCGGATAGCGCCGCACCTCGGTGGGCTCGCCGCCGTGCGAGATGCTGAACGTTTCGCGGTCGACGCGCGCCTCGAGGAACCGGTCCACGGTATCGAAGAAATTGTTGCAGTGGAACTGGGTGTGGAAGCCGATGATCGAGGAGCCGAGCAGGCCCGCCAGCACCTCCTCGCGCCACGGCAGGATGCCGAAGGCCTCGGGATTGGGCCAGGGGATGTGCCAGAAGGTGATGATCGTGGCTTGCGGCAGCCGTTCGTGAACCATGCGCGGCAGCAAAGTAAAGTGGTAGTCCTGCACGAGGACGATCGGGTCCTCGGTGCGCGACTCGTCCACGACGGTGTCGGCGAAGCGGCGGTTCACCGACTTGTAGTGCGTCCAGTCCTCGGCGCGGAACACGGGGCGCGTGTGCGCGATGTGACACAGCGGCCAGAGGCCCTCGTTGGCGAGGCCGTAATAGTAGCCCTGCTCCTCCTCTTTCGAGAGCCACACGCGCCGGATGCGATACGAGGGTTTCTCGGGCGGCACCATCACGTGGTCCTGCTGGTCGACCGTGTCGCGATCGGCCGAGCCCCCGCCGTGCGCGATCCAGGTCCCGGAGCAGGCGCGCATGACCGGCTCGAGCGCGGTCACCAGGCCGCTCGCCGGCCGCTGGATCTCGATCACGTTGTCCTTGCGCCGCACGTGGATGTAAGGCTCGCGGTTGGACACGATCAGCACCTCGTCGCCCTTCAGGTCCTCGCGCAGGATGCGGCGCAACACATTCGGACCCCAGAGGATCTGGCTTTCGTCGCGCGCGTGGCGCTCGGCCTCGAGGTCGCGAACCAGCGCCTGCAGGTCCTTGGCGATCGGCCGCAGTTCGGGCGCCGTGACCCCGAGGCCGTCGCGCGCGCCGAGCGGCGCCTCGCCCGAGATCAGGCCCTTGATTCCCGCCACCCAGCCGCGCCAGCTGATCTCGGCGATCACCACCGTGATCAGCGCCACCACGGCGGCGATCGCCGCGAACAGGTAGAAGATGTACTTCTTGGTGTCCTCGCTGCGCCGCTGCACGAAGCTCATGTCGTGCACGATCACCAGCTCCCCCAGCGCCTCGCCCTCGGCGGCGACCGGGTTGACCGACACGTGCAGCGGCCCGCGCTCAAGCTGCACCAGCCGGCTTTGCGACACCGCCTCGCCGGCCTGCGGGCAGCGCACGCTCTCGGGAAACGTGCTGGTCGCATAGAGCATCTTGCCGGCCGGGTCGCAGAAGCCGATCGCGAAAATGCGCTCGTCCTGGATGATGCGCTCGAAATAGCGCAGCACCTTCTGGCGTGCGCGCGGCTCGCGCACCAGCGCGGTGAGCGGTTCCTGCGCCGCATTGGCGATGGTCGTCGAGCGGATCTCCAGGTCGCGAACGAACCACTGCAACGTCAGGCGATCGACCAGCGGCACTACTGCGTAGGCGATCGCCGTGAGCGCGATTCCGAGCGGAACGATGAAGCGAAGGGATAGCCGCATAACGTTTGACCTGCCCAGCGCTGCGGACCTGCTAATTAGACCACATTGCGCCGCGGTTTGCTCCGACCCCCGCCCTAGATCGCCATCACGCGCGCGAGCTCGAGCAGCGCCGCGTCGGCCGGCCGCGTGCGCCCGGCGATCTCGGCAAGCGGCGTGGTGACGATCTCGTTGCGGGAGGCGCCGACCAGCATGCCGTGCCGTTCCTGCACGAGCGTTTCTACCGCGGCTGACCCAAGCCGAGTCGCGAGGATACGGTCGGCGGCTATAGGAGCGCCTCCACGCACTACATGCCCAAGGCGGGTGACGCGCAGCTCGAAGCCGATCGAATCGCGGCTCTCGGCGTAATGCCGCATCAGCTCCTTCACGCCGCAGCGCGCGCCCTCGGCGATGACGACGAGGGCGTGCGTCTTGCCGCGCTGGTAGGCCCCGCGCAGCCGCTTCGCCACCTCCGCGGGCGCGATCTCGCTCTCGGGCAGCGCGATCACCTCGGCGCCGCCGGCGATGCCCGCCATCAGCGCGATGTAGCCGCAGTCGCGCCCCATGGTCTCGACGGCGAAGGCGCGCGAGTGCGACGAGGCGGTGGTGCGCAGCCGGTCGATCGCCTCGAGCGTGATGTTGACCGCGGTGTCGGCGCCGATGCTGACATCGGTGCCGTAGACATCGTTGTCGATGGTGGAGGGCACGCCGACGACGGCGAAGCCTTCGCGGGCCAGCATGGCCGAGCCGGTCTGCGAGCCGTTGCCGCCGATCACCACCAGGCCGTCGATGCCGCGGGCGGCGAGGTTGCGCAGCGCCGCGCTGCGCCCGGAGGGCTCGGCGAACTCGGGGCAGCGCGCGCTGCCGAGCACGGTGCCGCCGCGCTGCACGATGCCGCCGACGTCGCGCGCGCGCAGCGGCTCCATGGTGTCGGCGAGGAGCCCGGCGTAGCCGTTGCGCACGCCGAATACTTCCGCCCCGCGGGCGAGCGCGGCGCGCGTCACGGCGCGCACCGCGGCGTTCATGCCGGGCGCGTCGCCGCCGCTGGTCAGCACTGCGATTCTTTTCAAGCCCTATTCCTGCGGCAAGCGGACTACGTTCGCGGCCGGCTGCTCCTCGGGTTCCGGCAGCGCTTCGACGTCCTTCAGCTTGCGCTCGATCTGGCGGGTGCGCGTCTCGGCCTGATCGATCGAGTTGGCGACCGCCTGCAGCTGGCGCTTGGTGCTGGCCAGTACTTCGGCGAACTTGCCGAACTCGCTCTTCACCGCGGCCAGCACCTGCCAGACCTCGGAAGTACGGCGCTCGATGGCGAGCGTGCGGAAACCCATCTGCAGGCTGTTCAGCAGCGCGCTGAGGGTGGTCGGCCCGCAGACCGTGACCCGGCAGTCGCGCTGCAACTGCTCGAACAGCCCCGGCCGACGAAGGACTTCGGCGTAAAGGCCTTCGAACGGCAGGTAGAGGAGCGCGAAATCGGTGGTGGCCGGCGGCTCGACGTACTTCTCGGCCATCGCTCTGGCCTCCAGCCTGACCCGCGCCTCAAGCGCCTTCGCCGCGGCCTCCATCGCCGCCGGGTCGGCGGCTTCCTGGGCATCCTGCAGCCTCTGGTAGTCCTCGAGCGGGAACTTGGCGTCGATCGGCAGCCATACCGTGCCGGTGTGAGGGTCGTGGCCGGGCAGCTTGATCGCGAACTCGACCCGCTCGCGCGAGCCGGGGCGGGTGGCGACGTTGGTCTCGTACTGCTCAGGGGTCAGGATCTGCTCGAGGAGCGCCGCGAGCTGCACTTCGCCCATAACGCCGCGGGTCTTCACGTTGGCGAGGACCTTCTTCAGGTCGCCGACGCCGGCGGCGAGCGACTGCATCTCGCCCAAGCCCTTGTGCACCAGCTCCAGGCGCTCGGAAACCACCTTGAACGACTCCGACAGGCGCTTCTCGAGCGTGGCGTGCAGCTTTTCGTCGACGGTCTGGCGCATCTGCTCGAGCTTGGCCGAGTTGTCCTGCTGGATGCGCTCGAGGCGCTGCTCGACCGCGCCGCGCAGGGTTTCGAATTGCGCGTTCTGCACGCCGGCAAAAGAGGACATGATGCGGTTCATCTCGTCGCGCGCCTCACGCGCGGAGGTCCTCTCCTTTGCGATGAGCATGGCGATCAACACTACGCCGGCAATCGACACCCCCAGAATCAGCAGCAACAGAAGGTCGTTCACGCCGCTTACCTTACACCGAATCGCGCAGGGTGAGCGCCGGCGAGACGCGCAGCACCTTGCGCGAGGACAGCCACGCGTTGAGCGAGAGCAGCGCGATACCGGCGAGCGGGCCGGCGAGCCACAGCGCGAGGCTCGGAGGCAGGTCGAGCTCGAACACGCGCCGCGCCAGCAGCTGGCCGATCGCCGCGGCGCCGAGCGTGGCGAGCAGGCCCGCGATGGCGCCCATGGCGAGGAACTCGGCGCGCTGCGCGCCGGTCACCTGCGCGCGCGAGGCGCCGTAGACGCGCATCACGGCGGCCTCGCGCCTGCGCTCGTCCTCGGTGGCCACGAGCGCGGAGTAGAGGACCAGCAGCCCGCCGAGCAGCGCGAACAGGAACACGATCTCCACCGCGGTGATCAGCGAGTCGATCACCGCCTGCGCCTGGCGCACGGCGGCGCCCACGTCCACGATAGTGAGGTTGGGGAAACGCGCTGCGAGCTCGTTCAGCGCCTGTTCGCGTCCCGGCTCGACGCGGAAGGCGCTGATGAAGCTGGCGGGATAGGGCGCGAGCAGCGGCGGCGGCGCGATGACGAAGAAATTCACCTTCATCGAATCCCAGCGCAGCTTGCGCAGCGACGTGATGCGCGCGCTGAACGACTCGCCGCCGACGTTGATGGACAATTCGTCGCCGAGCTTCCAGCCGAGGGTGCGGGCGATCCCCTCCTCGACCGAGATTTCATCTCGATTCGGATCCAGCCACCTGCCGGCAACGATCTGATTGTGCCCGGGCAGGGAATCCATGTAGGAGAGGTTGAACTCGCGCTCGATCAGGCGCCGCGCGCGCTCCTCGGCGTAGTCGGCTTCGTTCACCGGCTTGCCGTTCAGCGCGACAACCCGCCCCCGCACCATGGGATAGAGATCAGCTTTGCCGATTCTTTTTTCCTCGAGGAATTGCTTCACCTGCGCGAGCTGGTCGGGCTGCACGCCGAGCAGGAAGCGGTTGGGCGCATCCGGCGGCGCGCTGCGGCGCCAGGCCTCGACCAGGTCGTGGCGCGTGAAAGTCAGGAGCAGCACGGCAGTCAGGCCGAGCGCAAGGCTCGCTACCTGCACCGCGTTGCCGCGCGCATGGCGCTTCAGATTTGCGACTCCGTAACGCAGGCTGCGATTTTTCATCCTTCCCAGGATCCGACGATGCGTAAGACCCTTGAGCGCCAACCACGACAGCATGAAAAATAAAAGCACAGCCGCAGAAAAACCGCCGACCACGTAGCCGCCCAGCGTGAGGTCGCCCGCCTGCCAGATCAGCAGCGCAGCCAGCACGGCCATCCCCAGCGCATAGGCGGCCAGCGCGCTTCCCCTCGGCGCTCCGCCCTCGCGCCGGATCACTCGCACCGCCGGCACGTTTTTCAGCTGCAGCAGCGGCGGCAGCGCGAAGCCGAGGAGCAGCACCAGCCCGACGAGAAATCCCTGCAGGGCGGGCAGCAGGCCAGGCGGCGGCAGCTCCGCCTGCAGCAGCCCGGCGAGGAAGGCCGCGATGCCGAGCTGCGCGGCGTAGCCGAGCACGACCCCGACCGCGCAGGCGGCAATGCCCAGCAAAGCGAATTCGAAACCGTAAAGCGCCACCAGCCGGCGCTGCGTCGCCCCCAGGCAGCGCATCACGGCGCAGCCGTCGAGATGGCGCTCTACGAAGCGGCGCGTGCCGAGCGCGATCGCTACCCCGGCGAGGACCGCCGCGAGAAGCGCCGTCAGCGCGAGGAAGCGCCGCGCGCGCTCGATCGAGGCGCGCACTTCCGGCCTGCCGCTTTCCAGGTTGTCGACTCTTTGCCCCCTTTCCAGCCGGGGCTGAATCGATTTTTCAAAAGCACTGATTTTCTCGGGAGAGCCTGCAGCGTAGAGGTAATACCAGACCCGGCTGCCGGTCTGGATCAGCCCGGTCGCCGGCACGTCGGCGAGGTTCATCATCAAGCGCGGCGCGATGTTGAAGAAGTTGGCGCTGCGCTCGGGCTCGAGCGTCAGCACCGCGGCGACCTCGAAGTCCGCGCGGCCCAGGCGGATGCGCGAGCCGACCGGCGCGTTCAGCGAGGAGATCAGGCGTTCTTCCAGCCATACGGTGCCGCGCGCGGGTCCGCGCTCTACCGGCACATCGGGCGCTATTCGAAGCTTGCCGCGCAGCGGGTAGTTTTCGGTGACTCCCTTGACGCCGGCGAGGGAATTCTTGTCGCCGTGAAAAGCCATGCTGATGAAATTCGCCGCCTGGGCGAGCTGCAGGCTCTCGCGCGTGATTTGTCCGGCCACCTGGGCTTTCCACGGATGATCGGACTGCAGCGCCAGGTCGGCGCCGAGCAGCTGATGAGCATCGCGCAGCAGCGCCTGGCTCACGCGGTCGCCGAAGAATGCGACGCTCGTGACGCTAGCCACCGCGATCACCAGGGCTGCGGCGAGCACGCGCAGCTCGCCGGCGCGCCAGTCGCGCCCCAGCATGCGCAGGGCTTGCCTCACGCGACGATCCGCCCAGCGGCGAGCCGCAGCATGCGGCTGCAGCGCCCGGCAAGGCTCTCGTCGTGCGTCACCATGACCAGCGTCGTGCCGTATTCGCGGTTCAGGTCGAAGAGCAGGCGGATCACGCCGGCGCCCGAGTCGGCATCGAGGCTGCCGGTCGGCTCGTCGGCGAGGAGGAGCTTCGGCCGCACCACGAAAGCGCGCGCCAGCGCGACGCGCTGCTGCTCGCCGCCCGAGAGATGCTTCGGATAGTGATCGAGCCGCTCACCAAGACCTACCCTGTCGAGTATTTCACTGGAGAGCCTTTCGGCTTCCGGGTGGTCGGCCAGCTCCAGCGGCAGCATCACGTTCTCGAGGGCCGTGTAGCCGGGCAGGAGCTGGAACGACTGGAACACGAAGCCGACCTGCATGGCGCGCAGCCTTGCGCGCGCGTCCTCGTCCAGCGCGAAGAGATCCGCGCCGTCGATCTCGACCCGGCCGGCGCTCGGCGTGTCGAGGCCGGCGAGAATCGCGAGCAGCGTCGACTTGCCCGAGCCGGAGGCGCCGATCACCGCCACCGCCTCGCCGCGCGTGATTTCCAGGTCGATGTCCCGCAGAATGACGAGATCGCTCGCGCCGCTCTTCACCACCTTGCCGATGCCCTTCGCCGTCAGAACGTTCTTGTTGTTCATGGTTTTCGCATGCAGCGCCCAGGCCGCTGGGAGATCGATTCTGGTCTACGGGGACAGCTTGTCGGCGGGTTACGGCATCAGCCAGGCGCGCGGCTGGGTGGCGCTGCTTGGCGAGCGCCTCAAGCGCGAGCGCCTCGATTATAGCGTCGTCAACGCGAGCATCTCCGGGGAGACGACTCGCGGGGGGCTGGCGCGCATCGAGCCGGCGCTGGAGCGCCACCGCCCGGCGATCTTGATCCTCGAGCTCGGCGCGAACGACGGCCTGCGCGGCCTGCCGGTGGCGCAGATGACGAAAAACCTCGGCGCCATGATCGAGCAAGCGCAGAAGGCCGGCGCGCAGGTGCTCATCCTCGGCATGCGGCTGCCGCCGAATTACGGGCCGGACTACACGCAGGCGTTCGAAGCCGCCTTCGGCAAGCTGGCAAAGCGCTACCAGGCCGCGCTGGTGCCGTTCTTTCTGGAGGACGTCGTCAAAAAGCCCGACCTGTTCCAGCCCGACCGCATCCACCCGGGCGTCGAAGCGCAGCCGCTCATCCTGGAACGCGTCTGGACGAGGCTGCGGCCGCTGCTCAAGTCACCGTGAGCAGAGCCGGGCCGGCGCTCAGGCGCCCGATGGCTCTCGCCTCAAAGCCCTGCTTTTTGAAGATCTCCAGCACCTGAGCTTCGGCAGAAGTAGCCACCAGCAATCCGCCGCTCGTCTGCGGGTCGGTGAGGAGCTTCTTCTTCCAGTCGGGGAACCCGGCGGGAAGCTCGACTTCGTGGCCGTAGCCTTTCCAGTTGCGCTCGGAGGCGCCGGTGGCGATGCCCTGCTTCGCCCACTCCAGGGCTTCGGGAATCACCGGCAGCGCATCGAACTTCACCTCGCCGGAGAGCCTGGAGCCGCGCAGGATCTCGAGCAGGTGGCCGGCGAGGCCGAAGCCGGTGACGTCGGTAAGCGCGTGCACCGACTCCATCTCGGCCAGCGCCTCGCCCGGCGTGTTGAGCCTGGTGGTCCATTCCACCATGCGCGCATAGCCTTCTTCGGAGAGCTTGCCCTTCTTCAGCGCCGCCGAGAGGATGCCGATGCCGAGCGGCTTGCCCAGGATCAATGCGTCCCCCGCTTTGGCGGAGCTGTTCTTCTTCACCTTGTCCGGATGAACCAGCCCGAGCGCGACCAGGCCATAGATCGGCTCGAGCACGTCGATCGAATGCCCGCCGGCGATCGGAATGCCCGCTTGCGCGCACACCGCCTGGCCGCCTTCGAGAATGCGTCGGATCACCGACACCGGCAGCTTCTCGAGCGGCATGCCGACGATGGCGAGCGCGAAGATCGGCCGCGCGCCCATCGCGTAGACGTCGGAGAGCGCGTTGGTGGCGGCGATGCGCCCGAAATCGTACGGGTCGTCGACGATCGGCGTGAAGAAATCAGTGGTGGCGACGAGCGCCTGGCTGTCGTTCAGGCGGTAGACCGCGGCATCGTCTGCGGTCTCGGTGCCGACGAGCAGCTCCTTCGGCAATCCTCGGATCGGCGTCGAAGCGAGAATTTCAGTCAGCACCGCGGGCGCGATCTTGCAGCCGCAGCCGCCGCCGTGGCTGAACTCGGTCAGGCGAATCTTCTCTGGAGCATTCATAGGGTTAGAATTTTAAGGGTGAAACCTTCCGTGCCCGTTTCAGCGTCGCTGTTCACGCAATTCGACTCGA
The DNA here is from genome assembly GCA_005881595.1 of Betaproteobacteria bacterium. Taxonomy (GTDB): domain Bacteria; phylum Pseudomonadota; class Gammaproteobacteria; order Burkholderiales; family SG8-39; genus SCGC-AG-212-J23. The sequence continues at coordinate 913 of VBBY01000056.1, read as the reverse complement.
TCGTGGACGCCCGCTCGCCCGCAGAATACGCCGAAGACCACATCCCCGGCGCGGTCTCGGCGCCAGCGCTCGACGACGCCGAGCGCGCCACGGTTGGTACTCTCTACAAGCAGGTCTCGCCGTTCGACGCGCGCAAGCTCGGCGCCGCGCTGCTGGCGAAGAACGTCGCGCGGCATGTCGAGACGCTGTTCCGCGGCAAGGACAGCCATTGGCGCCCGCTCGTCTACTGCTGGCGCGGCGGCCAGCGCTCCGGCGCGATGGCGCACATCCTGCGCGAGATCGGCTGGGATGCAGAAACCCTCGAGGGCGGCTACCGGGCTTACAGGAGATGGGTGGTGCAGGAATTGCAGCAACTCCCCCCTCGCTTCCGGTTCGTCGTGATCCACGGCCCGACGGGAAGCGGCAAGAGCCGCTACCTCAAGAACCTGCAGCGCTCGGGCGAACAGGCACTCGACCTGGAGGAGCTCGCCGCGCATCGCGGCTCGGTTCTGGGCAATCTCCCCGACCGCCCGCAGCCTTCGCAGAAATGGTTCGAGAGCCAGCTCCTCGCCGCGCTCTCCGCGTTCGATCCCGCTCGTACTGTCTACGTCGAAGGCGAGAGCCGCAAGATCGGCCAGGTGCAGGTACCCGAGGCGCTCATTCGCCGCATGCGCGCCTCGCCCTGCATCCTGCTCGAAACCGACCTCGAGACCCGGGTTACCCTGCTCCTCGAGGAGTACCGGCACTTCCTCGAGGACACGAGCACGCTCAACACGCAGCTCGACTGCCTCGTCGGCCTGCACGGCCGCGAGAGAATCGCCGAATGGAAAGCCCTCGCCGCGCGCGGCGCCTGGCGCGAGTTCGTCGAGCGGCTCCTCGTCGAGCACTACGACCCCGCCTACCGCCGATCCTCGCTCCACAACTTCACCCTGCT
>VBBY01000188.1:6820-9766 GCA_005881595.1 Betaproteobacteria bacterium | reverse complement strand
TCTCATGCAACTCGGCTTCGGCATCCGCTTCGACGATCTCTACGAGCGAGAAGGACTGATGCGCCTCGATGAGGCGTTTTTGCGCTTTCTTGGCGAGGCCGACACGGCGCTGCACGACAGATTGCTCGCGGCGAGGCAGAACCCTGCTATCAAGGATGAATCAGATCTGCTGGTCGCGCTCGCGCCGCAGGTCGAGGATTTCCTGCCGAAGCTCTTCGGCATCGAAGCCCAGGCCCGCGCGCTCGCGGAGAAACACAACGAGCTTGCACCGCTTTACTCGATGAAGCGCCAGTTCGTGCAACGGCGTGCCCTGCACAAAGTGAAGGACACCGCCGGCGTCGACGCGGATGCATTGGAAAAGCAGCTGTTCGGCGGGCCGTTCACGGAATTGCAATTTGCAAGACAGGTGAGCGACTGGCTGCAGAACGAAGCAACGCATGCAGCGCAGCTCGAAGCCGCCGCGCGCTACGCAGCGTGGGCTACGACGAGTTCCGAGGGACGCGAGAAGCACCGTGCCGGCGTGCTGTTCAAGGCGCCGAGGAAGCTCGACTACATGCGGCTGATCCCGGTTCACAGCGAAGCCAAGAATGGCTTTCCGGAGCATTCCTCGCAGCACCTGCGCCAGCGCGACGGATTCAAGCTGACCGATGGCGGCACCGACCTGGTCGGCGCGCTCGACGAGGCGAACTACTGCATCTGGTGCCACGAGCAGGGAAAGGACTCGTGCTCGAAAGGCCTCAAGGAAAAGCCGCCCGCCGGGGGATTCCGCAAGACCGTGTTCGGCGTCGCGCTGGCCGGCTGCCCGCTCGAGCAGAAGATCTCCGAGTTTCATATGGTGAAGGCGCGCGGCGAGCCGCTCGCCGCGCTCGGCATCATCGCCGTCGACAACCCGATGCTGGCCGCCACCGGGCACCGCATCTGCAACGACTGCATGAAGGCCTGCATCTACCAGAAGCAGGAGCCGGTCAACATCCCGCAGGCCGAGACGCGCACGCTGAAGGACGTGCTCGAGCTGCCCTGGGGCTTCGAGATCTACTCGCTGCTCACGCGCTGGAACCCCTTCGACATTCGTCGCCCTTATCCAAAACCGGCAACCGGGAAAAGAATCCTTGTGGTCGGGCTCGGCCCGGCGGGATTCACGCTGGCGCACCACCTGATGAACGACGGCCACACCGTGGTCGCCATCGACGGCCTGAAGATCGAGCCGCTGGAGCCTTCGGTGTCGGGCGTCGATCCGCTCGGCAACCGGGTGCCGTTCGAGCCCATCAAGGAAATAAGGCAATTGCGCGAGGATCTCGACCGCCGCGTGATGGCCGGCTTCGGCGGCGTCGCGGAATACGGCATCACCGTGCGCTGGGACAAGAATTTCCTCAAGATCATCCGCTTGCTGCTCGAGCGGCGGCGCCAGTTCGCGATGTTCGGCGGCGTGCGCTTCGGCGGCACCCTGAGCGTGGAGGACGCCTTCGCCGGCGGTTTCGACCATGTGGCGCTCTGCGCCGGCGCCGGCCGGCCGACCGTGCTCGAAATCCCGAACGGCTTTGCGCGCGGCGTGCGCGCCGCGTCCGACTTCCTCATGGCACTGCAGCTGACCGGCGCGGCGAAGCGCGAGTCGATCGCCAACCTGCAAATCCGGCTGCCGGTGGTGGTGGTCGGCGGCGGCCTGACGGCGATCGACACGGCAACCGAGTCGCTCGCCTACTACGCGGTTCAGGTAGAAAAGTTCCTGGCGCGCTACGAGCAGCTCGGCGCCGACATCTCCTGGAGCGCCGAGGAGCGGAGAATCGCCGAAGAGTTCCTGGCGCACGCGAGAGCGCTGCGCGCCGCTCGTCCCGAGGAGCGGCTCGGGCTGCTGAAGTCCTGGGGAGGCGTGACGATCGCCTACCGCCGGCGCCTGGTCGACAGCCCTTCCTATACGCTCAACCACGAGGAAGTGGAGAAGGCGCTGCAGGAAGGCATCTCATTTGCCGAAGGACTCAGCCCGACGCGAATCGAGGTCGACGAGCACGGCCACGCTCGCGCCGTCAGATTCGCGGCGGAAGGAAAGGAGATCGAGCTGCCGGCGAGATCGGTCCTGATCGCCGCCGGTACCCAACCGAATACGGTGCTCGCGCGGGAGGAAGGGGTGAGCCTCGCGCTCGACGGAAAATACTTCCAGGCTTGCGACGAGGCGGGCGAGCCGCTCAAGCCGGAGCGCCATGCGGCGAAGCCATTGCGTCCCGACGTGCTGCTGCATCGGCGCAGTGACGGGCGCTTCATGAGCTTCTTCGGCGACCTTCACCCCTCCTACTTCGGCAATGTCGTCAAGGCCATGGGAAGCGCCAAGCAGGGCTATCCCGTCGTCAGCCGGGTGCTGTCGAAATCCGCCAGGGCATCTTCGCGAGATGACGCGACCTTTCTTGCCCGGCTCAACCGCGACCTGCGCGCCGTGGTGCACGAAGTCCGCAGGTTGACGCCGCGCATCGTCGAAGTGGTGCTGCGCGCGCCGGTCGCCGCGCGGCGCTTCCACCCCGGGCAGTTCTACCGCATGCAGAACTTCGAGACCCTGGCGCAGCGTGTGCCGGGGACCACGCTGGCGATGGAAGGGCTTGCCCTCACCGGCGCCTGGGTGGACAGGGAAAAGGGCTTCATCTCGGTGATCGCGCTGGAGATGGGCGGCTCGGCCGACCTGCTCGCGTACCTGCGCCCCGGCGAGCCGGTGGTGCTGATGGGCCCGACCGGAACGCCGACCGAGATCCCGCGCGGCGAAAACGTCGTGCTCGCGGGCGGCGGCCTGGGCAACGCCGTGCTGTTCTCGATCGGCCGCGCATTGCGGGCGGCAGGCTCGAAGGTGATCTACTTCGCCGGCTACAAGCAGATGTCAGACCGCTACCGGATCGAGGACATCGAGGCATCCTCCGACGTCGTCGTCTGGTGCTGCGACGAGCCGCCGGGATTCGCGCCGCGGCG
>VBBY01000188.1:0-6657 GCA_005881595.1 Betaproteobacteria bacterium | reverse complement strand
ATCTGCGCCCAGTGCCTGCAGCCGCACGTCGACCCGCAGACCGGCAAGACGAGCTACGTGTTCTCCTGCTTCAACCAGGACCAGCCGCTCGACCAGGTCGACTTCGGCGCGCTGGCGCAGCGCCTGGCGCAGAACGGCGTGCAGGAAAAGCTCACCGCGTTATGGATCTGGCGGTGCCTGAACCAGCTACCGCCTGAACGAAAGGCGGCCTAAGGTCACGGCTGCTGAGCGGCGGCTTTGTAGACGATGTCGTTCTCGCGGGCGTGGCCGGTCACCTTAAGTCCGAATTCCTGGCCCGCCCTGACTTCAGACACGGGTGCGTGCTCGACCTGCATGGACTCGACGCGCTGGCGGAAGTCGCTGGTGCGGCCCACGACATGAATCATGTCACCTACGCGCAGACTCCCAGACTCCATGCGAACCGCCGCAACAGAAAGATGACCGAAATAGTGGGTTACCGTCCCGACGCGTTCCTCGCCCGCCGAGGGAGCGGGCGCTGCCGCCGGCGCGGCCGGTTGTTTGGCCGGCTGTGAAGGCGCGCGTACTGGCTGCGCCTTGAGGGTTGGCGTCGGTCGTGGCGCCGGCTTCTTCTTCGCGACCGCTTTTTTGACTGGCGGGGTCTTTTTACGGGTTATCGGTTTTCTTGGTGGCGTTTTCTGCCGCTTGGGCTTGGCCTTCTTTCTCGCAGCCATATGCGCTCCCCGCTCGGGTTTGTCTGTGTTAGAGCCTCGCTCCGCGATAGCTTACTCCATGGTTGACAGGGTCTGGCGACGAGTAATAAGATTTAAATAACTATTATATATACTACAAAGCCAACACGATGCAAAAGACCAAGGTCCGCACTTTTTCGGCCACGCCTCGAGATCTCACGATGCTCGACGCGGTGGCGAGGTACCACGGGCTGAACAAGAGCGCGACGATCGCGAGCTTGGTGCGCAGGGAGTTCTGGCGGATTTTTCCTGGAGGCACGGACAAGATCAGGCCAGACCGCGGAGCTAAAGTAGAGAGCGAAGCATGAGTTGCAAGGTACTGATCTACTGCCTATTTATAGCAGTCAGTAGCGATGCTTTTGGGCAAGGTCAGAGCATCAAGATCGGCGAGCTGAACAGCTACAAGGTCTTCCCCGCGTTCCTCGAGCCCTACAGGAAAGGCTGGCAGCTTGCGCTCGAGGAAATCAACCGCTCCGGCGGCGTGCTCGGCCGCCAGGTCGAGGTGGTGTCGCGCGACGACGGCGGCACGCCCGGCGATGCAGTGCGCGTCGCCGAGGAGTTGATCTCGCGGGAGAAGGCCGACGTGCTGATGGGGACGTTCGCGTCCAATGTCGGCCTCGCGGTCGCGAACCTCGCCAACCAAAGGAAAATCCTGTTCCTCGCCGCGGAGCCGCTCACCGACAAGATCGTGTGGGAGAACGGCAACCGCTACACCTTCCGCCTGCGGCCTTCGACCTACATGCAGGTCGCGATGCTGGTGCCCGAAGCCGCCCGGCTGAATAAAAAGCGTTGGGCGATCGTGATCCCGAACTACGAGTACGGGCAGTCCGCCGCCGCCTCGTTCAGGAAGCTGCTGACCTGGGCGCAGCCCGGAGTCGAGTTCGTCGCCGAGCAGGCGCCGCCGCTCGGCAGGATCGACGCTGGCGCGGTCGTGCAGGCGCTGCTTGAGGCGAGGCCGGAAGCGATCTTCAGCGCCCTGTTTGCGGTGGATCTGCAGAAATTCGTGCGCGAAGGCAGTACGCGCGGCCTGTTCAAGAGCGCAGCGGTGGTCAACCTGCTCGGCGGCGAGCCCGAATATCTTGACCCGCTCAAGGATGAAACCCCCGAAGGCTGGTGGGTCACCGGCTATCCGTGGCGCGAGATCAACACGCCTGAGCACAGGAAGTTCCGCGACGCTTATCAGAAGCGCTGGAACGATTACCCGCGCCTGGGCTCGGTGGTCGGCTACTGCGCCCTGTACGCGGTCGCGAACGGCATCAGGAAGGCAGGCTCGCTCGAGGCCGACAAGCTGATCGCCGCCCTCGAAGGGCTGCAGATGGAAACCCCCTTCGGCGGGATCCTGTGGCGGCCGCTCGACCACCAGTCGACCATGGGCGCCTACGTCGGCCAGCTCGCGAAGCAAGGCGGCCAGGGTGTGATGATCAACTGGCACTACGCGGATGGCGCGAAGCACCAACCCTCCGATCAGGAGGTCCGCGCGTTGCGCAAGGAGTGAGCGGCTCCGCCGTCCTGCTGCAGTTCTTGAACGGGCTCGCGGGGGCGAGCTCCTTGTTCTTGGTGGCCGCCGGCCTGTCGCTGATCTTCGGCGTCAGCCGCATCGTCAATTTCGCGCACGGCTCGCTGTACATGCTCGGCATGTATCTCGCGGTTTCCTTATCCGGAACCCTGGGTTTCTGGCTAAGCGTGCCCCTCGCAGCGGCGCTCGTAGCAGCGGCCGGATTGGTTATCGAAACGACTCTTTTAAGAAGAATCTACAAAGCCCCGGAGCTGCTGCAGCTGCTTGCCACGTTTGCGCTGGTGCTGATCATTCGGGACGCCGCGCTTTGGGCGTGGGGCCCGGAAGACAGGCTGGGGCCGCGGGCGCCCGGCCTGGCGGGCGCCGTCGCCATTGCCGGCAGACAGTTTCCGCAGTATGACCTTCTGCTGATCTGCCTCGGGCCGGCGGTGTTCATCGCGCTGTACTTGCTGCTCTCGCGCACGCGCTGGGGCACGCGAGTGCGCGCCGCGAGCCAGGACCGCGAGATGGCCGCGGCGCTCGGCGTGAACGAGCGGCGCCTGTTCACCGCCGTGTTTGCGCTGGGCGCCCTGCTCGCCGGCTTCGGCGGCGCGAGCGCGATCCCGCGCGAGCCGGCAAGTCTGCAGATCGATCTCGCGGTGATGTCGGATGCATTCGTGGTGGTGGTCGTCGGCGGACTAGGCTCGATCCCGGGAGCCTTCCTTGCCGCGCTGCTGATCGGCGAAGTGAAGGCTTTCTGCATCGGCCTGGGTTATTCGGAGCTGACCCTGGCGATCGAATTCATCGTCATGGCGGTGGTGCTGGTCTTCCGTCCCTGGGGCCTGCTCGGCCGCCCGCTCGCGGAAACGCGTGGCCCCGGGACGTTGCAACCGCCGCTACCGGCGCCATCTTTTCTTCTCCTCGGCGGACTGGCGGTGCTGCTGGCAATCGTTCCCGTGTTCGCCGGTCCCTATACGATCGTGCTGCTCACCGACATCCTGGTGTTCGCGCTGTTCGCGGCGAGCCTGCATCTCCTGATGGGCCCCGGCGGGATGCCCTCGTTCGGCCACGCGGCTTACTTCGGCCTGGGTGCATACACTGCGGGCCTGCTTCTGTTGCGCGCGCATCTGCCGATGGAGCTCTCGCTGGCGCTGGCGCCACTCGCCGCCGCTCTAGGCGCGCTGGTGTTCGGCTGGTTCTGCGTGCAGCTCTCCGGGGTCTACCTGGCGATGCTGACCCTCGCGTTCGCGCAGATTGCGTGGTCCGTCGCCTTTCAGTGGGACCGGCTCACCGGCGGCTCGAACGGCCTGATCGGCGTCTGGCCGGCGCCGTGGCTTTCCTCGAAGCAGGCTTATTACTACCTGACCCTCGTGCTCTGCCTGGGCGCGGTCGCCCTCCTCTGGCGGCTGATCGATTCGCCCTTCGGCTACGCGCTGCGCGCCGGGCGCGACTCGCCGCTGCGCGCAGCGGCGATCGGCATCGACGTGCGCGCCCAGCAATGGGCGGCCTTCGGCATAGCCGGGCTGTTTGCCGGCGTTGCCGGCGCCCTGTACGCGTTTTCCAAAGGCTCCATCTCTCCGGAGACGCTGTCAGTGCCGCGTTCCGTTGACGGCCTGGTCATGGTGCTGCTCGGCGGCGTGCAGACGCTCAGCGGGCCGCTCTGGGGCGCCGCCCTTTTCACCTGGCTCGAAGACTCGCTGTCGCGCGGGGTGGAATACTGGCGCGCCGCCATCGGCGCGGTGATCCTCGTGCTGGTAATCGCCTTCCCTCGGGGAATCTTCAAGTGAGCGCGCTCGAGGTGCGGGGACTGTCCAAGGCCTACGGCGGCGTGCAGGCGGTGCGCGACGTGAGCTTCAGCGTGGATGCGGGCGAAGTCGTGGCGCTGATCGGCCCGAACGGCGCCGGCAAGACCACCTGCTTCAACCTGCTGAACGGCCAGCTGCGGCCCGACTCGGGCGAGATCGCTCTCGCTGGACGCAGCGTGGTGGGACTTCGCCCGCACCAGGTGTGGCGCCTCGGCGTCGGCCGCACCTTCCAGGTCACCGCCACCTTCAGCTCGATGACGGTGCGCGAAAACGTGCAGGTGGCCCTGCTTTCACACCATAGGAAACTTTTTTCTTTGGGGAAGCCGGCCGGGAGGTTTCAGGTCGAGGAAGCGGACGCGCTGCTCGCACGCGTCGGCATGCAGCAGCAGGCAGCGCGGCCGTGCGCCGTGCTGGCGTACGGCGACCTGAAGCGCGTGGAGCTGGCCGTCGCGCTTGCCAATCGCCCGCGCCTGCTGCTGATGGACGAGCCGACGGCGGGCATGGCGTCGGACGAGCGCCAGGCGCTCATGCAGCTTGCGGCGGCACTGGCGCGCAGCGAGCGCATCGCCGTGTTGTTCACGGAGCACGACATGGAGGTGGTGTTCAATTTCGCGAGCCGCATCATCGTGCTCCACGGCGGCGAGGTGATCGCCGCCGGGGCGCCGGACGAGGTGCGGGCGAATCCGCGCGTGCGCGAGGTCTATCTTGGCAATGCTTGAAGCCAGGCGCCTCAGCGCCGGCTACGGAGCGGCGCGCGTGCTGTTCGACGTCGAGCTCGCCGTGGGCCGTGGGGAAGTCGTTGCTCTCCTCGGCCGCAACGGCGCCGGCAAATCGACTACCCTCAAGGCCCTGATGGGACTGATCCGGCCGTTCTCGGGCGAAGTGCATTTCGACGGCCGCCGCGTCGACGCCTGGGAGCCGTACGAGGTTGCCCGCGCCGGCCTTGGCTATGTTCCCGAGGACCGGCGCATTTTCACGGACTTGACCGTAGCGGAGAACCTGGAAGTCGGCCGTCAGCCGCCGCGCGAAGCAACCCCGGCCTGGAGCCCGGAGAAGCTGTTCGAGCTGTTTCCCGCGCTGCGGACGCTGCAAGGCCGGCGCGCCGCCCACCTGTCGGGCGGCGAGCAGCAGATGCTGTGCATTGCGCGCACGCTGGCAGGGAATCCGAAAGCCATCCTGCTCGACGAGCCCTCCGAAGGGCTAGCGCCGATCCTCGTGGAGCAGGTCGGGAAGGCGATCCTCGAATTGAAGCGCGCGGGTGTGTGCGTGCTGCTGAGCGAGCAGAATCTCTCCTTTGCGCGCCGCGTGGCCGATCGGAGCTATATGCTCGAGCAGGGACGGATGCGTCAGGCTTATGCGGATTGAGCGCTATGCCTGGCTGTCGGTGGCGGCGGCGCTCGCCACGATCGCGCTCAAATTGCTTGCCTGGTGGCTGACCGGCTCGGTGGGACTGCTGTCGGATGCACTCGAGTCTTTCGTGAACCTCGCCGCGGCGCTGCTCGCCGTATCGATGCTGCGGCTGGCCGCCGCCCCGCCCGACGAAGGCCACCAGTACGGCCACTCGAAGGCCGAATATTTCTCCGCAGGCATCGAAGGCGCGCTGATCGTGCTCGCCGCGGGCGGTATTTTGGCGACGGCAATGCCACGGCTCCTCCACCCGCAGCCGCTCGAGACCGCCGTTCTTGGCCTGGGTATCAGCGCGGCAGCGACGGCGATCAATCTTGCGACGGCGCTGGTACTGCAGCGCGCGGGACGCCGCCACCACAGCATCACGCTGGAGGCGGACGGCAAGCATCTCATGACTGACGTATGGACCTCGATCGGCGTGATCTCGGGCGTGGCGCTGGTATTCGCCACCGGGTGGCTGCTGCTCGACCCGCTCGTCGCGCTCGCCGTGGCGGCGTACATCATCTGGACCGGCGTCGGCCTGATGCGGCGCTCGGTTTCGGGGCTGCTCGACGCGGCGATTTCCCGCGACGAGCAGAACGAGATCACCAAGCTGTTCGCCGAATACTCGCGCCGCCACGGCATCTCGTTCCACGCGCTGCGCACCCGCCAGGCCGGCGCGCGCCGCTTCGTGTCGTTTCACGTTCTTGTCCCCGACGCCTGGACCGTCGCGCAGGCACACGGGCTGTGCGAAGAGATCGAAGCCCGCGTGCGCTCGATGGTGCCGCACGCCTCGGTCGACACGCACATCGAGCCGATCTCGGACCCCGCCTCCTACGAAGACCAGGGCCTCGATCGATAGCCGCGTCTGCTGCCGGCTAGACGATCCGGCACTGCTCCTCGAAGCTGAGCCGGGGATTGCGCGGAAAGAGCTTCGCCGGCTCGCCGTAGCCCAGGTTGATGAGGAAGTTCGACTTCCACCGGCCGTCGGGAAAAAACGCCGCGTCCACCATCGCATTGTCGAAGCCGGACATCGGGCCGCAGTCCAGGCCGACCGCGCGCGCCGCGATGATGAAGTAGGCGCCCTGCAGCGTGCCGTTGCGGAAGGCGGTGATTTCCGCGAGCGCCTTCTTGTCCTCGCCGCGGAACCAGTCGATGGCGGCGGGGTTGTGGAACATGCGCGGCAGGTGCTCGTAGAAGCGCGTGTCGTAGGCGACGATCGCGGTCAGCGGCGCCTGCATCGTCTTGTCGCGGTTGGTTT
>VBBY01000187.1 GCA_005881595.1 Betaproteobacteria bacterium | reverse complement strand
CACCGATGTGACCGGGTCGGTGGAGCTGCCCAAGGGCACCGAGATGGTGATGCCGGGGGATAACGTGAAGATGGTGGTGACGCTGATCACCCCCATCGCGATGGAGCAGGGGCTGCGCTTTGCCATCCGCGAGGGCGGCAAGACCGTGGGCGCCGGCGTGGTGGCGAAAATCATTGAGTAAAAGGGGCATAGCTCAACTGGCAGAGCGTCGGTCTCCAAAACCGAAGGTTGGGGGTTCAATCCCCTCTGCCCCTGCCAGCACGTCACGATGACCGACAAGATCAAGCTAGCTGCTGCCGCCGTGCTCGTGGCCGTCGGCATCTGGGGTTATTACTGGCTGGGGGACAGCGCGCTGTTGCTGCGCATCCTGGCCGTCGTTGCCGGCATCCTCGCGGGGGCGGCCGCGGCGTGGACGAGCGAACCGGGCCGCCAGTTCGCCGTATTCGCCGGCGAGGCGATCGCCGAAGTCAAGAAGGTGGTCTGGCCGACGCGCAAGGAGACGATGCAGACGACCGCGGCGGTATTCGCGTTCGTGGTGGCGATGGCGGTATTTCTATGGATCAGCGACAAGACACTGGAATGGGTTCTGTACGAGTTGATTCTCGGCTGGAAAAAGACATGACCGCAACGGGAAATAAGCGCTGGTACGTGGTGCACGCGTATTCGGGCTTCGAGAAGTCCGTGCAGCGGGCGCTCGAGGACCGGATCAACCGCGCCGGCATGACCGACAAATTCGGCAAGATCCTGGTGCCCGTCGAGGAAGTGGTCGAGATGAAGGGCGGCCAGAAGCACATGTCCGAGCGCAAGTTCTTCCCGGGCTACGTGCTGGTCGAGATGGAGATGAACGACGACACCTGGCACCTGGTGAAGAACACCAACAAGGTGACCGGCTTCGTCGGCGGCACGGCCACCAAGCCGGCCCCGATCCCCGAGAAGGAGGTCGAGGCGATCATGCAGCAGATGCGAGAGGGCGTGGAGAAGCCCAAGCCGAAGGTGCTGTTCGAGGTCGGCGAGATGGTGCGGGTGAAGGACGGCCCGTTCACCGATTTTCAGGGCACCGTCGAAGACGTGAACTACGAGAAGAGCCGCCTGCGCGTCGCGGTGACGATTTTTGGTCGCTCGACCCCGGTCGAGCTGGAATTCGGTCAAGTGGAGAAGGCTTGAATGGCAAAGAAAATCGTCGGCTTGATCAAGCTGCAGGTGCCTGCGGGCAAGGCGAATCCCTCGCCCCCGATCGGCCCGGCGCTCGGCCAGCGCGGCCTCAATATCATGGAATTCTGCAAGGCGTTCAACGCGCAGACGCAGAAGGTGGAACCGGGCCTGCCGCTGCCCGTGGTGATCACGGCGTATGCGGACAAGAGCTTCAGCTTCATCATCAAGACGCCGCCGACCACGGTGCTGATCAAGAAGGCCGCCGGCATCGAGTCGGGCAGCCCGCGGCCGCACACCGACAAGGTCGGCAAGATCACCCGCAAGCAGGTCGAGGAAATCGCCAAGGCGAAGATGCCCGACCTGAATGCAGCAGATCTCGAAGCGGCGATGCGCATCGTCGCGGGCAGCGCCCGCTCGATGGGCGTGATCGTGGAGGGCATGTAATGCCTAACATCTCCAAGCGCAGGAAGGCGATCGCCGGCAAGGTGGACCGCAGCAAGTCCTATCCCGCCATCGACGCCCTCAGGCTGGTGAAAGAGACCGCGACCGCGAAATTCGACGAAGCGGTCGATGCGTCGGTCAACCTCGGCATCGATGCCAAGAAAGGCGATCAGACGGTGCGAGGTTCGGTGGTCCTGCCGGCCGGAACCGGAAAGAAGGTGCGCGTCGCGGTGTTTGCGCCGGGGGACAAGGCGCAGGCCGCGAAGGCCGCTGGCGCCGACCTGGTCGGCATGGAAGATCTCGCCGAGCAGGTGAAGGCCGGCAAGATCGATTTCGACGTGGTGATCGCGGCGCCGGAGGCGATGCGCGTGGTCGGCTCGCTCGGCCAGATCCTGGGTCCGCGCGGCCTGATGCCGAACCCGAAGGTGGGGACGGTCACTGCCGACGTCGCGGGGGCAGTGAAGAACGCGCGCGCCGGCCAGGTGCAGTTCCGCGCCGACAAGGCGGGCATCGTGCAATGCACGATCGGCCGCGCCTCGTTCACGCCCGAGCAGCTGCGCGACAACCTTGCAGCGCTGGTGGAGGCGCTGAACCGCGCCAAGCCGGCCGCAACGAAGGGTAACTTTTTGAAGAAGCTCTCAGTGTCGAGCACGATGGGGGTCGGCGTAAAGGTCGACCCGGCATCGCTCTCGGCGCAGCAATGACTTTGGCAAGTGCTGTCAGAGACCGTAGGAGCCCGAAGCGGGGCTTAATTGAGTCATGTCCTACGCAGACGGCGTTCCTGATTCCAGGTCCGCCGTTTCAAAGCAGGAAGGAGCTAGACCTTGGGTCTTAGTCTGGAGCAGAAGCAAGCGATGGTCTCGGAAGTCGCGGCCAGGCTGGCGAGCGCGCAGGCGGTCATCGTCGCGGAGTACCGCGGCCTGGACGTCGAGCACGTGACCCAGCTGCGCGCCAGGGCCAGGAAGTCTGGGCTGTACCTGCGGGTGATCAAGAACACCCTCGCGCGCAGGGCCGTCCAGGGCACGCCGTTCGAGAAGCTGGCCGAGAAGATGGTCGGTCCGCTGATGTACGGCATCGCCGCGGATCCGGTCGCCGGCGCGAAAGTGCTGTCGGAGTTCGCCAGGGAGAACGAGCAGTTCGTGATCCGCGGCGGCGCGATGCGCAACAGCGTGATGTCCGACAAGGACGTCAAGGCGCTCGCGCTGCTGCCGAGCCGCGAAGAACTGCTGGCGAAGCTGATGGGCACGCTGCAGGGGCCGATGGCCAGGCTGGTGCGCACGCTGAACGAGGTGCCGGGCAGGTTCGTCCGCACCCTCGCCGCCCTGCGCGATGCCAAATCAGGAACCTAATCTCAGGAGAGAAGCAATGGAACGCACGCAAATACTGGAAGAGATTTCGAAGATGACCGTCCTCGAGCTGTCGCAGCTCATCAAGGACATGGAGCAGAAGTTCGGCGTGTCCGCTGCGGCAGCAGTGTCGGTGGCGGCGCCGTCCGCCGGCGCCGGGGCGGCCGCCGCCCCGGCGGAGGAGAAGACCGAGTTCACGGTAATGCTCAATGCCGTGGGCGACAACAAGGTGAACGTGATCAAGGCGGTCCGCGAGATGACGAGCCTCGGCCTGAAAGAGGCCAAGGACCTGGTCGACGGTGCGCCCAAGGCGGTGAAGGAAGGCGTATCGAAGGCCGAGGCCGAGGCCGTCGCGAAGAAGCTCGGCGATGCCGGGGCGAAGGTCGAAATCAAGTAAGGAACTTCGGCAGCCGGGGACGGTCACAAAGACCCTCCCCGGGTTTTGCTTGAGAAGGTAAAAGCATTTGTATTGAAGTATTTAGGAGCACTCATGACCTATTCCTTGACCGAGCGTAAACGCATCCGCAAGAGCTTCGCGAAACGGGCCATCGTGCAGAAGGTGCCGTTCCTGATCGCGACCCAGCTCGAGTCCTATACCGGGTTCCTGCAGGCGCACGTCGCGCCTGAGTCGCGCCGGAACGAGGGCCTGCAGGCGGCGTTCACCTCGATCTTCCCCATCGTCAGCCATTCGGGGAACGCAAGGCTCGAGTTCGTGAGCTACTCGCTCGGCGAACCGCCGTTCGACGTCAAGGAATGCCAGCAGCGCGGCCTGACCTATGCCAGCCCGCTGCGCGCCAAAGTGCGCCTCGTCATCATGGACAAGGAGGCGCCCAAGCCGACCACCAAGGAGGTGAAGGAGCAGGAGGTCTACATGGGCGAGATCCCGCTCATGACCACCACCGGCTCGTTCATCATCAACGGCACCGAGCGCGTCATCGTGTCGCAGCTGCACCGCTCCCCGGGGGTGTTCTTCGAGCACGATCGCGGCAAGACGCACTCCAGCGGCAAGCTGCTGTTCTCCGCGCGCATCATCCCTTACCGCGGCTCGTGGCTCGATTTCGAGTTCGACCCCAAGGACATCGTGTTCTTCCGCGTCGACCGGCGCCGCAAGATGCCGGTGACGATCCTGCTGAAGGCCCTCGGCTATACGCCCGAGAGGATCCTCAAGGAATTCTTCGCCTTCGATGCCTTCCACGTCGAGCCGAATCACGTGCTGTTCGAAGTCGTGCCCGAGCGGCTGCGCGGCGAGGTGGCGCGCTTCGACATCACCGACAAGGCCGGCAAGGTGGTTGTCGCCAAGGACAAGCGCATCACGGTGAAGCACATCCGCGACATGGAGGCGGCGGGCATCAAGAAAATCACTGCCCCCGACGACTTCATCCTCGGCCGCACGCTCGCGCACAACGTCGTGGCGGGCGACACCGGCGAGATCATCGCCAACGCCAACGAGGAGATCACCGAGACGCTGCTTGCCAAGCTGCGCGAGGCGAAGGCCGGCAAGATCCAGACGCTGTTCACCAACGACCTCGACCAGGGCCCCTACGCCTCGCAGACGCTGCGCGCGGACGAGACCGCGGACCTGAACGCCGCGCGCGTCGCGATCTACCGCATGATGCGGCCCGGCGAGCCGCCGACGGAGGACGCCGTGGAGGCGCTGTTCAACGGCCTGTTCTTCGCGGAGGAGCGCTACGACCTGTCGGCGGTGGGCCGCATGAAGTTCAACCGCCGCATCGGCGCGCCCAGCGAGAGCAGCTGGCAGCTGCGCTTCAGGGGAATCGCGCTGTCGAAGGAAGCCGAGGCGGAGCTGCGCGCCTACTTCAAGCATGCTCCCGAGCTCTCGCTGGGCAAAGCGAGCCTCGAGGGCATCGGAGCCGAGGCCGAGGCCCAGGCGGTGGTGGACAAGATGTTCCACGACCTGAAAGCCAAGGGCGTCGACAAGGGCAAGCTCGAAGTCAAGGTCGAGCCGCGCCTGACGCTCTCCCCGAAGGACATCGTCGAGGTGATCCGCATCCTGGTCGAGCTGCGCAACGGCCGCGGCGAGATCGACGACATCGACCATCTCGGCAACCGCCGCGTGCGCTCGGTCGGCGAGCTGGCCGAAAATCAATTTCGCGCCGGCCTGGTGAGAGTTGAAAGGGCGGTCAAGGAAAGGCTCTCGCAGGCCGAGTCCGAGAACCTGATGCCGCACGACCTGATCAACGCCAAGCCGATCTCGGCGGCGATCAAGGAGTTCTTCGGCTCCTCGCAGCTGTCGCAGTTCATGGACCAGACCAATCCGCTGTCGGAGATCACGCACAAGCGGCGCGTCTCCGCGCTTGGGCCGGGGGGCCTCACCAGAGAAAGAGCAGGGTTCGAAGTGCGCGACGTGCACCCGACGCACTACGGCCGCGTGTGCCCGATCGAGACGCCGGAAGGCCCGAACATCGGCCTCATCAACTCGCTCGCGCTCTACGCGCGCACGAACAAGTACGGCTTCCTCGAGACGCCGTACCGCAAGGTGAAGGACAGCAAGGTCACCAACGACATCGCCTACCTGTCGGCGATCGAGGAGGGCAACTACGTCATCGCCCAGGCCAATGCCTCGATCGACAAGAACGGCAAGCTGGTGGACACCCTGGTGTCGTGCCGCTTCAAGAACGAGTTCGAGCTGAAGTCGCCCGAGGAAGTCCAGTACATGGACGTGGCGCCCTCCCAAATTGTCTCGGTCGCCGCCTCGCTCATTCCGTTCCTCGAGCATGACGACGCCAACCGCGCGCTGATGGGCTCCAACATGCAGCGCCAGGCGGTGCCGTGCCTGCGTCCGGAGAAGCCCCTGGTCGGCACGGGGGTCGAGCGCACCGCGGCGATCGACTCCGGCACGTGCGTGATCGCGCTTCGCGGAGGCGTCGTCGACTACGTTGACGCGAACCGCATCGTGGTGCGCGTGAACGACGACGAGACCGTCGCCGGCTACGTGGGCGTCGATATCTACAAGCTGACCAAGTACACGCGCTCGAACCAGAACACCAACATCAACCAGCGCCCGATCGTCAAGCA
>VBBY01000255.1 GCA_005881595.1 Betaproteobacteria bacterium | reverse complement strand
AAGGATCTTTCAGCTGAAAAAAGGAAACTCGTGGATCCCGGTCTGCTTGACGCGGCCGACCAGGGCAAAAAATTTTCAATGCTGGAAATTCTGGACGCGCAGCACAAGCGCGGCGCGCTCGGCGCGCACATGAACCTTTTCCACCGCGACTACGACCTGCTGCTCACGCCGGCGCTGTCGATCGTCGCCTTCGACGCCGGCAAGAACGTAGCCGATTCGATGCTGCCCTGCGGCCTCACGCGCGCCGGGCTCCCCGTCGGCCTGCAGATCGTCGGCCCGCGCTACGCCGACGCGCGAGTGCTGCGCGCTGCGCGCGCTTTCGAGTCGGCGCGGCCGTTCGCTCTGCCCGACCTGCGCCAGCTTTGACGCCGTGAAGCCCGTGTGATGCGTCCTTGCAGGTAAAAAAGACCGCGTCCGCGTCCGCGGTGGCCCCGCCCTGGTGGATTTTGTTGGCGGGCACGAAGATGAGGCCGCCCGGCCCGACGCGGTGCGCCTGCCCGTCGATGCGGAATTCGAACTCGCCCTCCAGCACGTAGATCCACTGCTCGTTGGGGTGCGAGTGCGGATCGCCCATCTTGCCGGCGGGCGCGCGCATCCGCGCCACGATCATGCGCTCGCCCTCGACGCAGCCGCCGAACACCGGCGAGTAGCCGGGGCCGCCCATGATCTGGCCGAGCCGGTCGAAATCGAACACGTATTCGCCGCGGCCGGCCTTCTTCGCGCCGGGGGTCAGGGCTGCTTCTCGCTTCATGCGCGTCTCCTCAGATCCTGTGCCCCGCGCCGCCGACGATGCTCTTGACGCTGACGACCTCGGCGTCCTCGAGCACCGACAGGCTGTGCGGGAGATGGGGTGGAATATGGGCCGCCTGGCCCGGGCCGAGGTCGAACACCTCGGCGCCGAGCGTGAGCCGGGCTCTTCCCTTCAGCAGGAGCAGGATCTGCTCCTGGGGGTGCGCGTGCTCCTTCGCGCCTTCGCCGGCCTTGTAGCGCAGCACGCCGAGCTCGATTCTCTCGCCGGTGATCAGGCTGCCGAAGGCGCTCGAATGCTGCGGCGTGACGAGCTCTTTCTTCAGCTGCCTGATGTCGTAGACCGGCATTTACTTGGCCAGGGTGAGATCGAGCGCCCAGGTGGAGAGGATCTTGTCTTCCTCGAGCAGTGTACCGCGCACTACGTAGCGGCGCGCATCGCGCTGCTGCAGGCATTCGAAGCCGCGGTGCCGGCCGCTGGAGCTGGCATAGAACGACAGGATCGCGTCGCCGGCGAGGACGAAGCGGCCGCGCAGCGGGCCGAGCGAGGGGTGGGTCGAGCTCCAGTGCGTCGAGCGCGCGCCAGGGGAGAACGGCTCGATGTCGTAGCGGTTCTGGTACACCCGCGTCGGCTCGCCGCGCAGCCGCAGGACCGCCTCGAAGAGCCACTGGCCGTCCGCGTGCTTCACGGAATTTTCCCCGGACACCGCAAATTTGCCGCCGCCGGCGTCGCAGTATTCGCCCTCGGCGCGCCAGCGGCCTTCCTTGAAAAGGAAAGTGTGGTCTATCCGTGCACCTTTACGCTGTCGGCGGGCGCCTCGCGGCGCTCGTCCATGGTGTAGTCGCGCAGCACCCGCGCGATGCGCAGCCGGTAGGACGCGAAGATGCCGGCGCGGCCCTTCGCCTGGGCCGCGCGGTGCTTCTGCAGGTTGCGCCACTTGCCCACCGCCTCCTCGTCGCGCCAGAACTGCAGCGAGACGAACTTGCCCGCCGTGGTAATGCTCTCGAAGCGCTCGAGCGAGATGAACCCGTCGGCCTTTTCCAGGTCGGCCTGCAGCCCGGCGACCAGATCCATGTACTCGGGAAACCTGCCTGCGGCAGGCGTGAACTCGAAGATGACCGCGATCACCGATGCCTCCTTCGCGCGTGACTATAGCTTGTTAGCCTCGCGCGGTGAAACGCGCTTGCGCGCTTCACTTCGGCGAGGGCAGCCTTCGCTCCGGCGGCTTCAGCTGCGCGAACTCGACCTGGCAGCGGATGCCTCCCGGCACAGTGCCGCGCTTGTTGGGCAATTCGAGGCGCACGCCGAAGGTGCCGCTCGCGGCGTCGAACACGCGGTCGATGACCTTGACCGTCGCGGTATGCTGCCCGCCCAGCCCCTCCGGGGTGACTTCGCCCGTCATGCCCAGGGTGAGCTTGCGGTAGTACTCGACCGGCAGCACCACCTCGACGCGCAGCGGATCGATCTGCGCGAGCTTGACGATCGGCTTGGTCTCGGTGCCGTACTGCGTCAGGTCGCCGGGATTCAGCATGCGGTCCATCACCACCCCGTCGAAGGGGCTGCGCAGGGTGCGCAAGTTCAGCAGGTCGACGGCATGGCGGTGGTCGAGCCTGGCGAGGTTCTGGTTCTCGCGCGCATCCTGCAGCTCCGCCTGCGCGACGCGCATCTCGGCCTGCACGTCGTCGTGGGCCTGCATCGCGACGAAATTCTGCTTCTGCAGCTCCTTCGTGCGGCCCAGCTTCGTCGAGGCATACTCGAAGCGCTCCTTCGCGGCGGTGATGCGCCCGGTCATTTCCGAGCGGAACTTCGCGGTCTCCACCGCCGAGCGCTCGGCGCTCGATTCCAGCTCGACCAGGACCTGGCCCGCCTTTGCCGAATCGCCGCGCTGGACGTGGACCTTGCTGATCAGACCTTCCACCGGGCTGCGGATCTCCACGATCTGATTCGGCTGGATCAGGCACTCAAACGGAGCCGCGCGAGCGCCCAGCGGCGCCGCGAGCGCCGCTGCCGCCACGAAAGTCTTGATAAATTGCGCTTGCCTCACTCTCCCCTCCCTGAAAACGCGAGCACCTGCTCGAGCCGGCGATCGAGCTTCAGGTTCTGCACCCGCACGTAGGCGCTCCTGCGCTCCGCGGCGAACTGCGCCAGCGCGCGCAGGCAGCCATACGCGGCGGCGGGCAGCCGCCGGCCGCTGTCCAACGCCTGCCGCAAGAGGCTCGCCGCAGCGGGCGCGTGGACCGCGAAGGTCTCGTCCTCGAGCGACACGATGGCTTCGCAGCTTCCCGGGTCGCCCTGCCGGCCGCCGCTCCCGAACAGCTGGCGGTCGATGCGCCGCGACTCATGGTACTCGGTCAGGATGACGTGCAGCCCGCCGCTTTCCGCGACGCCCGGCGCGAGGCGGATGTCGGTGCCCCGGCCCGCCATGTTTGTCGCGACCGTGACGCGGCCGGGCTGGCCGGCGAGGGCGATCACCTCGGCCTCGGCCTTGTCCTGCTTGGCATTGAGCAGCGCGTGCTCTATGCCGCGCCGCGCGAGGACGGCGCTGAGTTGCTCCGAGGCCTTGACCGAGCGCGTGCCGATCAGCACCGGGCGGCGCGCGAACAGCGCCATGCGCTCGACGCTGTCGGCGACCGCATTCCACTTTTCCGCCAGCGTAGCG
>VBBY01000055.1 GCA_005881595.1 Betaproteobacteria bacterium | reverse complement strand
AGCGTTTCCGACGAGAACCTGAAGGGCATCAAGACTCTCGCCGACCTCGAGCGTCACATCGTCGACGCGCTCGCCGCCGCCGGCAAGGGTTGAGCCGATCGAGGATGGCCGCACGCCGCGTCGCGGTTACCGGGGCTGGCGTCGTTTCCCCCCTCGGCAAATCGCTGGCCGAATTCCACGCCGCGCTCGCGGAAGGGCGCTCCGGCATCCGCCGCCTGCCCGAAAGCCTGGCGCAAAGCTCGGGCGTGCAGGTCGGCGCACTGGTCGACTGGAATCCTGCGCCGCTGCTCAACGAAGCCGAGGCGGTGAATATCGACCGCGTGTCGCAGTTTGCGCTGGCCGCAGCGGCCCAGGCGCTCGCCGCGAGCCGCCTGGATCTGTCGGCGGCGGACCGCGACCGCATCGGCGTGTACTGGGGCACCGGCATGGGGGGCGCGCATACGCTCGAGAGCGCCTACAAGAACGTCTACGGCGCCGGAGAGTGGCGCGTGCGCCCGCTGACCGTGGTGATGGCGATGAACAACGCCGCCGGCTCGAACGTCGCCGTGCGACACGGCCTGCGCGGGCCGTTCGCCAATTTCTCGACCGCGTGCTCGTCCTCGGCCATGGCGCTCGGCGAGGCGATGCGCAGCATCATGGCGGGCCGCGCCGACGTGATCGTCGCCGGCGGCGCCGAGGCGCTGCTGACGCCGGGCACTCTCGCCGCGTGGCAGGCGCTGCGAACGCTTGCCCCCGCTGATGCCGCCGATCCGGCGGCGAGCTGCAAGCCGTTCGACAAGCGCCGTGCGGGCCTGGTGCTCGGCGAGGGCGCGGCGGCATTCGTGCTCGAAGAAGAGTCGCGGGCGCGCGCGCGCGGCGCGCCGATCCACGCGCTTCTGACCGCGTACGGCAACTCCTGCGACGCGGCGCACATGTCGCGCCCGGACCGGGACGGGCAAGTCCGGGCGATGCGCGAGGCGCTCATCGAAGCCGGTCTCGAGCCCAACGCGATCGGCTACATCAACGCCCACGGCACCGCGACCGCGGTCGGCGATGTCGTCGAGGCCGAGGCGATCAACGTCGTGTTCGGAGCCGCCGCCGCCGACATACCGGTCAGCTCGACGAAGTCGCTGCACGGCCATCTGCTCGGCGGTGCCGGTGCGCTCGAGTTCGCGGTGGCGCTTCTCGCTCTCGAGAAAGGCGTCCTCGCGCCGACCGCCTTTCTCGAGCAGCCGGACCCGGCCTGCCGCGTGCGCCACGTGCGGCTGCGCGCCGAGCGCGTCGCCCCGCCGCGCGCGGTGATGTCCAACTCCTTCGCCTTCGGAGGCTCCAACGTGGTGCTCATCGCGGAGCGCGCCTGATGGCTGACACCACCATCCGCACGCTGGTCTGCAGCGTCATGTTCCTGGACATCGTCGACTATTCGAAGCGCTCGGTCGGCGACCAGCAGCATACGAAGCAGATGTTCAACGAGCTCCTCGCGCGCGCCCTGGAGCCCGTGCCGCCACGCGACTTCATCGTGCTCGACACCGGCGACGGCGCCGCGATCGCCTTCCTCGGCGACCCGGAGGACGCTCTCTCCGTGGGAATCGCAGTGCGCAAAAACATCGCCTCGCTCCCGCCCGACATTCTCTCGGCGCGCATGGGGATCAACCTGGGGCCGGTCAGGCTGGTCTGGGACATCAACGCCCAGATGAACATCCTTGGCGACGGCATCAACGTGGCGCAGCGGGTGATGAGCTTTGCCAAGCCCGGGCAGTTGCTCGCCTCGCGCTCCTTTTACGAGGTGGTGTCGCACCTCTCGAGGGACTACGCGAGCCTGTTTACCGTTCTTGGCACCCGCACCGACAAGCACGTGCGCGAGCATGAGGTGTACGCGGTTGCCGAGGGCGCCCGCCTCGAGCGCTCGGCCGACACGCCGCGGCGCAGCAAGAGCCCTCGCGCCTCCGACCCCGACGAGACCAACCTCGACCTCTTTTCCACCGAGGATTCACCCATCGTCGAGCACGGCACGAAGAAAGCGCGCCACGAAAAGACCACCGCAGCCCCGGCCAAGATCTTCGAGGCCGGAGCGAACCTGATCGTGTCCGGGTCCAGCAAGGCGTCGGTCGAAGAAGCGCTCGACCGGCTCGCCAAGGGCGGCGCCGAGGTCATTTCGCACATCACCCAGGTGGGCGACAAGTGGATGGCCTCGTGCACCAACCCGAAGGTGAACGTAGCGGCCTGCAAGGTCGAGGTGGCGGGGCTGATGCGCATCATCACCGGGCCGACTCGCGAAGCGGTGGATGAAAAGGTGCGCGACCTGGTGCAGTTCGGCGCGGTGCTGGTCAGCGACATCGAGCTCAACGACGGCGTCTGGACTGCCGTCTGCGACACCGGGGGACGCAGCCGCTAGTGTCAACTTTCGTGTGCGGCATGCCGCTTGTCCTCCCGGAGGATATCGTGATCGTTAAACCGATCGATGCGTACCCTGATTTCTATCCACTGGTTCTTAATGAGTCTCCTCTTGGGGATAGCGCTCCGAGGAATGCTTTTGCGCGCCTTGTTCAAGAAACCGCGCTAGTCGCTTGAGGTGTTGGTGGCCAAGGGCGGAATCGAACCACCTTCAAATCCGTTTCAATTCTTTGCCCGAGTCGTGTAATTTTTCAGTCGTCAGTACACAGAAATTGCACGGCGTTGAACGGCCGGCTTAGTTGTACAGCCAAACTGGCTAAGGTCGTCCTCCTCCTATATACCGCACTACGCCTGATCGTCAGTCGAGCACCAGCGCCATCCCCGGGTCCCCTTTCCGCATCGCTCGCTGATATGCCTCGCGCGCCCCAATGCGGCGCAGGTAAGCAATGATGTGAGGGTACGGCTTGAGGTCATACGACGTGAATGTTCGCATCGTGGTGAGGCTGAACACGATCATGATGTCTGCCGCGGTAAGCTCGCTCCCCGCGAGGTAGTCCGCCTCGCCGAGGCGCCGGTTCAAGAAGTCGAGCGCGCGGCCGAGTCGAGCCTGTAGATCGAGCAGCACGCGATGGTCGGGCGGCGGCTCGAGCCGACGTGCCACCAGCGCCCGATGCAGCAATGCCTGAAAGCTGGCATTGGCGTAGTGGAACCAGTAGAGGTAGTCCGCGAACTCCGGGTGCCCCGCTTGCCGGGCGAGCCGCCCTCCACCGTACTTGGCGATGATGTACTCGATGATGGCGCCCGACTCGCCCAGCACGAGGCCCCCATCGGTGACCACCGGCGCCGTGCCGATGGGATGCAAGGCCTTGTACTCCGGCGGCGCGAGGCGAGTGGCCGGGTCGCGCCCGTAGCGCTTCAGCTCGTAGTCGAGCAGCAGCTCCTCGCAGAGCCAGACAATCCGTTCCGACTGCGACCTGCCGAGATGGTGTACGGTCAACATCGCGTTCGCTCCACTATTTTGACGCGGCCCCGAGTGCCGCGGTTCGAGACGGCATCATCCGATTTGAACCAAAACAGGACGCAGAGATTCGGCCGATAGCAGCGCCGACTGTCTAGTTGAATTTGCTGACGCAATTGCACAGAAATTACACAACTGCGTTGCGCGTCCGTATCCAAGTTAGACCCAACTACTAGAAAAATTTGGTGGCCAAGGGCGGAATCGAACCACCGACACAAGGATTTTCAGTCCTCTGCTCTACCAACTGAGCTACTTGGCCGTGCCGGAAGCGCGGCGTAACAGGAAAATGAGGTCCGCGCTTTTTGGAAGGCGCGGATTATATCAAGCACCAAAAGAAAAGGGCCCTGGCGGGCCCTTTCCCTTTGCTTCGCTGCGGCAGCAATTACATGTCCATGCCGCCCATGCCGCCCATGTCGGGCATGCCGTGGCCATGGCCGCCGCCGCCCTTCTTCTCTTCCACCAGCTCCGCAACCATCGCGTCGGTAGTGAGCATCAGCCCGGCAACGGACGAGGCGTTCTGCAGCGCGGTGCGAGCGACTTTGGTCGGGTCGATCACGCCCATCTGCACCAGGTCGCCGAACTCCTCGGTCTGTGCGTTGAAGCCGAAGTTACCCTTGTTCTCGAGCACCTTGTTGAGCACCACCGAAGGCTCGGAACCGGCGTTGTCGACGATGATGCGCAGCGGCTCTTCGAGCGCTTTCATCACGATCTTGATGCCGGCCTCCTGGTCGTGGTT
This sequence comes from Betaproteobacteria bacterium, assembly GCA_005881595.1. Lineage (GTDB taxonomy): Bacteria > Pseudomonadota > Gammaproteobacteria > Burkholderiales > SG8-39 > SCGC-AG-212-J23. Next base: position 42,084 of record VBBY01000055.1, on the reverse strand, counting down.
GTCGCCCTTGAGCTTGCCTTCCAGCACCTGCTTGGTGCGAATGAACGCCACACCGCCGCCCGGGACGATTCCCTCTTCGACCGCGGCGCGGGTCGCATGCAGCGCGTCCTCGACGCGGGCCTTCTTCTCCTTCATCTCGACCTCGGTGGCCGCACCGACCTTGATGACCGCAACACCGCCGGCGAGCTTCGCCACGCGCTCTTGCAGCTTCTCCTTGTCGTAGTCGCTGGTCGCCTCTTCGATCTGCACGCGGATTTGCTTGACGCGAGCCTCGATCAGCTTCTTGTCGCCCGCGCCGTCGATGATAGTGGTGTTCTCCTTGGCCGCCTCGACCTTCTTGGCGCGGCCGAGGTCTTTCAGCGTCGCGTTCTCGAGCTTGAGGCCAAGCTCCTCGCTGATCACCGTGCCGCCGGTGAGAACCGCCATGTCTTCGAGCATCGCCTTGCGGCGGTCGCCGAAGCCCGGCGCCTTCACGGCGCAGGTCTTCAGGATGCCGCGGATGTTGTTCACCACCAGCGTGGCGAGCGCCTCGCCCTCGACTTCCTCGGCGATGAGCAGCAGCGGCTTGCCGGCCTTGGCGACCTGCTCGAGGATCGGCAGCAGCTCGCGGATCGACGAGATCTTCTTGTCATACAGCAGGATGTACGGATCCTCGAGCACGCAGATCTGCTTCTCGGGATTGTTGATGAAATACGGCGACAGGTAGCCGCGGTCGAACTGCATGCCCTCGACGAGGTCGAGCTCGTTGTCGAGCGATTTGCCGTCCTCGACGGTGATCACGCCTTCCTTGCCGACCTTGTCCATCGCATCGGAGATGATCTTGCCGATGTTGGCGTCCGCGTTGGCGGAAATCGCGCCGACCTGGGCAATTTCCTTCGTGGTGGTGCAGGGCTTGGAGATCTTCTTCAGCTCCTCGACCACGGCGACCACCGCCTTGTCGATGCCGCGCTTCAGGTCCATCGGGTTCATGCCCGAGGCGACGAACTTCATGCCCTCGCGCACGATGGCCTGGGCGAGAACGGTTGCGGTCGTGGTGCCGTCACCGGCCACGTCCGAGGTCTTGGAGGCGACTTCCTTCACCATCTGCGCGCCCATGTTCTCGAACTTGTCCTTCAGCTCGATTTCTTTCGCGACCGAGACACCGTCCTTGGTGACGGTCGGCGCGCCGAACGAGCGCTCTAGCACGACGTTGCGGCCCTTCGGCCCCAGCGTCACTTTCACGGCGTCGGCCAGGATGTTCAACCCATGGACCATCTTGGTGCGCGCGCCTTCGTGGAAACGGACTTCTTTTGCTGGCATTGTTGCTTTCTCCTGTACTCGAAATTGGTTGGCGGTTATGCGCCTTCGATGACGCCCATGATGTCTTCCTCGCGCATCACGAGCAGCTCGTCACCCTTGACCTTGACGGTTTGCCCGGAGTACTTGCCGAACAGCACTCTGTCGCCGGGCTTGACGTCGAGCGGGATCAGCTTGCCCGAGTCGTCCTTCTTGCCCTTGCCCACGGCGACGATCTCGCCCTGGTCAGGCTTCTCGGCGGCGGTGTCAGGGATGACGATGCCACCTGCGGACCGGCGCTCCTCTTCGATGCGCTTGACGATCACGCGGTCATGCAACGGACGGATTTTCATGCGAGACTCCCCATATAAGAACGTGGTATTACAATGACTTGCATGCACACAAGCCAGAATTTTCGGACCCTGAGCGCGGATTAGCACTCAATCGGGTCGAGTGCTAATAATAATGGCAAACCGCAGCCGTTTCAAGAGCTATATCTCGATTACAGACCCAGCTCCCTCCACAGCGAGTCCACTCGGCGTTTCACCGCCGGGTCCATGACGATCGGCCGGCCCCAGCGCCGCGTCGTTTCGCCCGGCCATTTCGCCGTGGCGTCGATGCCCATCTTCGAGCCGAGGCCCGGGACCGGGCTGGCGAAGTCGAGGTAATCGATCGGCGTGTTCTCCGCGATCAGGCTGTCGCGCGCCGGATCCACCCGCGTGGCGATGGCCCAGATGACTTCCTTCCAGTCGCGTACGTCGATGTCGTCGTCGCAGACGATGATGAACTTGGTGTACATGAACTGCCGCAGGAAGCTCCAGATGCCGAACATCACGCGCTTCGCGTGCCCGGGGTACTGCTTGTTCATGCTCACCACCGCGAGCCGGTACGAGCAGCCTTCCGGCGGCAGATGGAAGTCGACGATCTCGGGGAATTGCTTGGTCAGCAGGGGCACGAACAACTCGTTCAACGCGATGCCGAGCATGGCCGGCTCGTCGGGCGGCTTGCCCGTATAGGTCGAGTGATAAATCGGCGAGCGACGCATGGCAAGGCGCTCTACCGTCAGCACGGGGAAGCGCTCGACCTCGTTGTAGTAGCCGGTATGGTCGCCGTGCGGGCCTTCGTCCGCGGTCTCGCCGGGGTGGATCACGCCTTCCAGCACGATCTCGGCGCTGGCCGGCACCTGCAGATCGCTGCCCAGGCATTTCACGAGCTCGGTGCGCGCGCCGCGCAGCAGCCCCGCGAACTGGTATTCGCCGAGCGTATCGGGCACCGGCGTCACGGCTGCGAGCATCGTCGCAGGATCGGCGCCGAGCGCCACGGCCACCGGGAATGGGCCGCCGGGGCTCGCCAGCTGGTGGTCACGGAAGTCGAGCGCACCGCCGCGATGCGCGAGCCAGCGCACGATGACGCGGTTTCGCCCGATCACCTGCTGGCGGTAGATGCCGAGGTTCTGCCGCTTCTTCTGGGGACCGCGCGTGACGGTGAGGCCCCAGGTGATGAGCGGCCCGGCGTCGCCGGGCCAGCAGTGCTGGACCGGCAGGCGCGCGAGATCGACGTCGTTTCCTTCGCGCACGGTCTCGTGGCAGGGCGCCGAGGAGCGTTCCTTTGGCGCCATGTCGAGCAGCTTCTTGAACAGCGGGAATTTCTCCCACAGGTCGCGCAGGCCCTTGGGCGGCTCGGGCTCCCTCAGGTACGCGAGCAGCCTGCCGACTTCGCGCAACTCGCCCGGGCGCTCGACGCCCATCGCCGCCGCAATGCGCGCGACGCTGCCGAAGAGATTGGCGAGCACCGGGATGTCGTGCCCGGCGGGCCGCTCGAAGAGCAGCGCCGGGCCGCCGGCGCGCAGCACGCGATCGCAGATCTCGGTCATCTCGAGCCGCGGGGAGACTTCCGCGCCGATGCGCCTGAGCTGACCCTTCGCTTCCAGCTGCGAAAGGAATTCTCTCAGGTCCGAGTAGCTCACCGCCTGAGAACCATCACGCACGCCACGACCCGCTCGCTGAGCGCCTCGGCGAAATCCAGCAAGCGGGGATCGCGGCCGCGGATCGGGTACACCCGCTCGGCCCCGGCCAGCGTCAGTGTGAGCGTGGTGCTGCCCAGCCAGCCGAGCACCCCCAGCGCGATGCCGCCGAGCACCACCACCATCGCGAGCAACGGCAGCGCACTGGCGAAGGCCTCGACCGCCCGGAAAAAGCCCTGCAGCGCGCGCCCCACGCCCTGCGTCCCACCCGCCGCCAGTTCCGCCGCGGCACCGCCGGCGAACGCGGCGAGCGGCGTGGCGATGCCGAGCAGCAGGAGCGCGATGATCACCAGGGCGGCGCCCCAGCCGAGCTTGCGCTCATCGCGCTCGAACGCCACGCGCACCGAGGCGATGCTGGCGAGCGGCAGCGTCTCGAGATGCGCGTAGCCGCGGTGCACGAGGCAGTTCGGATAAAGCGTCAGATGCGTCCCGCGCAGGCCGCCGGCCGCAAAATCGAAGCGCGTGATCGCCGGGCCGGCGTCGCTCATCGCCACGGCTGATTGAAGGAGTAGCTCAAGACGATTCCGGCGAAGATCGCGCTGCCGACCCAGTTATTGTGGCGGAAGGCCTTGAAGCAGCCCTCCCGGGTGCGGCCGCGGATCAGGAACCAATGATAGACCATCATCGCGCCGGCGACGGCCAGAGCTGCGGAATACGGCCAGTCCAGTCCCAGCATCACGCCGAGCACCGCAAGGGCCGCGAGCATGGCGGCATAGCTGGCCATCACGGCGGCGACGTCCCATCGCCCAAGCGTGAGCGCCGAGGTGCGAAGGCCGAGCTTCGCGTCGTCCTCACGATCGACCATCGCATACTCGGTATCGTAGGCGAACGAATACAACACGTTCGCGGCGAGCAGCAGCCAGCATTCCGCGGGCAGCCGGTTCTGGATCGCGGCATAGGCCATCGGGATGCCGAAGCCGAACGCGACGCCGAGATAGGCCTGGGGCAGCGCGAAGAAGCGCTTGGTGAACGGGTAGCTGGCAGCGATCGCGACCGCCACGAACGACAGCAGGATCGCGCGCCAATTCAGAAACAGCACTAATCCAAAAGCGGCCAGCGCGAGCACTGCGGCTACCACCAGCGCTTCCCGCGGCTCGATCTCCCGCGCGGCGAGCGGCCGCGCGCGCGTGCGCTCCACCTGCGGATCGAAGCTGCGATCGGCGTAGTCGTTGATCGCGCAGCCGGCCGAGCGCATGAGCAGCGTGCCGACGACGAAGATCATGACGATGTCGAGCCGGGGCGCGCCGTACGAGGCAAGCCACACCGCCCACAGCGTCGGCCAGAGCAGGAGCAGCGTGCCGATCGGCTGGTCGAGCCGGATCAGCCGCTCATAGGCATCCAGGCGCCTGGCGATGAACGCAGAATCCATGCCGGAAGCATAACTCACGCGTAGGTCAGGTCCTGCCTCGATCCCAGCCAGCGCGCGACATGCGCGCGCGCCGCCTCGGGATCGGCTCCGATCAGCTCGGCGGCCGCCTCGCGTGCAGCGCGCACGAGGTCCCCGTCGCGCTCGATGTCGGCAAAGCGCAGCAGCGGCACGCCGCTCTGGCGCTCGCCGAGATACTCGCCAGGGCCGCGCAGCAGAAGGTCGCGGCGCGCGATCTCGAAGCCGTCCGCGCTCTCGTAAATTACCTTCAAGCGTTCGCGGGCGCCGGCGGAGAGCGGGCCGCCGAAGAGCAGGATGCACGTGCTGTCGCGCGCGCCGCGCCCGACGCGGCCGCGCAGCTGGTGCAGCTGCGCGAGGCCGAAGCGCTCGGCGCTCTCGATCACCATCAGCGAGGCGTTCGGGACGTCGACACCGACTTCGATCACCGTCGTGCTAACGAGGAGCTGCGTTGTTCCGTTCGAGAAGGCTTCCATCGCGGCCGCCTTCTCTGCGGGCGGCAGCCGGCCGTGGAGCAGGCCAACGTGAATTGATTTCAGTTCTCCTTTCAGTTTACTGAACGTGTCGAGCGCAGTTTGCACGTCGCCTTCTTTGGATTCTTCAATGACCGGGCAGACCCAGTAAGCCTGTTGCCCTTCGGTGCAGGCGTCGCGAATCCGCGCGAGTACCTCGCTGCGCCTTTTCGCGGAATATAGCCGTGTCGCCACGGCGCGGCGACCGGGCGGCATCTCGTCGATGGTCGAGACGTCGAGATCGGCGTAGTAGGTCATCGACAGCGTTCTCGGGATCGGCGTCGCGCTCATCATCAATTGGTGGGGCACCACGTCGTCGCCTTTGCGCCGCAGCGTCAGCCGCTGCTGCACGCCGAAGCGGTGCTGCTCATCGACCACGGCGAGGCCGAGACGCGCAAACCCGACGCCTTCCTGCACCAGGGCATGGGTACCGATGACGATCTGAGCCTTGAGCGCCTCCGCTTTGCGCTTTTTCGTCAATCCCCCATACAGCCAGGCGATCCTCAGGCCGAGAGGTGTGAGCCATTCGCCAAATTTGCGGAAGTGCTGCTCCGAGAGGATCTCGGTCGGAGCCATCACCGCCGCCTGCCAGCCGGCGTCCGCTGCGGCGAGGCAGGCGATCGCGGCTACGATCGTCTTGCCGCTGCCGACATCGCCTTGCAGAAGCCTCTGCATCGGGTGTTGCTCCGACACATCGCGCAGCACTTCGTTCATGGCGCGCGTCTGCGCGCGGGTCAGCGTGAAAGGCAGCTGCTTGAGGAAAGACCTGAGGAGCGCGCCGTTTGCCTTCAATCCGGGCGCCTGGCGCGAGCGGCGCTTCTGGTAGGCGAAGCGCATCGAGAGCTGCTGCGCCAGAAGCTCATCGAACTTCATCCGCTTCCAGGCGGCCGCGAGATCAGCTCCCGGGGGCGGGCGGTGCAGCAGCCGCACGCTGTCGGCGAAATCCGCAAGCTCCAAGCGCCGGCGCAGCGCTTCGGGCAGGGTGTCCTCCAGGTCTCCCGCGTCAAGCGCTTCGAGCACCTTTGCGCGCAAGTCGTCCTGTTTGAGTTTTTCGGTAGTTGGATAAATCGGCGTCAGCGTCTGCGGCAGCGCCTCGCCTTCGCGCACCAGGCGGTAGCGCGGATGCGTCATCTCGGCGCCGAACCAGCCGCCGCGCACTTCGCCGAAGGCCCGCACGCGCAAACCTTCCTCAGCCGCGCGCTGAAACTGCTTCAGCTGGCTGCCGTAGAAATTGAAAAAGCGCAGCACCACGCCGTCGGCGTGCACGATCAGCTGGCGGCGCGGCCGGTAGGCGACCTCGGCTCGCTCGAGCTTCGCCTCGACGAGCACCGCCTTTCCGGGCGGCGCGCTGTCCGGTGCAGTCAGCGCCGTCCAGTCCTCGTAGCGCAGCGGCAGGTGAAGCACAAAGTCGAGGCGCGAGCGCAGCCCGAGCCTGTCGAGCTTGCTAGGCTTCACCCCGAATGCAGGATGGCGTCGATCTCGACCAGCGCGCCGCGCGGCAGCCCGGAGACGCCGATCGCGGCGCGCGCCGGGAACGGCTCGCGTACGTACTGCGCCATGATTTCGTTGACGCGCGCAAAGTGCGCAAGATCCGTCAGGTAGACCGTCATGCGCACGGCCTGGTCGAGGCTCGAGCCGGCTGCGGTGGCGACGGCCGCGAGGTTGCGGAACACCCGGTGGGTCTGGCCGTCGATGCCCTCGGGCAGCTGCATGGTCGCCGGGTCGAGACCGATCTGGCCCGACAGGTACACTGTGTCGTCCGCGCGCACCGCCTGCGAATAGGTGCCGATCGCCTCGGGCGCGTCGCGCGTCTGGATCGCGGTCTTCATGGCGGGTATCTTAGCCTAATGATTTCCGACCTTGAGAAGCTGCTCGGCACCCCGCGCGACGGCGCGTTGCTGCGCTTCTCGCTGGGCGTGCAGTACGCGAAGGCCGGCGAGCACGAGCGCGCGATCGGCTATCTGCGCGACTCGGTGGCGAGCGATCCGCTGTACTCGGCGGCATGGAAGGCGCTCGGCAAGGCGCTCGCCGACGCCGGCCGCAGCGATGAAGCGCTGGAGGCTTACCGGCGCGGCGTCGAAGCGGCAAAGCGCAAAGGCGACAAGCAGGCGGAAAAGGAAATGACGGTATTCGCCCGCCGCCTGGAGAGGCAGCGCGGAAGCTAGGCGGGGAAAAGCCGCGCCAGCGCGTCGGTCAATCCGGAAACGAAGGCTTCCTTGCCGACGAGCGCATCGGCGCCCGCGCGCCTCGCCTGGGCGGCCGCCTCCGGCGTATGGAACAGCGTCATGGCAACGACTGCCGGCGCGCCGGGACATGCCTTAACGCGCCGCACCATGTCGAGGCCGCGGGCCGGCGACAGGCCCAGGCCGAGCAGCAGCACATCTGGAAGCGCATTTTCGACCAGGGTCAGCGCCTGCGAAACCGCCTGCACCGTGCCGGCCACCCCGTAGCCCGGCAGGCTCGCGATATAGTCGGCCGCGGCGGCAACAAAGGCCGGGCTGTCATCGGCGATCGCGATGCGCCGGGTACGCTCTGGGGTCATGCTGCGAGGGTAGAGGGCTCTGCGCACGGGCGGTATCGGGATGTTCCTTATTCGCAATTAGGGAATCCCTGAGTGCGCGTGAACTAGTAGACAGTGCCCGAAAAACTTTGTCAGCCTTCGGGTGGCACGAGGCCGGTGCGCAAGGCATAGCGCACCAGCCCGGCCACATCGCGGATGCCCAGGCGCTCCATGATCTGCGCGCGGTGCGTCTCCACCGTCTTCACCGAAAGGTTGAGCAGAAAGGCGATTTCCTTCGTGCTCTTGCCGGCCGCGACGAGCTTCAGCACCTCGCGCTGGCGCGCGGTGAGCACGTCGGGGCCGACTTCGCCGCCGAGGTGCTGTGCATAGCCCGCTACCACCTGCCGCGATACGGCGGGGCTCAGCCAGCTCTCGCCGCGCATCACGCTGCGCAGCGCAAGCTCGAGCTCGCCGGTGGCCGCGTCCTTCAGGAGGTAGCCGACAGCGCCGGCGCGTAGCGCCTGCAGCACATATTCCTCACCGGAATGCATCGACAGGATCACCACCCGCACCTCGGGCTGGCGCTCGCGCACCCTGGCCGCCGCCTCGAGCCCGGTAATCCCCTTCATGGCGATGTCCATCAGGATGACATCAGGGCGCTCGCGCTCGGCGAGCTGGAGCGCCTCTTCGCCGCTTGCCGCTTCGCCTACCACCTGGACGTCGTGCATCGCGCCCAGAAGCGAGCGGATGCCCGCGCGCACCAGCGCGTGGTCATCGGCGAGTACGACCCGGATGGGCGACGAGGACATCAGGCGGCTTGTGGTTTCTCTCTCGGCTCGAGCGGGAATGATGCCAGCAATACGGTGCCTTGTCCGGGCGCCGAGCGCAGCTCGAAGGAGCCTCCCGCCAGCGCGACGCGCTCCTCCATGCCGGCGAGCCCGAGGCTCGCGCCCGCCGCCGCGCGCCGCCGCGCCGCCGCGACATCGAAGCCGCCGCCGTCATCGCGCACCGAGAGCTCGAGCCGCGCGCCGCTGGCGAACAGGCGCAGCCACAAATTGCGCGCGCGGGCGTGCCGCACCACGTTGTTGATCGCTTCCTGCGCGATGCGAAAGCAGGCCGTCTCGACGTGCGCCGGGATTTGGCGCGGCGTCTCGGGGGCTTCAAAGTGCGGCGCGAGACTGGCGAGCGCCGCCTGGCGGTCGAGATGCGAGCGCAGCGCCGCCCCCAGGCCGAGGTCGTCGAGCTGCGGCGGGCGCAGGCTGAGCGAAAGCTGGCGCACGCGCTCGAGCGTATGGCTGACGGTCTCGACGCATTCCTCGATGCGCGAGCGCGACTCCAGCTGGATCTTCAGCGCGGTCAGCGCCTGGCCGACGTCGTCGTGCAGATCGCGCGCCAGGCGCCGGCGCTCCTGCTCCTGCACCTCGAGCAGCCGGCGCGACAGGGCGCGCAGGCGCTCCTGCGAGAATTCCAGGGCATGCTGCGTGCGCAGCCGCTCGGTGATGTCGTTGATGAGGACCAGGCGCGCGGCGCGGCCGCGCCAGCTCACCAGGTAGCCGACGCCTTCGATATCGATCGGCTCGCCGCCCCTTTTCACATGGCGGAACACGCCGCGGTTCACCGACCCGGATTCGCGGCGCAGGAACTGGCGGAACGCCTCGCGATCCTCGGCACGGCAGATGTCCTCCGCCGGCATCGAGAGGAATTCCTGGCGCGAGTGGCTGTACAGGCGGATTGCCGTCTCGTTCGCTGCGAGAAAACGCAGGGTCTCGGCGTCGAATACCCACATCGGCAGCGGGCTGCTCTCGAACAGCATGCGATAGCGGCCCTCCTGGGGATCGATCCTGTCCACCAGCCGCTGGAGCGCCGCCGCAAGCGTGCGAGACAGCGTCATAAGGGGAATGGTACCGCTGGCGCGCCCGGCCCCCAAACGGCCGGCGAGCTTAAGGCTCGATGCTCTTGGTCCCTGCCAGGGTATCGAGCAAATCGGCCAGGTCGACGCCCATGAACTTCACGCCGGGCAGGAAAGTGGATCCCGGCATGACCTGAATGCGCCCGCTGTGGCGCTGAATGGTGGATTCCGCGACGCAGGTCCAAGAGCCATCGTGGTTGCGTTTGAAGCCTTTATAGGTCGCCGGCATGACCGGCCGTTTAGCGGCCTCGCTGCCTCGCGGTCTGCCGCGGGAAGCTGATCCGCCCGCGGTCTTCCCGGCCCCGGCCTTCAAGGCTGCTTCCGATACGGCGGCGCCTCTGACGAGAAATCCGCTCACCGCGTCGACGGTGCACGGGCGCGAAAACAGATAACCCTGGTATTCATTGCAGCCGTGCCGGCGCAGGAACTCGAGCTGCTCCGGCGTCTCGACACCCTCGGCGAGCACCCGCAGGCGCAGCGAGTGCCCGAGCGAGATGATCGCCTGCGCGATCGCCGCGCCGCGGCCGCCGTCGGTCGTCTGGACCACGAACGACCGGTCGATCTTCAGGCAGTCGATCGGCAGCCCCGAGAGGTAGCTGAGGCTCGAGTAGCCGGTACCGAAGTCGTCCACCGCGATCTGCACCCCGAGCTCCTTGAGCTGCCCGAGGACCGCAACCGCTTCCTCGCGGTCGTCGATCAGCACTCCTTCGGTAAGCTCGAGCTCCAGGCGAGACGGGCTGATCCGCCGCTCGCGCAGCGAGCGTGCGACCATGTCTGCAAAACCCGGGCTGTGAAACTGCCGGGCCGAGACGTTCACGCCAACACGTGGTGCCGGGTGCCCGCCGGCGTCCCATTCGAAAAGCTGGCGGCAGGCCGTAACGACGGCCCATTCGCCAAGCGAGCAGATCAGGTCCGACTCCTCGGCGATAGGGATGAACTGCGCCGGCGAGATCAAGCCACGCTCCGGATGGTGCCATCGCATCAGCGCCTCGAGCCCCGAGATGCGGCCTGAGGCGATCTCGACTTGCGGCTGGTAATGAAGCCCGAGCTCGCCCCGCTCGGGCGCGACGCGCAGCGCGTTCTCGAGTTCGACTCGCTCGGTCGCGTCGCGCGTCATGGCGGCGGCGTAGTACTGGAAGCCGTTGCCGCCGGCGGTCTTGACCCGCTGCATCGCGGCATCGGCGTTGCGCAGCAGCACCTCGAAGTCTTCACCGTCCCGCGGGAAGGTGCTGGCACCAAGGCTCAGACTGACGTGCTGCTGGCGTCCTTCCAGCGCGAACAGCAGCGACGCCGCCTCCTGGATCTTGCGCACCAGGGCGATCGTCTCATCGGGGCGTACGAGATCCGCGGCCAGCACCGCGAAGCTGTCGGCTCCCAAGCGTGCCGGGGTATCGCCCTCGCGCACCGTGGCGCGCAGCCGCTCGGCCAGCAGGTTGAGCAGCGCGTCGCCAGCCGCCTGGCCGAAGCCTTCGTTCACCAGCTTGAAGCGATCAACGTTCAGCACGATCAGGCCGCACGTCCGCCCCGTTCGTCTCGCATGAGCGATCGCCTGAGCGGTGCGGTCGGCGAGCAGGCTGCGGTTGGGCAAGCCCGAAAGCGCATCGTAATTCGCCAGATAGCGGATGCGCGTCTCATAGGTGTTGCGCTCCTCTGTTTCAGAGAGGGCGCGTTTTACCGCCGTGCCAAGCCGGCGCATGCTGCTTTTCAAGACGTAATCCGTGGCCCCCATCCGAATCGCCGCGATGGCGCGCTCCTCGCCGATCGTCCCCGACAGGAAAATGAACGGAACCTGCGGCACGATTTCCCGGGCCAGCAGCAACGCCTCCATGCCATCAAACCCTGGCATCGAGAAATCGGACAGGATTGCGTCCGGTCTGGCCTCCGAGAGAGCCACCTTCATGGTGCTCTCCGAGTCGACTTGCCGCCACAGCGTCTCGAGGCCGTCACGCCTGAGAGCGCGCAACGCCAGCTGGACATCCTCCGCGGAGTCCTCGACGAAAAGAAGATTTACCGGCGCGTCGTGCAGCATGCTTCGACCTTTGCCCCCCTTTGACGGACACAGTAAGCCTATCCTTTGGATTGCTTCAGGTCTGTCGGGGAACACCCCGTCCCTGTAGCGCGCCCTCTACAAAATCGGGACTATTTGGAGCCGGACGTGAACAAATTCACGAATGGAAAAGCCCCGGTCGCCAAGGGCGCCGGGGCCTGTGCCGCTTCGACAACGGAGGGAGGAGGGAAGCAGCGTCGTCAAGACTAGCGCGGAGGCGCATAACCGCGCATTCAGCGGATCGCAACGGCCTAGTCTATTTCGCAGGATGCAGGGTCTGTAAGGCCATGCCCGACAAGCGGGGCGAGTGTTCAGGACTCACGGATAAATGTCCGTGAAGCGCTACGTAAAATTGGTTAATGCCGCCGTATAAGGCCTTCTCTATTCGGTTCGCCTGACGCACCATTCGCGTCAGGATAAGGCCGGACTCATGAATCAGCACAAGGAGACGAGCGTGCGCACCTTTCGACGTACCGAAGCAGGCACGGCAGCGCTAGAGGATAAGAACTCGGGCCTGTCGGTCGAGTACCGGCGCATTCTCGAGCAGGTCGGCAAACGCGATGGCCTGCGTCCGCTGTTGTCCTCTTACTCCAAGGCGCAAATCGTTGAATGGCTCGGCCAGCTGATGACGCTCTGCATGATCGAGTCGGGCCTCGAGACCGGAACCCAGGATCACCTGAGATTCACCGGCCGGTTCAAGGTATCGGAATTGGCCGCGGCGTTTAACGAGCGCCCCTAGCTCACGATCATCTGAACGGCGCCGACTGACTGCGGTCTGAGCGGCAGCTGCGCTCCGATTGCCCCTAGCCTTCGGGGCGTTTCTTTTGGGGCAATGGTGGAGTGGAGGAGGATCGAACTCCCGACCTTCGCATTGCGAACGCGACGCTCTCCCAGCTGAGCTACCACCCCGTGGGAAGCCGCGGATTTTACCGCAAGCGCCGTCCCGCCGACAGACTTATGATGGCGCAATGCAGATAGCGCCGCCATTCGGTTACCGGGAAATCGTTCCGTCCCTGAAGACCCAGAAGGTGCGCCTGCTCGCGCCGGGCGAAGTGCCCGAGTTCGCGCGGCGCGGCAACGCCATTCCCATCAGCCACACGGAGTTCCAGTTCGCGGCGCGCGAGTATCCGATCGTCTTCACCAGCGGCGACGAAGGCAAGAGCTTCGCGCCGGTCGCCGTGCTCGGGATCGCGGCAGGCGAAAATCTGTTCGTCGTGAACGCCGCCTGGGCGCGCGGCGTTTACGTCCCGGCCTATGCGCGCCGCTACCCGTTCTGCATGGCGAAGGTGACGCTCAACCAGGTGGAGCAGAAGGACCGGCTGATCTGCATCGAGAAGGCATTCATCGACGAGCAGGGCGAGCCGCTGTTCGATGCACAGAGCCAGCCGAGCGCGAAATGGAGCGAGATCGAGCGGCTGCTCTCGGAATACGAGGCCGACCTTGAGCGCAGCCGGGAGATGTGCGCCATTCTCGGCGACTACGGGCTGCTCGAGCCCTTCACCATGCAGGCGACGCTCAACAAGGACAAGGGCGGCGGCGCGATGCACCTTACCGGCATGCACCGGGTGAACGAGAAACACCTGGAAAACCTCAACGCCGCGCAGCTCAAGAACCTGATGCGCAAAGGGCTGATGGCGCGCGTCTACCTGCACCTGCTGTCGCTCGAGAACTTCGCGCGGCTGCTCGAGCGCAAGGCGACGCGCCTTGCAGCGGCGGCTGACTAGTGGGCCGGGTTGGTAATCGCGCGCCCAAGGGGCCGTTATTTATTCGTCCGAGTCATCCTCGAAAAGCTCCTTGTGACGCGCTTTGAAATTGTCCGTGAAGCGCAGGACCTGAAAGCCGTTGCCATCACTGACGGTCCAGAGTTGCAGCTTATCGTGGCCTTTGCCCTTTACCCAGCGCGCCCAACCAGCAATCTTATCCACGGTCCGATCGACGCCCGGTGCCCAGCTACCTGATGCAGGACGGACCTCCGTCCGCACAGCGGGTGGCTTCCAGTACGCGATCTCTTTCGGATGGTGCGGATCGCGAACGTCGAAAACGCGCAAGGCTGCATTCTGAAAGCTGCAAGCGAGCATCTTCGCATTGTTGGGATTGTCAGCGACACATCTTTCTCCGCTGTAATTGGTCGTCCCTGACTCGGGCGGCAAGTTCGTCCCGGGCGCCGTTCCCGGGGCATCCGGCGGCGTCTCGGCGAGTAGCGCTGAGCAATTGGCGGGGTCGCTCACTTCCAGCCTGAGCTTGGCGATGATCCTAGGGTTGGTTTCGTCGCCGACGTCGATGATATTCGGATAACCGAAAGGGGACGCCCCCCGGCCACATGCGGCCGCCCAGCCGCCCATGCCGCTCGCGCCGCCGGCCTCGTCCGTGCTGATGATGTACGGGTGCCCCTTGATCTTCACTGGGATCATGGGCTCGGCTTCCCCCTGGTCGTCCCAGAAGAGCTTACTGATAACCCGGATCTGCGGATTGGGGCGACGGAACTGATAGTCGCTGACGTCAAGGATCACCAGCCCGTCCGGACCGCTATCGTTTGCCGGCGGGACCCTGCCGAAATTGCCAGGCTGCCCCGAGTACACCCGCGTCCCTTCGGGCACACCGGGCGCAAAGCCCTGCGGGTTGAGCTCTAGCCCGTGGGGCCTGCCATCACCCAAGAACTGCCAAGGGGGGAGCATCTGCGGATTGGACGGGTCGATGAGGTCCACGATGTACAGGAAGCCGCCGATGCCTCGAAAGCTCTGGGTCAGGTAGTACGTCCGGCCGTCCGGGGCGAAGGCGCCCATGTGGCCCTGGCTGCCGGGAAGCTGGATGTCGGCCAGCAGGACCGGGTGGCGGCAGTCGGAAGTGTCATAAACGGCAAAGCCCGGCCCATTGTTTTGGCCGACCGCGAGGAGGTGGCGCCGCTCATTGGTGTGCACAGTCTCGTGCGGGGCGCGCGCCGCGGCAGTGTCGTTCAGGTACGCGCTCACCCGCGGATGCTGGGGGTCGGAGGCATCGATCACCGTGACGCCGAGGTGCTGCTGCAGAGAAGTAACACGGTCCGTTCCATAGTAGGCGCAGTCACCGTCGTACGCCGGTCCATCCTGCGAAAATGCTCCTTCAAACTCACCTTGGGGCTGCTGGCCCACGAGTTCCAGATTGCAGTTGTAGGCGCGCTCGGAATCGCCGCTGAAGCGCTCTTGCTGCGTGGTCTCGCCCTGCAATCCGCTTTCGGTGTGATCCCCGGGACCACAGTGCGCTTTGGGCACAGGTCCCATCGAAGGCGTATTCGACTTCGGGCCGCCAAAGCTTGGAACGGCGATCGCTGACAACACTATTACGGCGCTTGCAACCGTTAGACCGACCAAGGTCCGGTGCAACGTGTGCCTACGTGCGCTAACTTTCCTTGCCATTGTTGCCCTCCTCTCCTGAATGGCCTTTGCGGGATATCCGTTTTTTGATCCTATCTTGAGCGTCAGCGTCCGTTGATAACGGATGCCAATGAATCCTTCGTCCAATTGTTATCAATATTGCTCGTTCCACTTCGCCCGTTCTTCATCTATGTGCCGACCGTGGTGGGCGACATAGCGTTTTGCTGTGGGCCGGGTTGGATTCGAACCAACGACCAAGGGATTATGAGGCCGAATGCGCTAATTCTCGGCAACTCACCGCAGCACTCGGCCGCAAAACCTACATAGGGAAAATTCACCCACGCCTTGCTGTGGCGTGCGCTCGATTGCGGGCGTTGATTGACTCCAAGTGTGCCAGAAGTGTGCCGCAGCCGTTTTTACGCGGACTCGGTCACTGCAGGTATTCGGGCGCCGCGGTCCGGTCGGTGACGGACGGGCCGCTCGCGCACGCAAAGCTCCCCGCGGCGTTTGGGTCGCCGCTCCCGGAGTAGCGCGGGAAGAGCGGAAACGGGCAGAGCGGCCGCATCATTTGCACCCCGGACGACGGCGAGTCGCCCACGTACTTAGTGGCGACGATGCTCTCGGGCGCGTTGCCGCGCTCGACCCAATCGATGAGCGCGAGCAGCACGTCGTGCGCGGCGTCGCTCGCGGCCGGCGGCGGCGCGACGATGCTCGCGCTGAACAGGTTGCCGAAGGCGTTGGGCCCGGCCCCGCGCGAGCAGTGGCCCATGCCCGGCACGAGGAACAGGCGGAAGAACTGCTGCGTGCGCTTCTGCGCGAGCGACGCGCTCTTCGACTGCAGCGCGAGCACGCGGTTGTAGTAGTTCACCGTGTCCTGCGGATTGATGATCGGATCAGCCGTGCCGTGGTAGGCGAGGAGCTTGCCGCCAAGCGACTGGAACGCGCCCAGGTCGGCATTGTTCGCGTTGAGGATCGGCGCGAGCAGCTGGTCGACCGCGGCCATGTCGAGGTCGTAGTCGTAGGTCGGCCAGAGCCACGCCGAGCCGAACACCCACTTGAAGAGCGAGCCGAACGGCGGCTCGGCGCTGGACTGCTGCGAGTTCCAGCCGAGCTCCGAGGCGTTCTCGCTGCCGCGCATCCAGCCCGGGTAGATGAGGTGGCCGCTACCAGGGTTGCGCGGACCGTCGTAGCCTGCACGTGCCGCTTGCACCTGCCCGGGCAGGAGGCAATCGGGGCCGTCGAGCGCCGGGCACTGAATGCTCGCCGGGTCCCAGTCGCAGGCGCGCGCGTCGGTGAGGAAGGCGTCGGTGGCGAGCCCGCCGCTCTTCACGTTGCACGCGGCGACCACCGAGCGCGTGATCAGGCTCACCTTGTCGGACGTGATGTAGCTGTCGGGCGACGCGTGGGTGGCGCGGTAGAACCACAGCACGTTGGTGTGCAGGTGGGTGCGGTTGTTCGCCGGCGAGCCCGCGATGATGCCGTGGTAGTCGTCCGGGTAGCGCTGCGCCTCCATCAACGCCTGCTGGCCGCCGGTCGAGCAGCCGTGGAAGTAGGCATAGCGCGGCGCGCTGCCGTAGAAGGCGCGCGCGATCTCCTTCGACACGACCGTCATCAGGTGCGTGGCGCGGTGGCCGAAGTCGACCCACTTCTGCGGGTGGCCGACGAGCGCGTCAGCGTCGGTGTTGGTCGAGGGCGTGGTGCCCATGTCGGTGGTGCCGCTCGCGATGCCAAGCTTGAGCGCGGCGACCATCGCCGGCACGGCGATCGCGATGTTGCCGCCGTAACCGCCGTTGCCCAAGCCGAGGAAACGCCCGGTCCAGCCGGGATCGGGCATCCACAGTTCCATGTTGATGAGCGAGTCGCTGGTCGGCGTGAGGGTCGCCGTCACGCGGCAGAAGGGCGGCAGCGAATCGTAGATCCGGCCGTCCGGCGCGGTGAACGAGGGGCCGGGAACGGGAGTCGCCGAGGTGACGATCGTATCCGGGTAATAAAAGCCCATCAGCCCCGCGCAGTCGCCGGCTCGTGCGCCGGGCACGGCCGCGAGCGCGAGGAGCGCGGCAAGTAATGCCTTCATGGACACCTCCCGCCAGCCACTGTGCCCGCGCCGTATTGCGGCAGCGCAGGAGCGCTGCGCGCCGCCATAGTCCGTTCGGCGCAGGCTTGGGTGAAGAAGGGCCCGTGCCGGGCGACGGTACCCATGACGGCAATGAACCCGATCCATTTCGACCCGGCGCTGCCGATCAGCCAGAAGCGCGACGAGATCGCGTGCACGGTGGCGGGTCTGCGGACCAGCGCGGTAGGGGTAGACGGTTTCTTGGTGCTTATATTGTGGGCCGGGTTGGATTCGAACCAACGACCAAGGGATTATGAGTCCCCTGCTCTGACCGGCTGAGCTACCGGCCCCTCGCGAGAGCTTACTGCAAATGAAAAGGGCCGCTTGCGCGGCCCTTTTTTGTCTTCCCCTTCGATCAGCCTTCCTGGTCCAGGAAGCTCTTCAGCCTCTCGGAGCGCGAGGGGTGCCGCAGCTTCCTCAGCGCCTTCGCCTCGATCTGCCGTATGCGCTCGCGCGTGACGTCGAACTGCTTGCCGACCTCCTCCAGCGTGTGGTCGGTGGACATCTCGATGCCGAAGCGCATGCGCAGCACCTTGGCCTCGCGCGGCGTGAGCGTGTCGAGCACTTCCTTCGTCACGTCGCGCAGGCTGGCGAAGGTCGCCGCGTCGGAGGGCGCGAGCGTCGACTGGTCCTCGATGAAATCGCCGAGGTGCGAGTCGTCGTCGTCGCCGATCGGCGTCTCCATCGAGATCGGCTCCTTGGAGATCTTGAGGATCTTGCGGATCTTCTCCTCGGGCATCTCCATGCGCGCGGCGAGCGTCGCCGGGTCCGGCTCCTGGCCGGTCTCCTGCAGGATCTGGCGGCTGATGCGGTTCATCTTGTTGATGGTCTCGATCATGTGCACCGGGATGCGGATGGTGCGCGCCTGGTCGGCGATCGAGCGCGTGATCGCCTGCCGGATCCACCACGTGGCATAGGTCGAGAACTTGTAGCCGCGGCGGTATTCGAACTTGTCGACCGCCTTCATCAGGCCGATGTTGCCTTCCTGGATCAGGTCGAGGAACTGCAGCCCGCGGTTGGTGTACTTCTTGGCGATCGAGATCACCAGCCGCAGGTTGGCCTCGGTCATCTCGCGCTTGGCGCGGCGCGCCTTCGCTTCGCCGGTCGACATCTGCTTGTTGATCTCCTTCAGATCGCGGATCGGGATGCCGATCTTCTGCTGCACCGCCTGGATCTTGCCGAGCAGCTCGAGGATCGACGGCTCGAGGCGGCGCAGCGCCTCGCTCCACGGCTGCGCCGCGTTGATGTCGCCGGTCAGCCAGCGCCGCGAGCCCTCGGTGCCGGCGAAGATCCTGATGAAGTGCTGGCGCGGCATCTGCGCCTTCTCGACGCAGATGTCGTGGATCGCGCGCTCGTGGCGGCGGATCTCGTCGACCAGGCTCCTCACGCTGTCGGAAAGCCGCTCGACGATGCGCGCGGTGAAGCGGATCCCCATCAGCTCGTTGGAGATCTGGTCGCGCGCGCGCAGGTAGTCCTTGTCCTTCGAGCCCTTGTGCTCCAGCGCCTTTGCCATCTTGTCGTAGAGGCGGCGGATGCGCGCGAATTTCTCGAGCGCCTCGCCGCGCAGCTTCAGCAGGCTCGCGGACTGCGCGGCGCCCTCGTCTTCCTCGGATTCGCCCTCTTCCTCCTCGATCTGCGCCTCCTCGTCCTCGGGCGACTCGGCTCTCTTCGGATCGAAGTCGTCCTTGGCGTTGGGATCGATCAGGCCGTCGACCACCTCGTCGACGCGCGACTCGTCCTTTTCGACCTTGTCGGCGAGCTCGAGGATCTCGCGCACCGTGGTCGGGCAGGCGCTGATCGCCTGGATCATGTGGCGCAGGCCTTCCTCGATGCGCTTGGCGATCTCGATCTCGCCCTCGCGCGTGAGCAGCTCGACCGAGCCCATCTCGCGCATGTACATGCGCACCGGGTCGGTGGTGCGGCCGAACTCGGAATCCACCGTGGAGAGCGCGGCCTCGGCCTGCTCCTCCACGTCCTCGTCGGTCTGCGCGACGGGCGTGGCATCGGAGGCGATGAGCAGCGTTTCCTGGTCGGGCGCCTGGTCGTAGACCTGGATGCCCATGTCGCCGAAGGTCGAGATGATGGCTTCGATCTGCTCGGCGTCGACCAGATCGTCGGGCAGGTGGTCGTTGATCTCCGAGTAGGTGAGGAAGCCGCGCTCCTTGCCGAGCTTGATCAGGTTCTTGAGGCGCGTGCGCCGGGTCTCGGCGTCCTCTTTCGGCGTCTCGGCCGGGAGCAGCCATTCGTCCTTGCGGCCGCGGCGGCCGCCGCGGCCGCCCTTGCCCTTCGCCTTGACCTCGTTGACCTTCGCTTCCAGCAGCTCGAGCGCCTGCTTGGCGCTCTTGATCGGCGTTTTTGCCTTGGCGCTCTTGTCGTCGGGTTTCGGGGCGAGCGCCTTTACCGCGAGCGTCGCCTTCGGCGCGGCCGCCTTGTGCGCCCGGGCGGGCAGCCTGGCGCGCAGCCGCTTCTTGACGGCGCGCGACTTCGCCGCCGAAACGCGCTTCAGCGTCCTCAGGACCTTCTTGGCTTTTTTCTTGGCCGCACGGACTTTCCTTACCTTCGACTTGCGCTTCTTCTGGACCATCCTTACCCCGCAAAACGACGTAAAACCCTACATGTTAGCAGGGTCCCCGTTTTTCAACCCCTAGTTTTTAGACCGCTGCGCTGGATTTTGTTGCACTTTTTTGAGGAAACGGCTGGCTTCTTCGGCTGATGCGACGCCCCGAAGAACCTTGCTACGCAAAATCCGTTCCTCCTCAGGCTCGCGCGCCTTGAGCGCCTCGAGCACCGAGCGGAATTCCGACACCGCCTCCTCCCGCGTCAGCTTCAGCTCGAGGAGGGTCGCCTGCGCATTGGAGAGCACGTCGGCGTGGCGCATGCCCTGTACCAGCTCGGCGACGAGCGCATCGGTGAGCCGCTCCGGGTCGTCGACCTCCGCGAGCTTCCCGATCAGCTCGCCCAACGCGGCCGACTCGGGTAACCGTGCATCGAGCAGCGTCCGGTCGATCTCGAAAGCGAGCGCCGGCCGGGCGAAAAGCCGCGTCAGCAGCTTCCACTCCAGCGGATAGGCGGGCCTCTTCTCCACCCAGGGTGAGGCCGTCGTGCGGTAGGAAGGGGGGGTGCGCAAATCCAGCAAGGCGGACGCCTCGTCCTGCGAGATGCCTGCCAGGTCCGCCACCGCTTTCAGCACCTGCAGCCGCAGGGCGGGCGCGGCGATCCTCTGCACGTGGGGCCTGGCGGCGGCGAGAAAGCGCGAGCGGCCCTCTGCCGTGCCGAGGTCGGACTGCGAGCGCAACTCGCCGAGAAGGAACTGGGAGAGCGTCTGCGCCTCGCCGGCCAGCTTCTCGAACCCTTCCTTGCCGTGGCTGCGAACATACGTGTCCGGGTCTTCGCCCTCGGGAAGAAACAGGAAGCGCAGCGGCTTGTGGTCGAGCGCAAGCGGCAGGCTCACTTCCAGGGCGCGCCAGGCTGCCTTGCGGCCGGCGGCGTCGCCGTCGAAGCAGAACACCAGCTCGTCGGCGAGCTTGAGAAGCTTGGAGACGTGTACCGGCGTGGTCGCGGTGCCGAGCGTGGCCACCGCGTAGCCGACGTCGAACTGCGCAAGCGCGACCACGTCCATGTAGCCCTCGACCAGCAGCGCCCGGCCGGCCGAGCGAATCGCCTCGCGCGCCTGCACCAGCCCGTAGACTTCGCGGCCCTTCTCGAAGAGCGGCGTCTCCGGAGAGTTCAGGTACTTGGGCTCAGCGTCCGCGATCACGCGCCCGCCGAAGCCGACCACGGCGCCGCGCGCGCTGAAGATCGGGAACATGATGCGGTCGCGAAAGCGGTCGTAGCGCTTGCCTTCGTTCTCGATGACGAGGCCGCATTCCACGAGGGGAGATTCAGAATATTGTTCAAAAACGGACTTCAGCGCCTGCCAGTCGTCCGGGGCGTAGCCGATGCGAAAGCGCGCGGCAATTTCACCGGTCAACCCGCGCTGCTTCAAGTACTGAATCGCCTTGGGAGACTGTCTTAGTTGCGCGCGATAGAAATCCATCGCCTTTTCCATCACCGCGTAGAGGTCGGTCTCGCGCTCCTTGCGGGCGGCTTCCTCGGGGCCGGGCGCGCGCACCTCGGGCACCTGCATGCCGACCGCTGCGGCGAGATCCTTCACCGCGTCGACGTAACCCAGCCCGGCGTACGCCATGAGGAAGCCGATCGCATTGCCGTGCGCGGCGCAGCCGAAGCAGTGGTAGAACTGCTTGGCGGGACTGACTGTGAAAGAAGGCGTCTTCTCGCCGTGGAATGGGCACAGCCCGAGGTAGTTGGCGCCGCCCTTCTTGAGCTGGACGTAGCGCGACACTACCTCCACGATGTCGACCCGGTTGAGGAGGTCCTGCTTGAACGAGTCGGGGATCACGACCCCGATTTTGACCTAAAACTTCAGCCCGAAAGCCTGCTTTTGACCAGATTCGAGACCTTGCCCATGTCGGCGCGGCCGGCGAGGCGCGCTTTGAGCGCGGCCATCACCTTTCCCATGTCCTTCATGCCC
The DNA here is from genome assembly GCA_005881595.1 of Betaproteobacteria bacterium. Taxonomy (GTDB): domain Bacteria; phylum Pseudomonadota; class Gammaproteobacteria; order Burkholderiales; family SG8-39; genus SCGC-AG-212-J23. The sequence goes on along the minus strand of VBBY01000055.1, from coordinate 20,440 downwards.
GAGGCGCCCGATTCCGCGACCGCGGCGGCAACCGCCTCGCCGATCTCCGCGTCGCTCATCTGCCGGGGCAGATAAGCGGAGAGCACCTCGATCTCGAATTTCTCGGCCGCGACGAGGTCGTTGCGCGCCGCTTTTTCGAACTGGGCGATCGACTCGCGGCGCTGCTTGATCAGCTTCTCGACCGCCGACACGACGTCGGCGTCGGAGAGCTCGATCCGCTCGTCGACTTCCCTTTGCTTCAGCGCGGCGAGCAGCAGGCGGATGGCCGACAGGCGCGCCGCGTCCCTGGCGCGCATCGCCGCCTTCATGTCTTCGGTGATTTGCTGCTTGAGAGAGATGCTGGCTAGTAGAGCTTCTGCGGCAGCATCTGGCTGCGCAGACGCTTGTGGTGGCGCTTTACGGCGGCGGCGAGCTTGCGTTTGCGCTCGGCGGTCGGCTTTTCGTAGTACTCGCGGGCGCGCAGCTCGGTGAGCAGGCCGGTCTTCTCCACGGTGCGCTTGAAGCGGCGCATGGCCACCTCGAACGGCTCGTTTTCCTTGACGCGTACTGTCGGCATCCCGCTCTCGGGCTCGAAAAGGGGCTGAATTGTAGCAGAATCGGCCAATGCTGATCCTTGGCATCGAGACCTCCTGCGACGAAACCGGCGTTGCGGTTTATGACGGCGGGCTGCTCGCCCACGCGGTGCACTCCCAGGTCAGCATGCACGACGCCTACGGCGGAGTGGTGCCCGAGCTCGCCTCGCGCGACCATGTCCGGCGGCTCGTCCCGCTCACCCGCGAGGTGCTGTCCCGCGCGGGACGGCGCACGGCGGACCTGACGGGCATCGGCTATACCGAGGGCCCGGGACTCGCCGGCGCGCTTCTCGTCGGCGCCTCATTTGCCCACGGCCTGGCGCAATCGCTCGGCATCCCCGCCGTGGGCATCCACCACCTCGAAGGCCATCTGCTCTCGCCGCTCATCTCCGAGCCGGCGCCCCGGTTTCCGTTTGTCGCGCTTCTCGTCTCCGGCGGCCATACGCAGCTGATGCGCGTCGAGGGCATTGGTCGCTACCTCTTGCTGGGGGAGACGCAGGACGACGCGGCGGGCGAGGCTTTCGACAAGACCGCGAAGCTTCTCGGGCTGGGCTACCCCGGCGGGCCGGCGTTATCGCAGCTAGCCCAGTCGGGCACGCCCGGCCGCTACCGGCTGCCGCGCCCGATGATCGGCAGCGGCGATCTCGAGTTCAGCTTCTCGGGACTCAAGACCGCGGTCGTGACGCTCGCCAAGCAGGCCGCACCGGCGGCTCATGCCGACATCGCGCGCGCCTTCGTCGACGCGGTGGTGGAAGTGCTGGTGGCGAAATGCGTGCACGCGATGGAGCTGAGCGGGCTGACGCGCCTGGTCGTCGCCGGCGGCGTGGGTGCGAATCGCCAGTTGCGCTCTGCGCTTGGCAAAGAGGCTGAACAGCGCGGCTTCGACCTGTTTTATCCGCAACCCGAGCTGTGCACCGACAATGGCGCGATGATCGCCTTTGCTGCCGCCCAGCGCTTGCGCCAGGGGCAAGACGGCGCAGAGCACGCCTTCAGCGTCAGGCCGCGCTGGGACCTCGAGGCGATCAGCTAGCTTTTTTCGCGCCGATGCGCGATTCGGTGCCGGCGAAGAGCCGGCCGATGTTTCCCTTGTGCCGCCAGACGAGAAGCGCGGCGATGCCCGCAACCACGAGCAGCATGTCGTAGCTCGAGCCGATATACCAGGCGAAGAAGGGCGCGAACAGCGCGGCCACCAGCGAGGCGAGCGAGGCATAACGCAAGAACGCCGCGATCACGATCCAGGTGGCGAGGCTGCCCAGGCCGAGCCAGACATCGAGGCCGAACAGCACGCCCGCCGCCGTCGCGACGCCCTTGCCGCCCTTGAAGTGGTGAAACAGCGGAAAAAGATGACCCAGAAATACCGCGAGCCCGGCCAGCGCCGCGGCCTCCGGCGCATAAAGCTGGGCAAGCCAGACCGCGAGCCAGCCCTTCCCCGCGTCTCCCGCCAGCGTGAGAGCGGCCGCGGCTCGCTTTCCGGTGCGCAGGACGTTGGTCGCTCCCGGGTTCCTGGAGCCGTAGGTCCGCGGATCGGGCAGCCGCATCAGGCGGCTCACCGCGATCGCGAACGAAACCGACCCCAGACAGTACGCGGCGAGCACCGTCAGCGCGCTCTGCATGCGGGCGATTCTATAGAATCGGACCCACCATGGACGCCATCCTGATCCGCGACCTGCGCGTCGAGGCGCTCATCGGCGTTCACAAGCGCGAGCGCCACCTGCTGCAAACGCTGTCCATCGACCTGGAGATCGGGCTTCCCGGCGCGCAGGTGTTCGAGAGCGACAGGGTTTCCGATACGATCGACTACGAGCAGGTGGCGCTGAAGATCCGCGGCCTCGCTGCGAGCGGCCACTTCCGGCTGGTGGAGACCTTCGCCGAGCGCATCGCCCGCCTGCTGATCGGCGATTTCGGCGCTCCCTGGGTCAAGGTGAGCGCAGCAAAGCTCGGCATCCTCGCCAACGCCCGCTTCGTCGGCGTATCGATCGAGCGCGGCAAGCGCTAGTCATCCCCTCGGGTGGTGCCTGGCGTGCAATGCCTTGAGCCGCTCGCGCGCCACGTGCGTATAGATCTGCGTCGTCGAGATGTCGGCATGGCCGAGCAGCATCTGGACCACGCGCAGGTCGGCGCCGTGGTTGATGAGGTGCGTGGCGAACGCGTGGCGCAGCACATGCGGCGAGAGCCGCTTGCCCGGAATTGCGCGTGTCCCATAGCGCCGGATGAGATGCCAGAAGGCCTGGCGCGTCATGCCGGCGCCGCGCGCCGTGACGAAAAGGGCATCGACATTTTTCGTCTTGAGCAGGGGGCCGCGCCCTTCCTTCAGGTACTTTTGCAGCCAGTGCACCGCCTCCTCGCCAAGCGGAACCAGGCGCTCCTTCGAACCCTTGCCGAGCACGCGAACCACGCCGGCCTCGAGATTGGCCTCGAAGACCTTCAGCGCGACCAGCTCGGACACCCGCAAGCCGGTGGCATAAAGCGTCTCCAGCATGGCGCGGTCGCGCACGCCGAGGGCAGTGCTCGCGTCCGGCGCCGCAAGCAGCGCCTCCACGTCCGCCTCCGACAGGGTTTTCGGAAAGCGCGGCGGCCGCTTCGGGGGATCGAGCTTGAGGGTCGGGTCGGCGGCGATGCGCCGCTCGCGCAGGCAGTACCGGTAGAAGCGCTTCAGGCTCGATACCCGGCGCGCTGCGCTCGTAGCGCGGCCCTTGCGCGAGGCGAGGAAGGCGTACAGCTCTGCTTCCCCTGCCTTCAATAAGCCGTCATTCAGGAACGCGGCCAGCTGCTCGAGATCGGCCCGATAGGAGGCGATGCTGTTCTTCGCGAGACCGTCTTCCAGCCAGAGCGCGTCGCAGAACGCGTCGAGCAGGGGTTCGGTCAGACTGCTTTTGCGTCTGCCGGCAGCCTTCACGACCGCGTCAAACATAGCTTCTCGATCTGCGCGAGCAGCTCGTCGGGGATCTCGATGCCGCGGGAGCGCGCGGCCTTCTCGCACGCGAAGCGCCGCGCCCCCGGCAGCCGCACCTCGGGGTCGGCAAGCATCGCCGAGACCAGGGTCTCGACCCGTTCCGAGAATTTCTCGGTCCCGGCCAGCGCCGACGGATCGATGACGATGAAAGACTGGCCGATGCGCGGGCGGTTGCCCTGCTCGGAGAAAAACGAATCGGCCTCGGCTCCGATGGCCGCGCCGGTGAGCGAGGCGCAGATCAGCTCGAACATCAGCGCGAGCATCGCGCCCTTCGCGCCGCCGATCGGAAACAGGCTGCCGTGCTCGATCGCCTCTTTCGGATCGGTGGTCGGCTTGCCGTTGCGGTCGAGCGCCCAGCCCTCGGGGATCGCCTCGCCCTTGCGCATCGACATCATGATCCGGCCGCGGACCACGGTGGTCAGCGCCAGATCGACGACGATCGGGTCGCGCTCTTTTCGAGGAAAAATCGCGGCCACCGGGTTGGTGCCGAAAAGCGCCTTCCTGCCGCCCCAGGGCGGAATCGCGGCCGGAGAGTTGGTGAAGGCGAACCCCACCAGGCCGGCCTCGGCCACGGGCAGCAGGTGAATGCCGAGCACGCCGACGTGCGCGCTGTTGCGGATGCCCGCAAAGCCGATGCCGTTGCGGCGCGCGCGCTGGATCGCCTCGCCGAGCGCCCATTCGACCGAGACGTAAGGCAGGCCGTCGCGGTTATCGATCAGGCAGGCGCCGCCGCGCTCGGCCAGCATCGCAGGATGGGCGGCGCCGTCGGCGCGGCCGTTGCGCAGCATCGAGCAGTAGAAGGGCACGCGCGACAGGCCGTGCGTCGCAAGCCCCTGTTCTTCCGCGCGCACCAGGTGCTTCGCCGCCGCCTCGGCCATGCGCGGGTGGGCGCCGGCGCCTTCGAGCGCGGTGCGCGCGAGTCGAAACAACTCTTGCGCGTTCTTCTTCATAGCGAGGATTCTACGGCCATGGGCAAGCTCATCGAACTGACCGCCGCGGACGGCCACCGGCTCGCCGCCTACCGCGCCGACCCCGCCGGCAAGCCGCGCGGCGCGATCGTCGTCATCCAGGAAATCTTCGGCGTCAACAGCCACATCAAGGAAGTGGCCGACGGCTTCGCCGCCGACGGCTACGTGGCGATCGCGCCGGCGATGTTCGACCGCGTGCAGAAGAACGTCGATCTCGGCTATACGCCGCCCGATATCGAGAAAGGCCGCGAGCTGCGCGCCAAGATCACCCTGGACTTCGCCATGAAGGATGCCGAAGCCGCGGTCAAGGCGGCTGCGCCGGCCGGCAGGGTCGGCATCGTCGGCTATTGCTGGGGCGGGTTCGTCGCGTGGATGGCCTCGGCAAAGGTGCCGGGGCTCGCCGCCGCGGTGCCGTACTACGGCGGCGGCATCCTCGACAACACCGACATCCAGCCGCGAGTTCCGGTGATGGGCCACTTCGGCGAGAAGGACGCGATGATCCCGGCCGAAGGCGTGAAGAAGCTTGCCGCGAAGCACCCGAAGCAGCAGATCTTCCTCTACCCGGCGGATCACGGCTTCAACTGCGATCACCGCGGGTCGTATCACGCGCCTTCGGCCAAGCAGGCGCGGGAGCGCACGCTAGCGTTTCTGCGAAAGCACCTCGGCTGAGTCGCCGAGCAGCGCGCGCCGAAAGCGGTCTTTCAGCGCCACGCCATCGAGCGGCGGCAGCACCAGGGGCAGCTTCTCGGCGGCGACTTTGACGACGGCGAAATTCGGTCCTGCGCCTTCGTGAATGATGGAGCGCAGGGTTTTCAGGCTCGAAGTCGTCTTTGAATACTCGAAGCCGCAAGCCCGCGCCACGCCGGCCAGATCGACGCCGTGCGCGGTGTGCGTCTCCTGCATGCCGGTTTCGCCGTAGCGCTCGTTGTCGATCACAACCAGCGTCAGATTCGGCGGCTGCTGCGCGCCGATCGTGGCGAGCGAGCCGATTCCCATCAGCATCTCGCCATCCCCGGTGATCACCAGCACTCTTCGCCTGGGCTGGGCCAGCGCAAGCCCAAGGCCGATCATCGCCGCCTGGCCCATCGCGCCCCAGAGCGGAAAGTTGAGCGGCGCGTCACCGGCGGCGGTGATATCCCAGGCGGTGGAGCCCAATCCCGCGACGACGAGAAGCTCGCCTCGCCCGGAAAGCAGGGTTTTGACTGCTTCGCGCCGGTGCAAGGTCATTGGCGAAAGCTCTTGATGCCGATAACGCCTTGCGAGATCAGAACCGCCGTCGCCTGCTCCTGCCGCAAAGCATCGGCGACGAGCGGCGCGATCTCCTCTGCTCGCGCCGCGCGACGCACGCGAACATCCATCGCCTCGAGCACGGCGGGTGTCGCCTCGCCCATGGGCACCTGCCACGAGTTGAACTCGCCCTCTTCGCCCCGCATGGTGACGATCATCAGCAGCGGAATGCGGCAGGTCTTGAGCAGGCCGGCTGCGTTGATGACGTTGCCGACACCGCTCGACTGCATGAGAAGCACGCTCTTTTCGCCGCCGAGCCAGGCCCCGGCCGCAAGGCCGATGCCTTCTTCCTCGGTCGTCAGTACCACGCTGAGCATCTTTCGATCGCCCTGGCACAGCTCGATCAGCCGCGAGTGGCCGGCATCGGGCACGTAGCCGACGACGCGTACCTGCGCCAGGGAGAGCGCGCGGTGAACCTCCTGCGGCCAGTCAGGCTGCATCTTTCAACAAGGTCTGCCCGGGACGCACGCGCGTGAATTTCACGGGCCGCATGGCCACCTCATTAAATCGAATGCTGGTGAAGGCTGACTCGTCCAGCGGCCCGGTTTCGGGGAAGTCCGACCTGAAATGCGCGCCGCGCGAGTCCTTGCGCGCGATCGCTGCTGCCGCGATGACCCGGCTCACTGCCACCAAATTCTTCAGGTTCATCCAGTCGTGCCAGCTGAGATTGAAGGCGCGGTTCGTCCCGTCTAGCGCGAAACGGTCGAGCTCATCATTCAAGGACCCAAGCTCGCGCAGCGCCTGCTCCAGGCCCGCGCCGTCGCGCAGGATGCCTACCCTTTCCCACATCGTCTCGAACAGCTTCTCTCGCAGGGGTTCCAGATTTGAGTTGGCAGGACGGTTCCTGAACGGCGTCTCGCAGGCCGCGACGGCAGATTCGATCGCCGCGCGGTCCGGCTCGCGCAGGGCGCCTTCCCTGCGCAGCCAGGCAGCCATCGAGTCGCCCGCGACGGCGCCGAACACTGTGGAGTTGGCCACGCCGTTGCCGCCGAGCCGGTTCGCGCCGTGCACGCCGCCAGAATCCTCGCCCGCGACGAACAGCCCGGGCAGCTCGGTGCGGCAGTCGGCGGCGAATTCGACGCCCCCCATCATGTAGTGCGCGGTCGGCACCACCTCGACCAGCCCGCCGGCGAGATCGAAGCCGCAATCGGCGCAGCGCTCGACCATGCCCTTGAATTGTTTTCTGACGTTGTCCGCGCCGAGGTGGCTCATGGAAATGTACAAACCGCCGTGCGGCGAGGTGTTGCCGTTTTTAATCTCCGAAAACATCGCGCGCGAGACGATGTCGCGGGTCGCGCGCTCGGCTTTTGGGTCGTAGCGGCCCATGAAGCGCTCGCGCTCCCCATTTAGAAGATGCCCACCCGCGCCGCGCAGCCCTTCTTCGAGCACCGTGCCGGTCATGCGCGTGTGCGCGCCGGCGAGCAGCCCGGTGGGGTGGAACTGCACCATTTCCATGTCGCGCAGCGGCAGCCCCGAGCGCCAGGCCATCGCCAGGCCGTCGCAGCTCTTGTCGCCGGAGGGCGTGTGGTACTTGTACATCGTCGGTCCGCCGCCGGTTGCCAGCAGGACTGCCTTGGCGCGCACGAACACGTACTCGCCGGTTCGCATGTCGACGAAAAGCACGCCCGACAGGGCGCTTCCATCCCTGGTTCTTATCAGCTCGACTGCACGGTGCTCCTCCAGCCGCGCGATGCCGCGCGCCCAGACCTGCTCGGCGAGCCGGTTGATGATCTCGATGCCTGTGAGGTCGCCCTTGTGCACGGTGCGGTCGAACGTCTGCCCGGCGAAGGCCTTCTGGTGGATGCTGCCGTCGGGATTGCGGTCGAAAAAGCAGCCGAGCTCGTTTTCCAGCTCGCGGATCCTCTCAACGGCCAGGGTCACCAGCTGCCAGGCGAGGTCCTGGTCGGGAAGCCACTTGCCGCCTTCGATGGTGTCCATGAAGTGGCGCTCGATCGAGTCGCCCTTTGCCAGCGCGACGTTGTAGCCGCCCTGCACCATGCGCGTGCAGCCGCATTTGCCGAGCAGGCCTTTCACGGCAATGGTGATCGACAGCTCGGGCGCCGCCTGACCGGCGTGCAGCGCGGCAAACAGGCCGGCGCCGCCCGAGCCGAGGATCAGGATGTCCGTGTCGATGCGCGAGGTAACCATTGCATGACCAGCACCAGCACCACGAGCGCGAAGCCCACGGCGTCGAACAAGGCTTTCGGATACACCAGCAGGAAACCTGCGACGACCAGCATGATCCGTTGCGCGAGGCTGGTGCGCTTGAAGAGCCAGCCCTGCAATCCGCCGGCGAGCGCCACGATGCCGACCGCGGCGGTGAAGGTCACCAGCGCGATCGAGCCCCAGTCGGCGCCGGCGAGGGTCTTGAAGGACCCGGTCAGGAGAAGTCCGGTGCCGCTCGGGTCGAGCACGAACATGAACGGCACGAGAAACGCGGGGGTGGTGTATTTCCAGCACTGCAGCGTCGTCTTGTAGGGGTCGCCTCCGGTGATCGCGGCGGCGGCGAAAGGCGAGAGCGCGGTCGGCGGCGATACCTCGGAGAGCACGGCGTAGTAGAAGATGAACATGTGCGCCGCGAAATCCGGCACGCCCAGCTTGATCATCGCCGGCGCGGCGATGACCGCGCAGATGATGTAGCTCGCCGTCACCGGGACGGCCAGACCGACGATCCAGACGATGAGCGAGGTGTAGATGGCGGTGAGCAACAGCGAGCCGCCGGCGTAGTCGAGGACGATCGAGCTGAACTTGAGGCCAAGGCCGGTGAGGGTCACCGTGCCGACGATGATGCCGGCGCCGGCGCAGGTGGCAGCGACGTTCAGCACTCCGAGCGAGCCGCCGGCGAGCGCCTTCACCAGCCCGGAGTCCCACAGGCCGCGGCCAACGGGGATTTTTCTCCTGAAAACCTGGTACGGAATGAGCGCGGTGTCGGGCCTCAGGAAGCTCGTCACCGCGGAGACCAGCGTCGCCCAGAACACCGCCATCACGGGCGAGAAGCCCCACAGCATGAACACCACGATCGACACCAGCGACAGGAAGTGGAACCAGTATTTCTTGCTCAGGTTCCACGCCGATTCGACGCGCTCGAAAATGACGTCCTGCATGCCGAACTTGCGCACGTCGATCTCGACCATGGCGAACAGCGCGAGGTAGTACAGGCAGGTCGGGATCGTCGCCATCAGGATCACGTCGAGGTACGAGATCTTGAGGAACTCGGCGATCAGGAAGGCGGCGGCGCCCAGCACCGGCGGCGAAATGATCGCGCCGAGCCCGCCCGCGGCGAGCAGGCCGCCCGCCGCGTCCTTGCCGTAGCCGACCTTGGCGAGCATCGGATAGGCGACCGAGCCGAGCGTCACGGTGGTGGCGACGCCCGACCCGGAAGGACCGCCGAGCAGGAACGAGGCGAGCACCACCGTGCGGCCGGCGCCGGTCGGCTTGCCGCCCATCGCCGAGAACGAGAAGTCGATGTAGAACTTGCCGGCGCCCGAGTACTGCAGGAACGCGCCGTAGACAGTGAACAGGATGATCAGCGACGAAGAAACGTCGACCGCGACGCCGTAGATGCCTTCCAGCGTCATGTACATGTGCCCGATGAGCCGGGGAATCTCGTAGCCCTTGTGGGTCCAGGGCGCCGGCAGGGTGGGCCCGAAGATCGCGTACAGCAGGAAGCATAGGGTGATCACCGGCATGACCCAGCCGGTCGCGCGCCGCATCGCCTCCAGCACCAGCACGATCAGCGCCACGCCGAACACCACGTCCCAGCTGTTCGGCAGGATCGAGCGGTCGAAGAAATCGTCGCCGTTCGCCAGCAGGTACACCGCAATCGCGATGCCCAGCGCCGCGAGCGCCCAGTCCCACGCCATCACGCGATGGCGGAAGCGCCGCGAGGTCGGGAAAATGAGGAAACACAGGAACAGCACGAACGCAACGTGGATCGCGCGCAGCACCTCGGTCCGCACGATCTGGTAGGCGGCGTAGAGGTGGAACAGCGACATCAGGACCGCCACCGCCGTGATGAAGTCCCCGAGCCGCCCGCGGAACCTGTTCTGGACGCCCTCCTCTCGCTCGATGAGCTCTTCGACCCGCTTGAGCCCCTCCTCGCTGATTTCGGCGGCGGGCTGATGGATGCGGGCGATCTCTTCGCTCATTGCCCGTTGCGCGCTCCAGCCCTACTGCAGCTTGATTCCCTTCTCGGAGAAGTATTTGACCGCCCCGGGGTGCCAAGGGATCGGCGAGGCTTCCTTTTTCTGGTTCTCGAGCTTGAAGTTCTCCGCCTCCTTGTGGACGCGGACCAGCTCTTCCTTGTGCTCGAAGACCGCCTTCACGATGCTATAGGCGGTCTTCTCGTCCATGTTCTGGTGCGCCACCAGCAGGTTCATCACCGTGGCCTGCTTGTTGTCGGCGTCCATGCCGCGGTACATGTCCTTCGGGATCACGTCCTGCACATAGAGATCGCCGTATTTCCGGTTCATCGCCGGCACCAGGTCGGCATGGTCGATCAGCTTGATCTTCACGCCCGGGGTGCTGGCGAGGTCGGTGATCGCCGCGGTCGGCAGGCCGCCGACCCAGAAGAAGGCGTCGATCTTCCTGTCCTTGATCGCGTTCACCGATTCGGCGACGCCGAGGCGCTCGCGCCGCAGGTCCCGGTCCTTGTCGAGGCCGGCGGCTTCGATGACGCGGAACGCCATGACTTCGGTCGCGCTGCCGCCCGATCCGGTGGACACGCGCTTGCCTTTCAGATCGGCGATCTTGTTGACGCCGGCGCCCTCGATCGATACGACGTGCATGCGGTTCGGATACATCACCATGAGGGTGCGCACCGGGACCGGCTTGCCGGTGAACTTGTCCTGGCCCTTGTACGCATCGAGCGTCGCGTCCGCCATGGTCATGCCCAGATAGGGCTTGCCGGTGCCGATGAGCTGCAGGTTGGCCACCGAGCCGCCGGTCACCTCGGCCGTGGCCTGCATGCCCGAAACGTATCTGGAGAGCACGGCCGCCATGCCGCCGCCCAGCGGGTAGTACACGCCACCGGTTCCGCCGGTGGCGATCGAAAGGTTCTGCGCCTGCCCGGCCAGCGCGAACGCCGATGTCAAAAGCGCGACGGCGCGCGTCAGAAATCGCATGGACTCCTCCTCGGGTTGTGCGGCGATTCTACCGCACGCCGAGTCGGCGCAGCGCCGCCGCGCGGCGCTCCTGCGCTGTGCGCTTCACTTCCGAGTAAAGGCTGCCGCCGTGGCTGTCCATCGCCACTAGCAGCGGGCCGAAGTTCCGAACGCGAAACTTCCACAGCGATTCCGGATTGAGGTCATCGAGGTCCACGTCCTCGATCGATTCGACCCAGGTCGTCTCCAGCGCCGCGGTGCCGCCGATGATGGCGAGGTAGGCGCCGCCCAGATCGCCGAAGGCTCTGAGCGATTCGTCGCGCAGGCCGCCCTTGCCGATCACCAGCCGCACGCCGCACTGCTGCATCAGGGGCCGCGTGAAGCGCTCCATGCGGTCGCTGGTGGTGGTGCCGACGCAAAGCGGCGCGTAGCCCGCCGGGTACGCGGCGCTCTTCTGCACCTTTTTCACGTTCGGCGCGGTATGGATCACCGCGTGGCCCGAGAGGTCGAAGCGCGTCTTGCGCCCGCGGTCGAACATGTGAATCTGCGTCGCGTCGCGGATGCCGAACAGCGTGCCGTTCAAGCTGACGGTGTCGTCGACGCGCAGCTTGCGCACCGCCTCTTCGGTCAGCGGCGCGGTGAGCTCGTAGTGTGCCATTCGATCAAGCAGCTCTAGTACCCATACTCGACGCCCGAAGGCCGGAAAGTGGCGCGCGCGCGGCGCGCCGAGTGACACTGCATGTTCACCGCCACCGGGTTCATCGTGATGTGGGTGGCCGCCGTTTCGACGTGCACCGCGAACGCGGTGGAATCGCCGCCGAGCCCTTGCGGACCGACGCCGAGCATGTTCACCGCCGGGCCGAGCTCTTCCTCCAGCCTGGCCCCCTCGGGGTCGTCGCAGTGCGTGCCGAGCGCCCGGGTGGCCGCGACCTTCGCGAGATGCACGCACAGGTCCGCGGTGCCGCCGACGCCGACGCCGACGATGGTCGGCGGGCAGGTCTTGCCGCCGGCCTCCAGCACGCAATCGATCACGAACGTCTTGATGGCGTCCACGCCTTCGGCGGGGACTGCCATCCTGAGCCACGAGTTGTTCTCGGAACCCGAGCCCTTCGGCAGCATCTCGATCACGAGCGACTCCTCGTCCTCGGAAAAATCGACGTTGATGATCGGCACGCCGCGGCCGCACGAGGTCTGCTCGTTCACGCGCGTGGTGGGATGCACGATCGACGAGCGGAACGAGTATTCGCGCGTCGAGCGCTCGCAGCCGCGCCGGATGGCCAGCTTCAGCGCGACGCCGTCCAGCTCGACCCCGCGCCCGATCCACACGTTGTAGATCGGGATCCCGGTGTCCTGGCACAGCAGGTTGTCGGTGTCCTCGGCGACGCCGATGTTGCGGATCATGGTCCCGAGCATGCGCCGCGCGCCGGCGTCGGTCTCGCTTTTCGCGAGCGCGTCGAAGCCCTGCTTGACATCGGGCGGCAGCCGCTTCAGCGCCCGGATGTAGAGCTCCTTCGCCGCCTCTTCGACTTGTCGCAGGTCGATCTTCACTGGACGTGGATGTTGCGCTCCTTCACCACGTTCGCCCAGAGCGCAGTCTCGGCCTTCATCGCCACGGCGAACTCTTCCGGCGAATTGCCGACCGGCGCCAGCCCCTGCGCGTAAAAGCGCGCTTTCATCTCGGTCGTATCGAGCGCCTTCTTCGTGTCCTGGTACACCTTGGCGATGATCTCTTTGGGCGTGCCGGCCGGCGCCACGATGCCGAACCAGCCTACGTTCTCGAAGCCCGGCAGCGTGTTCGCGATCGGCGGCACGCCGGGAAGCTGCGGCGCTTCGGTCCTGCTGGTGATCCCCAGGGCGCGCAGCCGGCCCGCGTTGATATGCCCGATCGAGGCGGCCAGGTTGGTGAGCGCGAAGGTCGTTTCGCCGCCGACCAGACCGGCTAGCGCCGGGCCTTCGCCTTTGTAGGGGACCGAAACCGCGTCGACTTTCGCCTGGTAAAGGAAGTTCTCGGCCGCCAGGTGCGTCTGCGAGCCGATGCCGGCGTGCCCGAAGGTCAGCCTGCCGGGGCTCGCCTTCGCCGCGTCGACCAGCGCCCTGACTGACTTGTACGGAGAGCCGGCGGGCACGACCAGCACCTGCGGCCCGGACACGACGTTGGTGACCGGCACGAAATCCTTTTCCGGGTCGTAATTCAGCTTGGCATAGATGTGCTGGTTGGCGGTCACGACCGAGCCGGAAGGGAAGAACAGCGTATAGCCGTCGGGCGCCGCGCGCGCCGCTTCCGCGGCGCCGACCCCGCCGCCCGCGCCGCCGCGGTTCTCGATCACCACCGTCTGGCCCCAGATCTGCGTCAGCCTCTCGCCGAGCAGCCGCGCCGAGATGTCGGTCGCCCCCCCAGGCGGGAAAGGCACGATGAAACGCACCGGCTTCTGCGGCCAGGATTGCGCGTAGGCCCCGCTGCCGAGCAACATGGCAACCATCATTGCAATGAGCTTCATTTTTTGATTCTACAGCGCGAGAGCGAAGGCAAGCCCGGCGGCCAGGGTCAGCGCAGCGGCCGCCGCTGCGAGGCCTTTTTGCCAGTCGCGCCACGGCAGGAATTCCAGCGCCAGCACGCGCAGGCCGGCGCCCAGATGCGCGGCGAGCAGCACCACCAGTGCCCATTCGGAGAACTTGACCAGCGGCTGCTCGGTCCAGGCGAGCAATGCGTCAAGCTGCAGGGCGTCGCCGAGCGCCCAGAAATGCACCGGCAGGAACAGCGCGAGCGCAATGCCCGACAGGCGGTGGACAAGGAACACCCAGTAAGACGAATGCCGATTCATGCGAATACCGCGAAAACGGCGCGCATTCCCATCCAGGCAAGAAGTGCCGCAAAGGCGACCAGCGCCGCGTCGCGCGACCGGCCGCGCCAGCCGAGCCATTCGATGAAAACGCTCCGCAGGCCGATCGGCGCATGGACCGCAACTCCCAGGACAAAGATCGAGTAAAAGACGAACCAGGCAACATTGCCGCGCGTTCGGCCGAAGATCTCCGCGGCAGAAAGTCCGCCTTGCACCGCGTAGATGATCGTGACGAGGTGAACGATCACGCACAGCGCGAGCAGCGCGGCGCTCGCGCGCTGCGCGATCCAGAGCAGGCTCTGGGCTTTCGCGCTCACAGCTCGCCCTTCAGAACCGAACCGAGAACTGCCCTCTTGAGGCCCGAGATCGCCGCGGTGGGAGCAAGGCCCATCGGGCAGCGCTCGGTGCAGCTCATGTGCGTGTGGCAGGCGTGGCAGCCGGCATCGCCGGCGACCGCGCGCAGGCGCTCGTGCTTCACCACATCGCGCTCGTCCTTGACCAGGGTCCAGGCGCGGTTGAGCGCCGCCGGCCCGAGATAATCCGGGTTCCACGCGACGACGTCGCAGGCGCTGTAGCACACGCCGCAGCCGATGCATTCGATCCCGGCATCGACCTTCCTCCTGTCTGCGGAATCGGGGGCTACGCGCGCGAAGTCGTCGCGCTTTGTCTTGGTACCCGCGAAACTGCCTTTTGCACGCGCCCACTTGTCGAAGAACCCGCGCATGTCGGTGACCAGATCGCGGATCACCGGCAGGTTGCGCAGCGGACCGATCACCAGCTTGTTCTCGCGGGCAACCTTGTCTACATGGGTCCGGCAGGTCCAGCGCGGCACGCCATTCACGCTCATCGCGCACGAGCCGCACATGCCGACGCGGCAGGCGAAGCGGTAGGCGAGCGTGGCATCGAGCGAGCGCTGGATGTACGTCACGACGTCGAGCACCGTCTGGCTGGGGTGGCGCGGCACCTCGAACGACTGGAAGGCGCCTTGCGCGCCTCCCCGCCAGACTTCAACGGCGAGCGCGCTCAAGCCGACTCGTACAACCGCGTGAGGACGAACTCGCGGTGGCCGAGAGCCTCGGCGGCGGTCAGGCGGCCGTTTGCCGTGCGGAACATGCAATCGAGCAGCCTGTCGCCCGCCTGGTCCGGCGTCAGCTCTTTTCTCAGCAGTCCCGAGACGTCGACGTCGATATGCTCGGACATGGTGCGCACCGTGCGCGGGTTGGCGCAGAGCTTGATCACCGGCAGGATCGGATTGCCGATGACGTTGCCCTGGCCGGTGGGGAAGAAATGCACCACATAGCCGGCCGCCGCGCACAGCGTGACCATTTCGGCCGCCGCCGAGGACGAATCCATGAACCAGAGGCCGGGGCCGCTGGGCGTTTCCGCCTTGTCGAGCACGCCGTCGACCAGGCACTTGCGGCCGATCTTCTGGATGTTGCCGAGCGCTTTTTCCTCGATGGTGGTGAGGCCGCCGGCGATGTTGCCCTTGGTCGGCTGCGAATCCATCAGGTCGCCGGTCTTGTGGCGATTGATGACTTCCTGGTAGCGGTCGAAGACGAGCTGGAACTTCTTGCGCACCGCGTCGTTCCTGCAGCGCGCGGCGACCAGCTGCTCGCCCCCGGTGAGCTCGGTGGTTTCGCCGAACACCAGCGTGACGCCGTGCGGGTAGAGCTTGTCGAAAGCATTGCCCACGGTCGGATTCGCGCCGCAGCCGGAGGTCGTGTCGGACTCGCCGCACTTGGTTGAAACCCACAAATCCTTGAGCGGCCGCTGCTCGCGACGCAGCTCGCTCGCCCATTGAAGGAGCTCCTTCGCCTGCTGCGAGGCGCGGCGGATGGTCTCGTGATCGCCGTGGCCTTCGATGCCGAAACCGAACACCGGCTTGCCGGTCTGCTTGATGCCCTCGACCACGCGAGCGGTCCAGCCTTCCTCGATGCCGATCACGATGACGGCGGCGACATTGGGATTGGAGCCGGCGCCGATCAGCGTGCGGAAGTGAAGCTCGAGGTCGGCGCCGAACTGCAGCCTGCCGTAGGGATGCGGCAGCGCGAGCGTGCCCTTGATGCCGTTTTCCACCGCCTGCGCCGCGGCGTTCGAGAGGTCGTCGACCGGCAGGATGACGACATGGTTGCGCACGCCGACGCGGCCGTTTTCGCGGCGGTAGCCCCAGAAGCTTGCTTTGGACAGGTCCATTGTCTACCAGCGCCTGGTTTTGACGTTATGGACATGAAGATGCTCGCCCTTCGCGATCGGCTGCACCACTCTTCCGATGTCGACGCCGTACTTGATCACGCTATCGCCGGGCCGGTAGTCCTTCAACGCCACCTTGTGGCCGATCGGGATGTCGCTTTTGGCGGTCACATTGACGTCCTTGTCGTCTTCCATGATCCAGCCATCGAGCTGCTGGCCGGCCTTGACGCCCTCAACGACGACCACTCCGACCCCGTCGCCCTCTTCATGCACCACGAAATGAATCATCGCGTTATTCTATTCGCTTGGATCCGCAATTTCGGCTCCTGCCCGAGGCCGCGTCGCGGCCCTATGAGAGGTCTTACGGCTTCCCGGCGCCGGGCGCGCGGTGCTCGACGCCGTACTTCGCGTAGATCGCCGCGATGCTGCCATCGGCGAGCAACTGCACGAGTGCCGCGTTGACGTTTTCCACCAGCAGGTCATCCGCACGGCGCAGCCCCACGGCGACCGGCCAGCGCAATTCGGGCTCGCTGTCCTCGGCGTGCACCAGCGTCAGCGGAGCGCCGGGATGCTGCAGGTTGTAGTAGCCGACGGCGGCGGCGGTAGCCGCGCCGGCCGCGACCTCGCCGCGCGCCACCGCCTCGAGCATGTCGTCCTCGAAGCCGAACGGCACCATCGTCGCGGGCGTGCGGCTGACCACCAGGCTGGCGAGCGAGTTCATGATCACGCCGATCCGCGTGCCGGCGCTGAGCTCGCGGTAGGAGGGCACCGCTTCGCGCCCCGAGCCGAAGGCGAGCGACACGCCGCTGCGGTGATACGGGATCGAAAGCCGCAGCGAGGGGGGCTGCACGCCGGGTACTGTGATGCTGTCCATCAGCAGGTCGCAGTCCACCGTGGCCGCGCGCATTCTCGGCACGATCCACTCGACGCGCAGGCGCACGCCGAGCCGCTGCGCGAGCGCACGCGCGATTTCGATCTGGAAACCGGGCGCGCCCGGCTGATTGCTGGCGTAGGGGAGGGCATTCGGGTTGGCGCACAGCGCAGCCTCGCCGAGCTGCTTGATTTCCGACCATGGCCGCGCGGCGGCCCCGCCGCTGGCCAGCAGGGCGAGCGCGCACGAGGCAGCCAGGGCGGCAGCGCGCCTCATTGCTTGGCGAGCGGCTTCAGTTCGCGGATGTAGGCCACGATCGCGCGCAGCTGCTCCTCGGTGAACGCGCCGCTGAACGCCGGCATGGCTCCCACTTTTCCGGTGCGGATGCGCGACATGATCTGCTCGTCGCTGAGTGCGGTGCCCATCAGGCGCGGGCCCTTGCCGTCCTGGCGCCCGCCGTTCATGTGGCACCAGCCGCAGCTCGTGGCGAACAGCTGGCTGACGTCGAAGGGCTGCGGCTGGGCCCCGGCGGGCGCGGAGGCGTGGCTGCCGGACTGCATCGGGCCGGGTTTGCCTCCGGGCTGCGCGAGCGCGCCCTGCGCGCAGAGCGTCACCCAAGCCAGCGACGCAACAAAAATCCGCAAAGGCGCGGCAGACGCCTTTCCGGGGATCGTCCGCATCAACGCAGCGCGAAGACCTTGATCACGCCGGAATCCTTCGGCATCTGGGCGAAATTCCCGCCGAAGAACGCGGCGTAATCGTCGCCGGCCAGCCCGCCCCAGCCGGTCATCACGGCGACGTACTGCTTGCCTTTCGCCTTGTAGGTGATGATGCCGCCGTTGTGGCCCTGGCCGTTGTTGTGCGACCACAGCTCCTTGCCGTCGCGCGCGTCGTACGCCCTCAGCCAGCCGCGCGCATCCGGCACGAACAGCACGTTGCCGCCCGTGGACAGCAGGCTGGCGAGCGGCGGCTCGGGAAATTTGACTTCCCACTTCAGCTCGCCGGTGATCGGGTCGCGCGCCGACACGTGGCCGTGCGCCTTGTCGCCTTGCGGATGCGTGATGTTGAAGTCGGCGCCGATATTGAGCTGCGCCATCGGCTCGAGCACCGGCGTGGTCTTCTTGATTTCGAGGTCCATGCACCATTCGTTGCCGACCTTGTAGAGCAAGCCGGTCTTTGGATTGTACGAGCCCATGTTCCAGCTCATGCCGCCGGCGATGAACGGGCACAGATTGGTATGCTTGCCCTCGGTCATGTCGCGCCGCCCGACCAGCTCGCCGTTGGACTTGATGTCCTTGACGAAGTTGATGTGCTTGATCAGGCGCCACACGTTCTGCACCTTGCCGGAGCGGTCGTACACCCAGACGAAACCGCTCTTGCTCGGATGCACCACGTACTTCTTGCCGTCGCGCTCGAGCATGATGAATTCGCCGGTCGCGCTGTCGAAGTCCCAGGCGTCGTGCGGCAACTCCTGGTGGTAGCCCTTCAGCTTGCCGGTGTCCGGATCAAGCAGGATCACCGAGGTGGTGTACAGATTGTCGCCGGGCCGCGCCCCCTTGGTCTGGTAGTCCGGTCCCGACCAGTCGTACAGCGGCGCCGGGTTCGCCGTGCCCCACCACACGCTGTTGGTCTCGGGGTCGTAGCCGCCGGCCATCCAGCCGCCACCGCCGCCGGTGCGCCAGGAGTCGTTGAGCCAGGTGTTGCGCGCATCGCCGTTGTCCGCTTCGCCGGCCACCGTGTAGAAGCGCCACAGCTGTTTCCCGCTCTTCGCGTCGACGCCGAAAATCGGGCCGCGGTCGGGCCACTCGCCGCCCTGCGCGCCGATGATCACCTTATCCTTCACCAGCAGCGGCGCGCCGGTGAAGCCGACCGTGAGCTTCTCGGAATTGACCAGCTTCGTTTCCCAATTGAGCTTGCCGGTCTTCATGTCGATCGCCGCCAGCTTGCCGTCGAGCGTGCCCATGTAGACGTTGCCGTAGCCGATGGCGATGCCGCGGTTGTACGGCGAATGGGTCTGCTTCGCGACCAGATCCTCGTTCAACTTCTGCTTGTACTGCCAGAGCACCCGGCCGGTGGCGCCGTCGAGCGCCCACACCTGGTTGTAGGAGCCCGAGTAGTACAGCACGCCGTCCACCGCCAGCGGGTAGGACTGCAGGCCGCGCACCGACCGGCTGGCGACGTGCGACCACGCCTCGCGCAGGTTGCGCACGTTTTCCGCGCTGATGTCGGCGAGCGCGCTGTAATGCCACGACTTGTAGGAGCCGTGGTAGGTCATCCAGTTCTGCGGCTCCTGATCCGCCTTGAGCAGGCGCTGGAAATCAACGTCCGCCGCCAGCGCGGGCGCGCCGGGCGCGAATCCCGCTGCGAGGAAAATGGATGCCCTGATGAATCCGCGTTTCATGGTGCCCCCTCTGACCGTCGAATTGGGTGTGCTGTTGGTCCGCCGCGGCAACGAGCGGCGGCCGCGGTTTTTATACTCCTCGCCTTTCGGAACTGCAATCGTGGGCGCGCACCGGTTCGCGGGAGACGCAACGGATACGGACAGGAAAATCAATCCAGGACCGCCCGCGCAACGTTTCATGAAACCTCCGCTTTCGCGCTACATTGCCCTCGCGCAGCGTCGTACAATGGTGCGAGAGGAAGGAAAACACGGCCCACATCGCAGATCCCGGCTCATTCGCTCGGGCTGTGGGCCCTTTGACAGCAATCTCGGATCACCTGCGCCAGTTGAAAACGGAGGCACGCAATGAGTCGGTCGCGTAAAGGCCCTTTCACAGCTCCTCGCGTGTCGCGCGCGCTTACGATAGCGTCTTTCGTACTGGTTTCGTTCCCCCCTTTGTTCGCTTCGGCGCAGACGAACATCGGGGTCGGGAAATTCGTGCAGTCTTATGACCCGGCCAGCTTCGGGAGACGACTCACGTTCGCACTGAATTTCTTCGCCGGCTCGCCCACCCAAGAAACATGCGCCACCACGGACGCGGAGAACGTGGTCCTCACGGACAGCCTACCTCCCGGTGTCACCCTCGTGTCGGAGAGCCGCGGCGGCGGAGCCTACAATCGCGACGCGAACACCGTGACCTGGAACCTCGGGACCGTGAACCGGTGCGCGACCTTTGGCAATCAGTTCGGGTTGACGGTGGACGTGAGCCCGAGCGTTCCTGATGGAGCCACGCTGACCAACACCCTCAGCATCACGACCACCACCCCGGAGACCACAACCGCTGACAATACACGGAGTGCCAACTTCCAGGTCGGGTTTCTCCCCCTCCGGGTGTCCATTACGGATGCCGACAACAGGTGCGAGGCTTCCGGCACCGAGGCCCCAACCAACGACGTTCGCGAGAGTACCGATGGCACTTTCGTGTTCTGTTCGGCTGAGGGCGGTGGCAGAGCGGCGAGTGAGGCTTCGACCGATTCGCTCGCAATCTCGCCGTTCGTTCCTGGCTCGGTCGTTCCTGGCTTGGTGAGCCAAATCCAAGGTCCAAGCGACCGAGTCACGATCCGTGGGGTGGGGGTGCGGGGTACCGCCTCCGGGGGTTTCGTCGGCGGCGCGATCAATCCGCAGGGGACGAGAGCGGACGCGCAAGCCACGGTGGATGTCGATATCGAGATCTTCAATCCAAATCCGTACGCGGTGCCGCTCCACCTGAGTCGGGA
>VBBY01000102.1 GCA_005881595.1 Betaproteobacteria bacterium | reverse complement strand
CGCCCGACGGCGAGCTGAACGACATGCAGCGTGCAGACGTCGCTTTGGCGCGCGCGGCGATCGAGCGCCACCGCGACACGATTATCGGCGTGAAGGCGCGGTTGTCGTTCAACGTCGCCGGGCCGAACGATCTCGACGCCCTCAAGCGTGCCCAGGAAGTCGCAGGCGATCTGCCGGTGATGATACACATCGGCCAGACGGTCTCATCGATGCCGAAGATACTGGCGCTGCTCAAGCGCGGCGACATTGTCACCCACATGTACGCGCCGGAGCCGAACAGCATCCTCGACGGCAATGGCCGCCTATTTCCGGAGGTCGCGGAAGCGCGCCGCCGCGGAATCTGGTTCGACGTCGGCAACGGCCGCAACGGTCACCTCTGGTGGGATGTGGCGCAGCGTGCGCTGAAGCAGGGCTTCATGCCGGACACGATCTCGACTGACTGGACGACGGAGGGGCGCGTGAGCGGCGTGATCGATTTTCCGAACTGCCTCTCGAAGTTCCTCATGCTCGGCATGCCGCTCGACCGCGTGATCGCATGCGGTACCAGCAACGCGGCACGCATGTTCGATGCCTTTAAGGATCGCGGCACGCTGAATGTCGGCGCGCCTGCGGACGTTGCAGTGCTCGAGTTGCGCGAGGGTAACTTCGAATTCGTCGACAACTACAGGAACGTGCGGACGGGCCGGCAGCGGCTCTTCCCGAGCGCGACGGTGCTCGGCGGCAAGCTCGTGCCGGCACAGGGGTAGCCCCGCGTTCGGGCTGCTACCCGCCGCCCAAGCCGCCGCAGCCTTGTGGCTGCGAACGGCCCGGCAGGAGATGCGCTAGCCGCGCTTGTAGACGATCTTCTTGGTGCCGCCGTCGCAGGTGCCGACGACCTTGCCGTCGACCTGCGCATCGGCGTCGACGATGTCGAGGGTGAACTTCTCGACCCCGTTCGCCTTGATCTTGGCTTCGATCTCGCCCTTCAGCTCGTTGCAGTCCTTCCTCATGCCCTGCGCCCAAGCCGACCCAGAAAGCCCCAGCATTAAAGCGGCTGTTGATGCGGCGACCATGATCAGTCTGACCATTTTTTCTCCTTTACCGAAGACTCCCAGTTAACGCCGTCGAAAGGCCGTACCTCCATGCGGTCCACGGTCCCCGGGTCGAGGCAGCGCGCGTTGACGCTGAACCCGTCCGGGTGGGACCGCGGAACGTAGAATGACTTGATTCCGCAGACTTTGCAAAAGACATGTTTGGCAGTCCCGGTATTGAAGGTATAGGTGGCCAGGGACTCCTCGCCCTGCAGCAGGCGAAAATCGGACTTCCGGACGATCAGGTGGAGGAACCCGGCCTTGGCGCAGATCGAGCAGTTGCACTCCGCGACGGTGATCTCGGCCGGGGCGGTGACCTCGAAGCGCACGCGGCCGCAGTGGCAGCCGCCTGCGTGGAGGACCGTTACGGGCGCTGCAGCCCCCATGGCGGAGAATTATAGTTAGGAGCCACCCACGATGTCTCAAATCCACGACAGGTTTCAGACCACCATTGCCGGCAGCCTGCCCAAGCCGGCCTGGCTGGCCGAGCCCAACAAGCTCTGGCCGGCCTGGCGCGCTTCCGGCGCCGAACTGGAGCGCGCGAAGCGCGATGCGACGCTGCTTTGGCTGAAGGAGCAGGAGGACGCCGGCATCGATATCGTCACCGAGGGCGAGCAGTCGCGGCAGCACTTCGTCCACGGCTTCCTCGAGTTCGTCGACGGCATCGACTTCAGCCGCAAGGTGAAGATGGGCATCCGGGATAACCGCTACGACGCCATGGTCCCGGTGGTGAGCGGGCCGCTCAGGCTGAAAGGGCGCGTGCACGAGGTCGAAGCCAGGCTCGCGCGCGGGCACACCGGGCGCAAGCTCAAGATCACCCTGCCCGGCCCCATGACCATCGTCGACACGATCGCCGACGAGCATTACCGCGACAAGGTGAAGCTCGCAATGGCCTTCGCCGAGCTGCTGAACCAGGAGGCGCGCGCGCTCGAGAAGGACGGCGTCGACGTGATCCAGTTCGACGAGCCGGCCTTCAACGTGTACCTGGACGACGTGAAGCGCTGGGGCATCGATGCGCTGCACCGGGCGATCGAGGGCCTGAAGTGCACCACCTGCGTGCACATCTGCTACGGCTACGGCATCCAGGCCAACATCGACTGGAAGAGGACGCTCGGCGGCGAGTGGCGCCAGTACGCGGAGATCTTCCCGGCCCTGGCGAAGAGCCGCATCAAGCAGGTCTCGCTCGAGTGCATCAACTCGAAAGTGCCGATCGAGCTCTTGAAGCTTCTGAAGGGGAAGGATGTTCTAGTCGGCGTGATCGATGTCGCGACCGATGCAGTGGAAACCCCTCAGCAGGTAGCCGAGACCATTGAGCGCGCGCTGAAGTTCGTCCCCGCAAACCACCTATTTCCCTGCACCAACTGCGGCATGGCGCCGATGGACAGAGAAGTTGCATTGAAGAAACTTCGCGCCTTGGCCGCCGGCGCGGCGCTGGCGCGGAAAAAACTCGGAAATCGGGGTCAGAGCCCGATTCCCGCAAAGTCGAGACGGAAGAAAACGCGGCGCTAAAAGCCGATGCGGCGCTTCGGCGCCTCGGAAGGCGGAGCGAGCAAGGGCTGCAGTTTGCGGTAGACGCGACGTGCTCCCGTAACCGCACGAACGCGCGGATGACGAAGATACTCATTTGAACTGCGCGCTCGCTGCGGAGCAGATTTGCGGCCATGAGGGCGCCATGCTCTGTGAATGCCCACGGGCGATAGCTGACTCCACGGTGACGGCTTGAGCCAGTCACAAACGCTGCCCGGCTCGAACTGGTCGCAACTTGCGACCAGTTCCGCGAACTCGGCATCTGATCGGGCGTTTGCGGGTGCGATGGCGGGCGGGGAGACCGCAAATGAGCGAATTCCACCGCTGAAAGCTGAAACGCAAAGGAGGATGCGCGGTTCAAGCGGTTCTTCAGCGATTCGATCCCTATGCTCTGGCATCCGGCCACTTCCCCTTAGCGCGTAACGCGCCAGGACGGCGCAGGACTACATTCGCGCGGAAAACGTGGTCTGTCCCTGTTTCCTACCAGACGTAAGCGAAAGACGGGAAAGTCTCGGATTTCGAGCCGCGCGGGTCGCAGCCGGCCTCGAGCAGCCGCGTCTCCTCGTCGAGCTGCGCGGCGGAAATGAAGCCCTCGGTCCAGTCGGGCGCCACCTCAATGGCGTGGCCGCGCCGACGCAGCTCGTCGATCGCCTTGGCGCCGAAGCGGGCCTCGATGCGCACGTGCTTCGGCGCGTGATCGTGCGGCGCGAAGAAGCCCGGGAAGTGGTCCGAGGACAGCTTGGGCGCCTCGATCGCCTGCTGGATGGTCATGCCGAACGCCTCGCGGTACAGGATGAACTGCAGCGACCATTGCTCCTGCTGGTCGCCGCCCATCGTGCCGAAGGTCATCCACGGCTTGCCGCGCCGGAACGCGAGTGAAGGCGTGAGCGTGGTGCGCGGGCGCTTGCCGGGCGCGACCACGTTGGGATGATTCGCCGGCCCGAGATAGAACGTCATCATGCGCGTCGACAGCGGGAAACCGAGCGCGCCGATCACCTCTGCCGACCTGATCCACGCGCCGCTCGGGGTGAACGACGCCATGTTGCCTTTCGCGTCCACGGCGTCGACGTGCACGGTGCCAGGCCCCCAGGGCTGCGGCGTGAAGCGCTCCTCGGCGGGCAGCAACGCGGCATTGTGCCAGGCGTCGCCTGGACGCAACTCTTCACTTGCCTTTCTCATGTCAATCAAATCTCCCCGCGCCTTTGCATAAGCCTCGGACAACAACACCTCCGAGGGAATCATCACTTTGGATGGGTCGCCGTAGTACTGCTCGCGATCGGCGAAGGCGAGCTTGGTGGCCTCGATCAGGAGGTGCAGGTAATCGGCGCTGCCCGGCCCCATCGCGCGCAGGTCGAAGCGCCGCATGATGGCGAGCGCCTGCAGCATCGCCGGCCCCTGCGACCAGAAGCCGCACTTGTAGATCGTCGCCTCGCCGAAGCGCAGGCTGACGGGCCCCTCGACCCGGGTCTGGAAACCCTCCAGGTCGGCGCGCTCGAGCAGACCGCCGCGCTCCCTGGAGAAGCGCGCGATCTCCGCAGCGATCTCGCCCCGGTAGAACGCCTCGTGGGGGTCCTTTGCATTCGCGAGGTAGTCGTACGTTCTTGCGAGCGCCTCATTCTTCACCAGCGCGCCGACTTCAGGGACCGGCATGTAAAGGGTCTTGCTTGCCGGCCAGCGCTCGAATTTGTCGCTCAAGTACTTGAGACCGTATCTCTCCTGGTTGACCAGGCCCTGCGATGCAGGAAATCCATCGCGTGCCAGCTCGATCGCCGGCGCGATCGCTTCGCGCAGCGGCATCGTGCCGTAGCGCTCGAGCGCGGTGAGCAGCGCGCCGAACGCGGCGGGAACGCCGGCCGCGAGAATGTCCTCGTCGGGCACGTGATCGAGGCCGCGGCGGCGGAATTCCTCCGGCGTGGCGCGCGCCGGCGCCGCCATGTTGCCGTTGAGCGCCACCACATCGTCGCTCCCCTCAGAGCGCAGCAGGATCGGGCACTCGCCGCCGATGCTGTGCATGTGCGGATTCACCAGCCCCTCGACAAAGCACGCCGCGACCGCTGCGTCGATCGCGTTGCCGCCCGCCTTGAGCACGTCGACGCCGGCGTTGACGGACAGATAGGAATTGCCGGCCACCGCGCCGTGCCGACCGATGAGGCGCGGGTAGAACGTCGTCGCGTCGGTTGGCGCGCTACGATAAGCTCTCGAGGCCATGCTGATGCTCGATTTTCTCGCAGAACAGAAGATCGCCGAGGCTGTTTCGCGCGGCGAGCTCGACCACCTTCCCGGCCAGGGCCGTCCACTCGCCCTGGACGATGATCCCCTCATCCCCGAGGATCTGCGCGTCGCCTACCGCATTCTGAAAAATGGCGGCTTCGTGCCGGCGGAGGTCCAGACGCTCAATGAGATCGCGCAGCTGGAGCGCTTCGTAGCCGCAGATGCCGGGGACGATGCCGCAGCGCGCGCGAAGGCCCTGAAGAAGCTTGCCTTGCTTCGCACGCGGATTGAGAGCAGGTACTACGAAAGAGCGGTCAGGAAGCTCTCAGCCTAAGAGGGTGAGAAAAGCGCGAAGGGGGCTGCTCGTGAAACGGACGGAGGGGCCACGGGCCCGCTCCGTCCGACGCACTCGCCCGCCGTTACAGTCCGCCCTCAGTAGGTCGTCGCCTTCACCGCGCTCGCGTTCCCGCCGCTGGGGCCCGCCGTCGCCGATGCGACCACGGCGTCCGCAACGCCAGAGACGGTCGCGTGCAGCGCGTTCACGACCAGGGTGCCGTCCGAGAGGACCTGCTGCTCGTTGATCACCACCTGGCCGCCGGGGATAGCGACCGTCTGGTTCACCGTCCCGTCGATCAGGACTTCCACTCCATTGATCGAGAGGCTGGAAATGTACGAGGTGGCGTCGCCGGGGCTGCCGTCCAAGGGCCCCCGGGCTGCCGCTTCCGCAGAAGCGGCGGCGATGGCGATTCCGGCGATGGTGAGGTTGAGCGAGGAGAGATAGGAATCCGAGGCAATCTGGTCCGCGTAGCCGATCACCCGCGCGCTCGGAACCTCTGCCGAAACCAGGGACGTGCTGATCGAGTCGAGTTCGCTGTACAGAGAATCAAGCGAACCTGGCGCGAGTGTTCCCGTGCCCAGGACCGTCGATACTGTGACCGGAACCGGGACTGGGACTGGGACTGGGACCGGGACCGGGACCGGGATCGTCGGCGGAACCACGGTGATGCCGCCGAGGGTTTGAGCTCTGGTGCCTGCGGGCCATTCCAGCAGGCCCACCGACAGCACGCAGAGTGCCACAAAAATCCAAC
>VBBY01000054.1 GCA_005881595.1 Betaproteobacteria bacterium | reverse complement strand
AGTGATAGGCCTGCGGCGCGTAGCCGGCGCCGCTGCGCGGCCAGAGCTCGAGCACCAGCCCCACCAGCCACTGCCCCAGGAACATGGCGAGAAACACGAAGCTGTTGACGGTCGTGTTGAGGCGCCCCGCCATCTCCGTCGGAAAGTGGCGCAGCAAAAGCGCATAGGCGAGCGTCGCCGCGCTGCTCGAGAAGGTGAATGCAGCCCACAGCGCGAGCGCGCCGGTCGTCACGCCCAGCGCCAGCAGGGCGAGGCACAGCGACGCTGTCCCGACGCCGCAGGCAATCAGCGGCAGGACCGAGGCGCCGCGCCGCGCGCGCAGCTCGGCCAGGCGACCGAAGGCGAGGTAGCCGGCGATGAGGGTAGCGTTCACCACCAGCAGGCCGCGTCCGACCTGCACCGGATCATAGCCGGCGACGTCGCGCAGCCAGGTCGCGATCCAGAGCGTGCCGAGGGACATGGCCGCGCACTGGCTGGCGCTGACCATCACCACGGTGCGCCGGAACGCCGCGTCGGTAAGCAGCGCGCGCACGCCGCCCAGCGCCACGGCGAGCGAATCGTGCGCGGCGACGGGCTTGCGCTCCGGCGCGGCGTAGAACACCGCGGCGCTGGCGGCGAGCGCTGCCAGCGCGAAACAAGCCGCGATCGTGCGCCAGTCGGTCACGCGCAGCGCCATCTCGAGCGGCACGGTCACCGTCACCGCGCCGAGGATGCCCACCGCGAAGGCGCGCGAGTTGATCGCGGCGAGACGCTCTTTCGGGTACCACAGCGCGAACGCCTGGAACGAGCTCATCAGGCACACCGAGACGCCGAGGCCGACCAGGGCGCGTCCCAGGATGAGAAAGCCGAACGAGGGAGCCCGGGCGAACGCGAAAGCGCCGGCGGTGGCCACCAGCAGCAGCGCGGCATCGACGCGGCGCGGCCCGTAGCGGTCGAGCAGCACGCCCATCGGGATCTGGGCGAGCGCAAAGGCGAGGAAATAGACGCTGGTCAGCAGCCCGAGATCGGCCGCGCCGAGATCGAGCTCTGCGGCGATGTGCGGGCCGAGCAGCGCGTTCATCGAGCGGAAGGCGTACGAGACGTAGTAGCCGGCGACGAAGGGCAGGAACACGCGCAGCGTCAGCCACGCATCCGGTCGATGGTTGGAAGAGCTCAGCTCTTCGGGCTCTCCAGGCCGCCGACGTAGAAGCGGTTCCAGGTCGGGCTGATGACGATCTCGTTGACGCAGGCGCGCGCCGGCAGCGTGGCGATGAACAGGATGGTCCTGCCGAGGTCCTCGGCCTGCAGCATGCGCGCGCGCTCGTGCGCCGGCGGCGGCACCGGGCGCTTCTCGAGGATCGGCGTCGCCACTTCGCCGGGCAGGATCGAGGTGGCGCGGATGCCGTTGGCGCCCTCCTCCATGTTGAGAGACTCGGTGAGCGCGACCACCGCGTGCTTGGTGGCGTTGTAGCCGGGACCGGTCAGCGTGCTCGCGTAGCGCCCGGCCCACGAGGAGACGTTGATGACCAGGCCCTCCTTTCGCTCGCGCATCGCCGGCAGCACCGCGTGGCAGCAATAGAACATCCCCGACAGGTTGATGGCGACGATCTGGTCCCAGCCGTCGACCGAAACGTTTCTGAAGTTGCGCTTCGGCAGGTTGATGCCCGCGCTGTTGACGAGGATGTCGATGCGGCCGTGGCGCTTGAGGATCGCGGCGGCGGCCTTAGCCACCTCGGCCTGGTCGGCGACGTCCATGGCGATGGCCTCGCCCTTGCCGGCCGCCTTGAGCTGCTTCTCGGCGGCGGCCAGCGTTTCCTTGCTGCGCCCAGAGATGACGACATGCGCGCCGGCGCGCGAGAGCTCGATCGCGCCGGCGAGGCCGATCCCCGAGCCGCCGCCGGTGATCCAGGCGACTTTGCCGCTCAGGCTAGCGTCTGGCATATTGCTTCGCGCCGAACAGCACCTCCGCCTGCTCCTTGCTGAAGCCGGGGGTTTGCCTGCGGCGCTCCGCCAGTACTTCTACGCCGCGCTTCACCGCCGGCCGCGCGGCAATGCGGTCGCGCCAGCGCTTCACGTTGGGATAGTCGTCGATGTTTACGCCCTGGCGCTCCGGCGCGCGCAGCCACGGCATGATCGACATGTCGGCGATGCTGTATTCGCCGCAGGCCACCCACTCGCTGTTCTGCAATTGTTTTTCAACCACCCCGTAAAGCCGGTTGGCCTCGTTCCTGTAGCGGTTGATCGCGTATTCGATCTTCTCGGGCGCGTACTGCAGGAAATGGTGCGCCTGCCCGAGCATCGGGCCGATGTGCCCCATCTGGAACATGGTCCACTGCATCACCTGCCAGCGATCGCGCAGGTCGCGCGGCAGGAACTTGCCGGTCTTGGAGGCGAGGTAGAAGAGCATCGCGCCCGACTCGGCGAGCGCGAACGGTTTGCCGCCCGGGCCTTCCTGGTCGACCATCGCCGGGATCTTGTTATTGGGCGAGATGGCTAGGAATTCCGGCTTGAATTGGTCACCCGCTCCAATATCGATGGGGTGAACCTTATATTCGAGACCAGTTTCCTCCAGCATGATGTGGATCTTGTGGCCATTGGGCGTCGGCCATGTATAGAGGTCGATCATGGTTTGCCTTTATTCATCGTCGGGAATGACTACGGTGCCTGCAATCTTATCGTGCCAGCCCTGCTTGCGCCGGTCGAACGCGATCCACACGAAGCCCAGGTACAGCGGCAGCGCCGAAACGAGGTAGCCGAGGAAGCGCATCGCCAGGCGCCCGCTGGTCGGCGGGCCGCCGGTTTCGGCATCGACGATCTTCGCCCCGATGGCGATCTTGCCGGGTGTGGCGCCCTGGTAGCGCCAGAACAGCAGCGTCCCCACCGCGATGACTAGGCCGGTCGCCGCGTCCCAGTAGCGCGGCATGTCGAGCGAGAAATACTCGGTGCCGAACGCCATCACGACGAGCGGGCCGTACACGACGAGCACTACCATCGAGTCGATCAGGAACGCGAGCAGGCGCTGCCAGAAGCCCACGTAGCCCGGCATCGCGCCCTCAGGCCAGCTTCACCAGCTGCTTGCCGAAGTTCTGGCCGCTGAGCAGCGCGATGAGGCCCTTAGGCGCGTTCTCCAGGCCCTCGACGATCGACTCGCGGTACTTGAGCTTGCCCTGCGCGAAGTACTCGCCGAGCGCCTTGAGCGCCTCGCCGTAGCGGTCCTTCCAGTCGAACACGATCATGCCCTGCATCCTGATGCGGTTGACGAGCACGAAGCGCAGGTTCTTCACGGCGTACGGCTGGGTCGCGCTGTAGTCGGCGATCATGCCGCAGACGACGATGCGCGCAAAAAGGTTCGTGACCCGCAGCAGCGTGTCGAGGATCTCGCCGCCGACGTTGTCGAAATACACATCGGCGCCCTTCGGGCAGGCGGCCTGCAGGTCGCGATGCAGGTTGCCCGCCTTGTAATCGACGCAGGCGTCGAAGCCGAGCTCGCGCGTCACGTACTCGCATTTCTGGCGGCCGCCGGCGATGCCGACGGCGCGGCAGCCCCAGATCTTCGCGAGCTGCCCGACCACGCTGCCGACCGCGCCCGAGGCCGCGGACACCACCACGGTCTCGCCCGGCTTGGGCGAGCCGATTTCCTTCAGGCCGAAATAGGCGGTCATGCCCGGCATGCCGAGGACGCCGAGGTAGTACGTGAGCGGCGCGCGCGAGCCGTCGATCCGGTTGACGTCCTTCGTGCATCCGTAAAGCTGCCAGCCGAGCTGGGTCAATACCTTGTCGCCCTTTTTTATTTTGTCGTTTTTCGACTCCAGTACCTCACCGACCGTTTGTCCAACCATGACCTCGCCGATGTCGACGCCCTTCACATAGCTTTTCGCATCGCTCATGCGCCCGCGCATGTACGGGTCGAGCGAGAGCCAGAGGTTCTTTACCAGCACTTCGCCGTCCGCGGGTTTGGGAATAGGAAGCTTTTCCAACTGAAAATTGCCTTCTGTGACCGGGCCAGTCGGTCGGCTGGCCAGCACGACGCGCCTGTTTTCCATCTAGAGCGAAGCGAAGCGCGCGAGGTGATGATCGGCGTCGCCGAACTGCTGCGCCGCCACGGTCAGCCGCCGGAAGCTGTGGCTCAGCTTCAGCTCCTCGCTCATGCCCATGCCGCCGTGCAGCTGCACCGCTTCCTGGCCGATGTGGCGCGCGCTGTCGGCGATCTTGATCTTCGCGGCGGACACCGCGCGCGAGCGCTCGGCGGCATTGGCCGCCGAATCGACTCTCGCGCAGGCCAGGCAGGCCATGGAGCGCGCCTGCTCGTACGAGATGACCATGTCGACCATGCGGTGCTGCAGCGCCTGGAACGTGCCGATCGGCACGCCGAACTGCTTGCGGGTCTTGAGGTACTCGAGCGTGGTGTCGCAGGCGAATTTCATCGCGCCGACGGCTTCGGCGCAAACCAGCGCGGTAGCGAAGTCGACGGTTTCCGCAACCGCCTGATCTGCGCCCGGCATCGGCTCGGCCCGGTCCCTGGAGAAGCTCAGGTCTGCGGCAACCATGTTGTCCATGGTGCGGTACGGTTTCATTTTGAGGTCTGCGCGATCGGCGAGAAACAGCCGGCTGCCGGAGGAAACCACGAGCTTGTCGGCGATCGGCGCGCCAACCACGCCGAGCTTTTCGCCCTGTTTTCTTTCCGTGTGCGCGAAGGCGAGCTTCATCCTGCCTTCGACGACGGCCGGCAGGATGGCCCGCTTCTGCTCGGCGCTGCCCGCCCGCGCGACGAGGTGCGCGCCCATGAGGGTGGCGAGGTAGGGCTCGACCACCAGCGCCTCGCCGAAGGCTTCCATCACGCCCATCAGATCCACCGCGCCGCCGCCGAAGCCGCCGTAATCGGGCGAGAACGGCAGCCCGGTGAGGCCCATCTGCGCGAGCTGCGACCAGACCCGCGCGCTCCAGCCCTCGGGCGAGGCGAGGATTTTCCTGCGCGCCTCGAAGTCGTAATCCTTCTGCAGGAAGCGCCGCACCGAATCGGCGAGCAGCTGCTGCTCTTCGTTGTAGTCGAAGTTCATAGACCCAAGGTCTGTTTTGCAATAATATTTCTTTGAATCTCGTTGGACCCGGCGTAGATGGTGGTCTTGCGCATGCTCAGATAACGCCGCCCCAGTGCCGCGGCGAACTCGTCGCTGCCGGCCTCGCCTGCGGCCTGCATCATCAGTTCGGCCAGCGCCTGCTGGATCTCGGTGCCCTTGATCTTCAGCATCGAAACGTCGGCGCCGGGCGGCTGGCCGCTGCGGCGCATGCGGTCGAGGAAGCGCAGGTTGGTGATCTCGAGCGCCGTGAGCTCCACTTCCACCCGCGACAGGCGGTCGCGGAATCTTACGTCATTCAATTTTCCGGAAGAGAATTCCTTCAGGCGCGCGAGCTGGCGCTTGGATTCGCCGATGCGCCCGGTGTTCATGCGCTCGTAGCCGAGGAGGTACTTCGCCACCGTCCAGCCCTTGCCTTCCTCGTGCACCAGGTTTTCGGCCGGCACGCCGACGTCGTCGAAGAACACCTCGTTCACCTCGTGCGCGCCGTCCATCAGGATGAGCGGGCGGACGCTGACTCCCGGCGTCTTCATGTCGACGAGCAGGAACGAGATGCCTTCCTGGCGCTTCTCGCTCGTCGGATCGGTGCGCACCAGGCAGAAGATCCAGTCGGCGTAGTGGGCGAGCGTGGTCCAGGTCTTCTGGCCGTTGACGATATAGCGACCGTTTTCCCTGACGGCCCTTGTTTTCAGGGAGGCCAGGTCGCTCCCCGAGCCGGGCTCGGAATACCCCTGGCACCAGAAATCCTCGCCCTGGTAGATGCGCGGCAGGAAGCGTTTCTTCTGCGCCTCGGTGCCGAAGCGCAGCAGCACCGGCGCGCACATCGCCAGTCCGAACGGGATGAGCGGCGGCGCACCGACGTAGCCGAGCTCCTCCTCGAAAATGTAGCGCTGCACCACGTTCCAGCCGGTGCCGCCCCATTCCTTGGGCCAGGCCGGCGCCACCCAGCCTTTGCCGGCGAGGATGCGGTGCCAGCGCAGCAGGTCTTCCTTCGACAGGTGCTCGTAGCGGTCGACTTTTTCCTTCAAGTCCCTGGGTAGATTCCCGGCCAGCCAGGCGCGCACTTCGTCGCGGAAGGCGACTTCCTCAGCTGAATAGTTGAGATCCATGGCTCGGATGTAACCCGCAACTACAGAATGGTAAACCCGCCGTCGGCGACGATGCACTGCCCGGTGATGAACGCGGCGGCGTCGGAGGCGAGGAACACCGCGATGCCGCCGATATCGCTCGGCTCGCCGAGCCGCCGCAGAGGCGTCGCCTGGATGCGCTCGTTGCGCCGCTTCTCGTCCTCCCACAGCGCGCGGGCGAACTCGGTCTTGACCAGCCCGGGAGCTATCGCGTTGACGCGGATGCCCTTCGGCCCCCATTCCGCTGCCAGATTGCGCACCAGGTGATGGTCGGCGGCCTTGGAAATGCCGTAAGCGCCGATCACGGTGTTGGCGATCAGCCCGCCGATCGAGCCGACGACGATGAAGCTGCCGCCGCCGCGCTCCGCCATGCCGGGAAGGGTCATGCCGGCGAGCCACAGCACACTCTTCACGTTGGTGGCAAGAATCTTGTCGAAAGCTTCGTCCGGAATCCCGGTCAGCGGACCGTAGTAGGGGTTTACTGCGGCGTTTGCCACGACAATGTCGATGCCGCCCCATTTGGCGAGGGTTTCATCCACCAGAGCTTGCAGTTCCTCGCGCCGCGCGACGTTGCACGACCGCGCCAGGACTTCGAACCCTTTGCTTTCAAATCCCTTGCGAACCTCTTCGCAGGCCTCGGCCTTTCTGCTGCAAAGCGCAATCCTGGCGCCGGCGCGCGCCAGTTCTTCGGCAATCGACTTGCCGATGCCGCGCGTGGCGCCGGTGACGAGCGCGACCTTGCCGTTCAGGTCGAAAAGGGAGGCCACCTTTCTATTTCACTATGTGAAATCCGATACGACTAAGTTGACATGCGAGGGCGTGGCGACAGAATATCGAAACGCGAAACATTCTGCTGCATTTCCCACACGAATCGACCGGAGGAGAGATTCTCAATGGGCGCACCTGAACCCGCGGTACCGCTTTCCCAGCCTGCCGCAACCTTCAGCTACGAGCACGAAGGCGATCGCCAGTTTGCCACCACGCTGGCGCGAGGCCTCGAGGTGCTGCGCTGCTTCACGCCGCTCGAGCCGCTGCTCGGCAACAAGGAGATCTCGGTGCGCACCGGGCTGCCGAAGCCGACGGTCTCGCGCCTCACCTATACCCTCACCAAGCTCGGCTACCTGCGCCACAACATGCGCCTGGGCAAGTACCAGCTCGGCTCGGCGGTGCTGTCGATCGGCTATCCGCTGCTCGCCTCGATGAACGTGCGCCAGGTAGCGCGGCCCCTGATGAAGGAGCTCGCCGACTACTGCAACGGCTCGGTGTCGATGGGCGTGCGCGACCGCCTGAACATGGTCTACGTCGAGTGCTGCCGCAGCGGCAACGGCATCACCACGCTGCCGGACATCGGCACTTCCGTGCCGATTTCACAATCGGTGATCGGGCGGGCGTTCCTTGCCGCCTGCACGCCGCCGGAGCGCGAAGCAGTGCTCAACCAGATGAAGGTCAAGGAGCCCGAGGCGCACCGCAAGTTTCGCCCCTCGATCGACAAGTCCCTCGAGGACATCCGGGCGCGCGGCTTTTGCGCCTCGATGGGCGAGCTGCGCCGCGAGGTGTACGGCGTCGGGGTGCCGATGCGGCGCACCGTCGACGGCGAGATCGTGTCGTTCAATTGCGCCGTCCCGGCGTTCATGGTGAAGAAGGGGCAGCTCGAGGACGACCTCGGCCCGCGCCTGGTGGCCATGGTGCGCAACATCGAGGCTTCGCTAGGGCTGCACTGAAAGAAGTTCTCCTCTATTTCCAGGGGCTCGATGCTGACGCGAAGCTCGCGGCCATCCATGCGCTGCGCATCCTCGTAATCCTGGCGCTGGCGTGGGTGCTGCAGGCGATCGCCGCGCGCCTGATCCGCGTCTTCCGCTCCTACATGGCGCGCCGCTCGGGCGCAGACGAGGTGTCGCGCGTCGAAACCCTGGCGCGCGTGTTCCGCAATGCCGCCGCGGTGCTCATCGTCATCGTCGCCGGCACGCTGGTGCTGGGCGAGCTCGGCATCTCCATTGCGCCGATCCTCGCTACCGCGGGCGTCGCCGGCGTCGCCATCGGCTTCGGCGCGCAGAGCCTGATCAAGGACTACTTCAACGGCTTTTTCGTCCTGCTCGACGATCAGGTGCGCGAAGGCGACGTGGTCGAGGTCGCGGGCAAGGCCGGCCTCGTCGAGGAGGTCACGCTGCGCTACGTGCGCCTGCGCGACTTCGAAGGGCACGTGCATTTCGTTCCGAACGGCGAGATCAAGGTCGTCACCAACCGCACGCGCGGTTACGCCCACGCAGTGATCGAAGTGGGCATCGCGTACGAGGCGGACATCGACAGGGCGCTCGCGGTCATGCGCGAGGTCGGCCAGGCGCTGCGCAGCGATCCGGCATGGGCGGCAAAGCTCGCGGCGGAGATCGAAGTGCTGGGCGTCGAGCGCCTGGCGGATTCCGCGGTGATCCTGCGCGGCCGCATCCGCGTCGCGCCGCCGATCGAGCAATGGAACGTGCGGCGCGAGTTCCTCAAGCGACTCAAGAACGCCTACGACGAGCGCGGCATCGAGATTCCGTTCCCGCACCTCACCATCAACACGCCTAAGGCGAGCGCCGCCTAGCCCAGTCGGCGAGGATGGCGTGAATGCGGCGCACGCCGTCGGTGAGCGCAGCGGGGCCGGGCTGCAGGATCTCGGCGGACTTGATCTCGTGCAGCTCGCCGTCGCGCACCGCGGGCACGGCGTCCCAGCCCGGCCGCGCTGCGACGCGCCCGGGGCGGAATTTCTTGCCGCACCAGGAGCCCAGGATCACGTCCGGCCGTCTTTCCACCACTGCGCGGGGGTCCGAGATCACGCGACCGCTCGCGGCGTGGGAATGCGAAAGCTCTGAAAAGACGTCCTCGCCGCCGGCGATGCCGACGAGTTCGCTCACCCAGCGAATGCCGCTGATCATCGGCTCGTCCCATTCTTCGAAATACACCTTGGGTTTTTTCACGAATTGTTTTGCAGATTCACGAATTTCAGCCAGTCCCGCCTCAAATCGTTTTACGAGCTGAACACCCTTGTCGCCAACCCCGACAACCGATGACAAAACCTGGATCATGTTCAAAATCTCTTCGACTGAGCGCTGGTTGAAGAGCATCACGTTGAGGCCGGCCTTGGCGAGCTCGCGCGCGATGTCGGCCTGCAGGTCGGAGAAACCGATCACCAGGTCGGGCTTGAGCTGGAGGATCTTGTCAGTCCTCGCCGTGAGGAACGCCGACACCTTCGGCTTCTCGCGGCGCGCCTGCGGCGGCCGCACGGTGTAGCCCGAGACGCCGACGATGCGCCGTTCCTCGCCGAGGAGGTACAGGGTCTCGGTGGTCTCCTCGGTGAGGCAGACGATGCGCTCGGGATAGCGCGCCGGCATATTAATTCCAAAGTCTAATGAGTTGATGACTCAGTCTAATGTCTCGCGCTTGCATAGACAGCCATACTTCGCGGTCACCAACGAGGGGGCATTATGGCGAACAAGCGATACGTCTATTGGGGAACCATCGGCCTCGGCTTGGCCCTTGGCATTGGCCTTGTCAGCATGGAGCCGGTCGCCGGCCCGCAGAAGGCGGAAAGGCGGCTGGTAGCGCCGACCTTCAAGGTCGATCCGTTCTGGCCCAAGCCGCTGCCGGACAACTGGGTGACCGGCGAACCCGGCGGGACCTGCATCGATTCGCAAGACCACCTCATCATCGTCACCCGCGGTTTCCAGACCGGCGGCCTCGCTTCGCCGGAAGGCGTTGGCGGAGCAGACACGAAGACCGGTACTCTCGGCGGGGCGTTCAAGTCCAAGGCTTCGCCCCCGGTGATCGAATTCGATACCGAAGGCAAGGTGGCGCGCGCCTGGGGTGACCCTTCGCTGGTTCCGGCCGGACAGCCGAACGCGGGCCAGAACGCGGTTCTGCCGCACGGCATCCACGGCTGCTTCGTCGATTACGAGGACAATGTCTGGATCGGCGGCAATGCGGATGGCGTCGTGCAGAAGTGGAGCCACGACGGCAGCACCAAGCTGCTCCAGATCGGCACTAAGTTTACCTGCGACAACCCGCCGACAATGGCTTGCAGCGGAGACTCTGCCTTAGAAGGCAGCAGCCAGACCCTGCTGCATCGTCCGGCGGACATCGCCGTCGATCCTAACCCGGATCCGGTCACCGGTGAACGCGGCAGCGTGTACGTCGCGGACGGCTACGGCAATCACCGCGTAGCGGTGTTTGACCGGCGCGGGAAGTATCTTCGCCAGATGGGCGGCGTCGGTACCGGCCCTGGCCAGTTCGCACCGGGCGGCGGCGGCCATCCACACTGCGTGGTGATCGGGAACAACGGTCTCGTATACGCATGCGATCGCGCCAACGATCGGGTCAATGTCTATCAAAGGAATGGCACGTTCGTCAGGTCCATTCCGGTGGTCCCTGGAACGGGAAACCCGGGGATCGGCACCGCCGGGTCGGCGTGGGACGTCGACTTCTCGCCCGACAGGGAGCAGACCTTCATGTACGAGTCGGACGGCGGCAACGAGATCATGTGGATCTTCGACCACCGCGCGGCGCTGCTCGGGCAAAAGGCGATCCTCGGCGGGTTCGGCCGGCCCGGGCACATGGCAGGGGAGTTCACCTTCCTGCACATGATGGCCATCGACTCGAGCGGCAACCTGTACGTCGGCGAGACCGTCGGCGGCCGGCGCGTCCAGAAGTTCGTCAACTGCGGCCGCGGCAATGGCCGCGGCCCGCGCGGCTGCGGGGATGACGATTAAAAGGGGTTGTCGCTGACAGCGCAGGCAAGTGCGGCGATTGCACTATCCGCCGCACTCGCCTTTCCTTGCAACGCGGTTGCCAACGGCGCGGATCTGCCGGCGGAAGTCGTACTGCAAGGCTTTGCCAAGGTTGAGGATGGCCGCTTGCGGCTGCTGGTCAGGATGCCGCTCGACCTCCTCGCGGGCTTCGGGCTTCCGAAGCGCGGCCCCGGGTATCTCGATCTCGCGCGCATCGATGACCGGCTGAAGCAAGCCGCGGCGGCTGCCGGCCGTCAGATCGAGTTGCGCGAAGACGGCATTCTCCTTGCGCCGACGACGCGCCAGGCTCGCGTCTCGCTTTTATCCGACCGCTCCTTCGGCAGCCACGCCTCCGCCGCGGCTCACGTGCGGGGACCGCGCTTGCCGGACAGCACCGACCTCTTCTGGAACCAGGGCTTCTTCGACGCAGAGCTCGAATATGGCATCCGCTCCTCAGCTCCCAATCTGTCGATCCGTGTAAACGTTGCGCCCGAGCTCGGGCGAAGGCTCAAGCTGCAACTCGAATTCCTGCCGGCAAACGAGCCGGCCCGCAGCTTCACGCTGACAGGCGGCTTGGGCTGGATCGCGCTCGCGCCGAGCTGGTACGATGCCGCCCGGCTGTTCGTAAGGCAGGGCTTCGCTGCCTCTCTTTCGTTCGAACGTTTCGTGTTCCTGCTGTGCCTGATCGCTCCGTTCCGCCAGTTTCGCGGCGTCCTCGCGCTCGTTCTGGCGTTCATCGCGCTGCAGGCATTCACGCTGACTGCTGCCGCCGTCGTAGACATCCGCGGCATCCGCTGGCTCAATTCACTGCACGATGCGGGGCTCGCGGCTGCGATCCTGCTCCTCGCGATCGGCAACCTTGCCGGGCCGAGCGTGCGTGTTCGCTGGGCCATCAGCGCTGCCCTCGGTGCGCTCGGCGGGTTCGGCCTCGGTCGCGTCCTGGACGACGCATGGCAGTTCGCGGGCATGCATCCCGCGGTATCGGCCGCTTCATTCAATATCGGCGTTGCCACCGGCGAGGTGGTGAGCCTCGCGCTCGCTTTTGCGCTAATGCGCCTCGTCTTTGCGCGCCTCCTGCCTGCGTCCCTCGCCGTAGTGGTCGTGTCGGCGGTGCTCGGCCACCTGGGCTGGCACTGGATGATCGACCGGTTCCACCCGCTCGGCCATGAGCTGGAGCACGCCTCGGCGAGCGGTCTCTCGTCCGTGCTCTGGCTGCTTCCGGCGCTCGTAGTCGGCGCCATAGCGTGGTTTCTGCCGAAGCGATTCGACGGGGCGCCTGTTGCGTCCCTCCTTGCTGGATTGCTAAGGCGAAACGGCGACGGGAGTCCCACGCGCGACTAGTTAAACTAACCGCGAAATGGGTCCCCTCTCCGGCATCCGGGTTCTGGAATTCGAAGCGATCGGCCCGGGTCCGTTCGCCGGCATGCTGCTCGCCGACATGGGTGCCGACGTGCTGCTGGTCGACCGGCCCGCGGCCGGCGACTTCGGCTTGAAGCGCGAGCGCTGGTACGACGTGATGATGCGCGGCAAGCGCTCGGTGATGCTGGACCTGAAGGCGGATTCCGGAAAACAAGCTGCTCTTCAATTGATCGCGCGCGCCGACGCTCTGATCGAAGGATTCCGGCCGGGCGTCATGGAGCGCCTGGGTCTGGGTCCACATGAAAGCCTGGAAAGGAACCCTCGCCTGGTTTACGGGCGCATGACCGGCTGGGGCCAGAGCGGGCCGCTCGCGCCGCGCGCCGGCCACGACGTCAATTACATCGCCCTCGCCGGCGTGCTGCATGCTTTCGGACGCAAAGGCGAGGCGCCGGTGCCGCCGCTCAACCTGGTGGGCGACTTCGGCGGCGGCGGCATGCTGCTCGGCTTCGGCATCGCCTGCGCGCTGCTCGAAGCGCAGCGCTCGGGGCGCGGCCAGGTGGTCGACGCCGCGATGGTCGAGGGCGCAGCGCTGCTTGCCGCGATGTTCGCGGGTTTTCTCAAGGTCGGTGAGTGGAGCGAGACGCGCGGCGTCAATACGCTCGACACCGGCGCGCCCTGGTACGACGTGTACGAGACAAAGGACGGGAAGTACGTCGCCATCGGGGCGATCGAGGACCGGTTTTACAGGGAGCTGATCCACCGCCTCGCTCTTCCGGCGCTTCCGCAACACGACCGCGCTGGCTGGCCGAAGATGCGGGACCAATTCGCGAAAACCTTCAAAACGAAAACGCGCGACGAGTGGTGCAAGGTCTTCGAGGGGTCGGATGCCTGCTTCGCGCCGGTGCTTAGCTGGTCGGAGGCGCGCCGCCATCCCCAAAGCGTCTCGAGAAACAGCTACCTGACCGTCGCCGGCGTCGAGCAGCCGGCACCGGCGCCGCGCTTCTCGCGCACTCCCGCAAAGCTGCGCGGCGCGCCGCCCGAGCGCGGTGAAGGCGGCGCCCGGGCGCTCGCCGACTGGGGATTCGACAGCGACGAAGTGAAACAGCTAAGATCGCTGGGCCTCGGGATGAAGGAATAACCATGCTCGGACGCCTGATGCCCCGCGAGGGCAAGTTTTTCGACCTGTTCAACGCCCACGCCGAGCGCATCGTCGAGGGTAGCCGCGAGCTCACGGCGATGATCGGCACGTTCAGCGAGCTGGAGGCGCACGCGCGGCGCATCGACGCCGCGGAGCGCGCCGCCGACAGGATTACCCACGAGACCATCACCCTGCTGCACAAGACCTTCATCACGCCCTTCGACCGCGACCAGATCCATCGGCTGATCACCTCCATGGACGACATCGTCGACCTGATCCAGGGCGTCGCCGAGTCGGTCGCGCTCTACGACCTGCGCAGCGTCACCCCGGAGGCGAAGCAGCTCGCCGAGATCTGCCTGCTGAGCTGCGACCGGGTGAAGACCACGGTGGGCTTGCTCAACAACGTGAAGCAGTCCGCCGCCATCCTCAAGTGCTGCGAGGAAATCGACCGCCTCGAGTCCGACGCCGACCGCGTGCTGCGCTCGGCGATGTCGAAGCTGTTCCGCGAGGAGAACGACCTCAAGCACCTGATGAAGCTGCGCGTGGTCTATGACCTGCTCGAAACGATCACTGACCGCTGCGAGGACGTCGCCAACATCGTCGAAGGCATCGTGCTCGAGAATTCCTGATGGACGCGGGCACCGCCGGCCAGTTGAGCTTCGGCGTACTGGCGGGGATCGTGATCGTGGCGCTGCTGTTCGACTTCATGAACGGCTTTCACGACGCGGCGAACTCGATCGCGACCGTGGTATCGACCGGCGTCCTGAAGCCTTATCAGGCGGTGGTGCTGGCCGCATTCTTCAATTTTGTCGCCGTTTTCGTGTTCCATCTCAGCGTCGCCACCACGGTCGGAAAGGGGATCGTCGACCAGGGCATCGTCGACCA
Source organism: Betaproteobacteria bacterium (assembly GCA_005881595.1). Taxonomy (GTDB): domain Bacteria; phylum Pseudomonadota; class Gammaproteobacteria; order Burkholderiales; family SG8-39; genus SCGC-AG-212-J23. The sequence goes on along the minus strand of VBBY01000054.1, from coordinate 12,741 downwards.
CCATCTGGTGCTGGGCGCTCTTATCGGCGCCATCTCCTGGAACATCATCACGTGGTACTACGGCATTCCGTCTTCGTCCTCGCACGCCCTAATCGGCGGCATCGTCGGCGCCGGCGTGGTCAAGGCGGGCAGCGGGGCGCTGATTCCGGCGGGCCTGCTCAAGACCGTCGCCTTCATCTTCATCTCCCCGCTGATGGGATTCGTGCTCGGGTCGCTCCTGCTGCTGACGATCTCGTGGCTGTTCGTGCGCTCCACGCCAAGCCGCGTCGATCGCTTGTTCCGCAGGCTGCAGCTCATCTCATCGTCCTTGTACAGCCTCGGTCATGGCGGCAACGACGCGCAGAAAACCGTCGGCATCATTTGGATGCTGCTGATTGCGGGAGGCTATACACACCCCAGGGACCCGGTGCCGGCCTGGGTCGTGACTGCCTGCTACGCAACAATCGGCCTGGGCACGATGTTCGGCGGCTGGCGCATCGTCAAAACGATGGGCCAGCGCATCACCAAGATCCGCCCGGTTGACGGCTTCTGCGCCGAACTCTCCGGCTCGATCACTCTGTTCCTCGCCACCTCGCTCGGCATCCCGGTGTCGACCACCCACACCATCACGGGCTCCATCGTCGGGGTGGGATCGACGCATTCGGTGTCCGCGGTGCGCTGGGGCCTAGCGGGCAACATAATCTGGGCCTGGATCCTCACCATTCCCTGCTCGGCCTTCATCGCTGCAGTGGCATGGCTGATCGCGCAGATGATCCTCAGTTAAGCCGGCCGACGCGGAGCTCGACTTTCATTTCGCCGGCGCGCTCGAAGCGCAGGGTCACCGGGATCTGCTCGCCTTGCTTGAACGGCCGCTTGATGTCGACGAACATCAGGTGGGCGACGCCGGGTGTGAGCTCCAGGCTGCCCCTGGCCGGGATGTCATAGCCTTGCACCTGGCGCATGCGCATCACATCGCCGTCGTGGAGATGCACGTGCATCTCGACTCGCGCCGCGAGCGGCGAGGCGGCGCGAATCAAGTGATCCGGCGAGGAAGATTTGTTGCGGATCGTCAGGTACCCGGCCGCGGTCTCTGCGCCTGGCGGCGTGGCCCGCGTCCAGGCATTCTCGATTTCAATCTGGGCTAACGCAGGGGTGGCCAGCAAAGCGAGCAAAAAGAGCGCATACCTCATTTCCGGTTCTCTTTCTCCTGTAGCTCGCGCCACAGGATCTGTCGGTCAGCACGGGCAAAGGGGAATATAGTCCAACCGGATCAACACAAGGATCTGGCCGCGCCGCCACGAGGGCAAATTACCAGCCTGTACAGTGTGTCGAATCGGGAATGGCCGGGACGCACGCCTGGTCCGTTTTCGACCCAGAATAATTGCATATGAACCTCGGTTCGCTACTTGATTTCACTTATCTGAGCTTCATCGACGCCTGCAAGCATTCCTTGTATCCCTATTTGCCCAAGCGCAGGTCGATTCAAAGCGATCGTGTTCACCTGGAAGCCGCGGTTTCATGGCTGATGAAATCCATCGACAAGGTGGACGGCAACGGTTCCTCCAAGGCCTATCGCATTCTGAACGGTTGGATGCCGCCTTATCCGGAAACAAGCGGCTACATTATCGAAACGCTTCTGAACCTTCAGGATCATTATGGAGACGGGAAGTTTTTTCAAGCCGCCTCGAAAATCGGCGACTGGGAGATTTCAATTCAACTCGAACACGGCGGCTTTGTGGGAAGGGAAATCGGCGTTCTGAGCCGTCCGGTGATTTTCAACACCGGGATGGTACTGCTGGGCTTGAACGCGCTCTTCGACAGAACGCGTGAGAAAAGATACCTCGATGCCGGCATCCGGGCCGGACAATTCCTTGTGGAATGCCTGGATGAGAACGGTTGTTTTGTGCGCAACCTGCATGATCACCTGATTCATACCTACAACGTGCGCGCAGCTTGGGCCTTGATCCAGCTGGGGTTATTGAGCGGAAGCCGGGATTTTATCGAAGCCGGAAGAAAGAATGTCGAGTGGTCCCTGGGCCAGCAACTCGAGAACGGTTATTTCCTGCACAACCATTTTCGAAAGGGGCAGAAGGCGCTGACGCATTCGATTGGGTATGTGATGCGCGGGATCCTTGAGGCGTATCTGCTGCTTGGTGAGAAGCGGTATCTTGATTGCTTGAAAAAGACAGCGGATAAATTTGTCGCGATTTATGGAATTCGTAGGCGGCTTGTCTCCGAGCTTGACGAGAACTGGAAAGAGGTCTCGTCCCATCTTTGCCTGACGGGATATGCCCAGATCGCCCTTAACTTGCTGAAGCTTTTCAAAATCACCAAGGAGGAAAGGTACCTGAATACCGCGCTGCATTTGATCGATGATGTCAAGCTTCAGCAGCCGCTTAACCGTCGGTCGGAATATTTTGGGGGCATCAAGGGCTCCTTTCCCGTTTACGGCAGGTATGCGCCGCTGCAATTTCCGAATTGGGCGGCCAAATTTTTTATCGATGCCCTGCTCCTCAAAATCGAAGTGATGAGAGATTATGAAAATAGCCTTATTGACAAATTATCCCTTGGCAGACAATAGGCCCTGGAAACAGGAGTTGATGCAGGAGCTGGCGAAGCACCATGAAGTCTTCGCCGTTTTCGGGAAGAAAGGCATATGGGATCATTTGGACACCTATCTGCGCCGGAGAAATGAAATTGACGTTCATCGGCGCCACACTCTCGCCCCGCTCCTCCCTGCCTCTCACAATGCGCATGCGTTCCCTGGTCCGGTGAACACCCTGCGTTTCCTGCGGCGGCTGGGAATTCCGTGTTATAAGGTTTCACATCTCAACGGCGCTGCAAGCGTGGATCTTCTCAAACGGCTCAAGCCGGATTACGGAATTGCGGCAGTCGACCATATGCTGTTGCCGGCGGTGATCGATTGCTTCCCCACGCTTCTGAACGCGCATTACGGCAATCTGCCGCAGGTCAAAGGACGGGATGCGACAGAATGGTCTATCTTGCTGCACGATCACTTGAATGTTTGCCTGCATGAAATTGTCGAGCGCATGGATGCGGGCCGGATTTACCTGAAGGAAAACATTGCTGTGGACAAGGGTGACGATTTTGAGATCCTTCGGGCCAAATGCCAGGATGCGGCAAAAAGTCTGTATCTTCGGTTTTTTGAAAGACCTGAAGAATGTAAGAACCTTTACGAAAGCAATGAGGACGGTAAAAATTACTATCTCATGAACTGGGAGCTGAAGGCCCTGGCGCAAAAGAAAGTAGAGCGGCGCTGACCAAGGCAGGGGTGGCCAGCATGGCAAGCAAAAAGAGCGCATACCTCATTTCCGGTTCTCTTTCTCCTGTAGCTCGCGCCACAGGATCTTTCCCGTGGCGGTCTTGGGCAGCTCCGCGACGAATTCCACCACGCGCGGCACCTTGAACGCCGCCATGCGGGCGCGCGCCCACTCGATGATGTCCTCGGCGCGCAGCTCGCCCATCGCGCCGGGCCTGGGCACGATCAGCGCCTTCACGGTCTCGCCGCGGTAGCCGTCCGGCGCGCCGATGACGCAGGCCTCCTGGATCCCGGGGTGCGCATAGAGCATGGCCTCGACCTCCGCCGGCCAGACCTTGAAGCCCGAAGCGTTGATCATGCGCTTGAGGCGGTCGGTAATGAAGAAGTAGCCCTCGTCGTCGTAGTAGCCGAGGTCGCCGGTGCGGAAAAAGCGCTTGCCGTCGTGCTCGATGAACGCCTGGCGCGTCGCCTCGTCCTGCCGCCAGTATCCCTTGAACACCTGCGGGCCGTGCACCACGATCTCGCCGACCTCGCCGGCGCCCAATTCCGCAAGGCTGTCAGGGTCCAGAACGCGCGCGTCGGTGTTGAAGATCGGGATGCCGCCGCATTGGCGCTTGGGGCGATGCGGCGGATTGATGTGAGTCGGCGCCATGGTCTCGGACAGGCCGTATCCCTCGACGTAGGGCAGGCCGATCACTTCCTCGAGCCGGCGCGCCACCGCTTCGGGCATCGCCGCGCCGCCGCCGCCGAGGACGCGGAGCGACGACAGGTCATAGCGCTCGAGCTGCGGGTTCGACAGAAAATCGACCAGCATGGTGGTGATCGCCGACCAGTTCGTGACCCCCGCGCGCTCGATCTGCAGCGCCGCGCACTCGCGGTCCCAGCGCGACAGCAACACCAAGGTGGCCGCGGTGTGGAGCGGTGCGTTCATGCAGGCCTGCATGCCGGTGACGTGGAACATCGGCAATGCGGACAGCACCACGGTGTCTTCCACGGTGCCGCGCCAATACATGTACGGGATCGTCGTCGCCTGCACGCTCGCATGCGTGTGCATGCAGCCTTTCGGCTTCCCCGTGGTTCCCGAGGTGTAAGGCATGACGGCGAGATCGTCAGGCCGGGCAAGATGCTCGGCCGGAGTCAGCCCTGCCTCGATGGCTTCACGCCACGAGATGGCCGCAGCGTGCGCCTGGCGCGGGGCGCGCACGAACGCAGGGACCGGCAGGTCGGTCGGCTCGCGCAGATAGTCCGCGTACGAGGCGAGCAGCACATGCCTGAGGCTGCGCAGCGGTGCAAGCTCCGCGAACAGCTCCTGCCCGGCGATCACGGCGGACGCGTCCGCATCCTCTACGTAGTGGCGCAACTCCTCGGTGCGGTTCATGGGGTTTACCGGCACTACCACCGCATCGGCGCGCAGGATGGCGTAATAGGCGATGACGAACTGCGGGCTGTTCTGCAGGTACATCAGGACCCGGTCGCCGCGGCGCACGCCGCAGCGCTTCTGCAGGAAACCGGCGAGCGCGTCGACCGCGCGTTTCAGCTCGGCATAGCTGATCTTCGTGCCGTAGAAATCGATCGCCGTCTTCGCCGGGTGACGAGCGGCGCTCGCCTCGAGGTTCGCATACACGCTCGCCCGCGGCAGTTCCAGAGTGTGCGGCAGGCCGGGCGGCCAATGCGCGTAATGCCTGGTAAACATCAGACGGCGAAGCGCTTGACCGCTTTCTCGTCCCAGGTCATGCCAAGGCCGGGCCGCTCGGGAATCGGCGCATGGCCGTCCTTCACCTGCAGCGGGTCCTGCAGCACCGGCGCGGCCCAGTCGACGAGCTCGAGCCAGTGGCAGGTTGGCGTGGCGGCGAGCAGATGGCAGCTCGCCTCGGGGAACAGGTGGCTCGACATCTCCACGCCTGCGCCTTGCGCGAGCGCGGCGGCGCGCATCCAGCCGGTGACGCCGCCGATGCGCTGCGCATCCGGCATGACGAAATCGCTGGCGCCGGCGGCGAGCGCCTGCGCCATCTGCTCCGGCCCCATGAAGTTCTCGCCGATCTGGATCGGCGTGGCGATCTCGCGCGCCAGGCGGGCGCTGCCGGCGAAGTCGTCGGCGCGCACCGCCTCCTCGATCCAGTAAACGCCGCCCTCGTCATCGATCATGCGGCCGCGCTTGAGCGCCTCGGCCACGCTCAGCGCCTGGTTGAAGTCCACCATCAGGATGACGTTCGGCCCGATCGCTTCCTTGACTGCCCGTAATGCTTCCATGTCATCACGCGCGTTTTGGCGTCCGAGGCGCAGCTTGACGGCGCCAAAGCCCTCTTCGACCAGCTCCACTGCCTCTTTCACGAGAGGCTGGATGGGCATGATGCCGAGCCCCTTTGAGTTGTAAGCGCGAATCGGCCGCGGCGTCGCGCCAAGCAGGCGCGCGAGCGGCTGGCCGAGCGCCTGGCCGGCCGCGTCCCAGGCCGCCATGTCGATCCCCGACATCGCGAAAAGCACGATGTTGTGCACGCCGAGCAGCGTGTACTTCGCGCGCAGCTTGCGCTCGATGTCGAACGGCGCTACCGCGTCGCCGGTCAGCATCTCCGCCATGGCGGCGAGCAGCGCGGCAAGCGGAGCGAGGTGCTGCTTCATTGGAGTCCACAGGTATGAACGGCCGACGATGCCCGAGTCGGTCTGCAAATCGACCAGAAGCAGCGGTGCGACGCTGATCGATCCCGTGCTCGTCGCCAATGGCCGCTTCATGGGCGGCGCGACCGCGCGCACCCCGAGGCTTTCGATCCTCAGCTTCATTTTCCCTCGAAGCGCGGCTTGCGCTTCTCCATGAACGCGCGCCGGCCTTCCTTGTAGTCCTCGCTCCTCGCGCAGCGCTCGATCGCCGCGCGCATGCGCCCGGAGTCCGGCGCGCCGGAGGATTTCACGTATTCCTCGACGATGGTCTTGGTATTGGCGATCGACAGCGGTGCGTTTTCACACAGGATTCGAAGAAATTCTCCGACCGCGTTTTCCAGCTCGGCGTCGGGGAACACTTGATGCACCAATCCCATGGCGAGCGACTCCGCCGCAGAATAGCGCCGGCCGAGAAACATGATCTCGCGCGTGCGCGCATGACCCACGGTTTCCAGCAGGCGCTTGTGGCCCTCGACGTTGTAGGCGAGGCCGAGCTTCGCCGCCGGGATGCCGAACTGCGCCGATTCGCCGCAATAGCGCAGATCGCAGGCGAGCGCCACCTCGAGCCCGCCGCCCAAGCAGAAGCCGTGAATCATCGCGACCGAAGGCTTGAGCGAGCCCTGGATCGAGTGCAGCACGCGGTCGAGGAGGTCGTCATACTCGGCGACCGAGCCGCGCTCGGCGCGCGCCTTGTCGAATTCCGAGATGTCGGCGCCGGCGGAAAAGGCCTCGCTGCCCGCGCCGCGGAACGCGATGCAGCGCACTTCGCGATCGGCGTCGAAGCGCGCCATCGCCTCGGGGATGCCGCGCCACATCGCGCCATTGATCGCGTTGCGCCGCTGCGGATTATCGAAAACGATCCAGCCGACGCTCGCCTGCTTCTCGACTTTCAAGCTCATGGTTTGCCGGCCGGACCGTAGATGGAAGGCGGTTTCGCCGCCGGGTCGCGGGGCGTCCAGCGGCCGGCTTCGACCTGATGGAAGAAATCCTCCAGCAAGCGGTTGAACACCGCCGGCTCTTCCATGTTGAGCACGTGCCCGCTCTTGGGCAGGACGGCCAGCGCCGCCGTAGGGATGGTGCGCTTCATGAGAAGCGAGGCCTCGAGCGAGCCTTCGTCTTCGTCGCCCGCCACGATCAGCGCCGGCACGTCGATGCGCGCCATTTCCTCCACCAGCGCGAACAGCGACGGCCGCCGCGCCTGGTAGCCGAGCATGGTGTTCGCGGAGCCCTGCGCCGAATGCTCCGAGAAGTGGCGCACGAAATCGGCGAAGGCGCGCGGGTTCTTCGCCTGCAGCTGGACGCGCGCCGGGCCGTGGCCGTAGGTAGCTGCGGCGTGCGCCATGCCCTGCTCGAGCATCAGCCGAGCGAGCGCTCGAGAATCGTCCTGGAACTTCTGGTGCTGTGCCGGGTGCGCGCCGTAGCCGCAGCCGGCGATGGTGAGCGAAAGCGCACGATAGCCGTACACCATGCCGAAATGCAGCGTCGCAAAGGCGCCCATCGACAGCCCGACGACGTGCGCGCGCTGGATGCCGAGCGCATCGAGCACGCAGCGGATGTCGTCGCGGGCGCGCGCCTGCGAGTAGCGCTCGAGCTCCTGCGGGACGTCGGAGGGCGGATAGCCGCGCGCGTTATACGCGATGCAGCGATAGCGGCGCGAGAAATGGCGCAGCTGCGGCTCCCAGCTGCGATGATCGCCCGCGAACTCGTGGACGAACACGACGGCTGTGCCCGCGCCGGTTTCTTCATAGTAGAGCCGCACGCCGTCGTCCGCGGCAATGAGCGGGTTCATTGTGGCATTCTATGTCGGTGAAAGCGGTTCTCTGCAAACAGTACGGCCCGCCCGAAACCCTGGTGGTCGAGGAGCTGCCCTCGCCGCGCGCCGGGCCGGGCGAAGCGGTGGTGTCGGTCAAGGCGGCGAGCGTCAACTTTCCCGACGTGCTCATCATCCAGAACAAGTACCAGTTCAAGCCGCCGCTGCCGTTCTCTCCCGGAAGCGAGCTGGCGGGCGTGGTGAAGGAGGTCGGCGCGGGCGTGAGCAGTGTGCGGCCAGGCGACAAGGTGATGGCCTTCACTACCTACGGCGCGTTTGCCGAGGAGGTGAAGACCGAGGCGGCGCGGCTGCTGCCGATCCCGGACGGCATGGATTTCAACAGCGCGGCCGCATTCGTGCTCACCTACGGGACCTCGGACCACGCATTGCGCGACCGCGGCGCCCTGCGGGCCGGCGAGACGCTGCTCGTGCTCGGCGCGGCCGGCGGCGTCGGCCTTGCCGCGATCGAGATCGGCAAGGCGCTCGGCGCGCGCGTCATCGCCTGCGCCTCGAGCGGCGAGAAGCTCGCGGTCTGCCGCGAGCACGGCGCCGACGCGACCATCAACTACGCCGCCGAAGACCTGCGCGAGCGTATCAAAAGCCTGACCGAGGGGCGCGGAGTCGACGTCATCTACGACCCGGTCGGCGGCGCTTACAGCGAGCCGGCGTTCCGCTCCATCGCCTGGCGGGGACGGCTGCTGGTGGTCGGCTTCGCCGCCGGCGAGATCCCGAAGCTGCCGCTGAACCTCGCGCTCCTCAAGGGCGCTTCGGTGGTGGGCGTGTTCTGGGGCGACTTCGCGCGCCGCGAGCCGAAGGCCTTCGCCGGCAGCATCGCTCAGCTCGGCCTGTGGTTCCGCGAGGGGAAGCTCCACCCGCATGTCTCGAAAATATATCCGCTTGAGAAAGCGGCCGACGCGTTGCGGCTGATGGCCGCGCGCCAGGTCAAGGGGAAAGTGGTGCTGGCGGTGCAGCGTCGCCCGGGCCCAGCGGCCGCTGCATGATGACGCTGTCCACCCAGCGGCCGAACTTGAAGCCCACCGAGCGCAGCGTGCCGACGCGCAGGAAGCCGTGGCTCGCGTGCAGGCCGATCGATGCAGCGTGGCCGCTGTCGCCGATCACCGCGATGAGCTGCCGGTAGCCGAGCTCTTCGCAGCGGCGGATCAGCTCACCGAGGATCGCGCTGCCGACGCCGCGGCCCTGCATGTCGTCCCGAACGTAGATCGAGTCTTCGAGCGCGTAGCGATACGCCGAGCGCGAGCGATAAGGCGCGCAATAGCCGTAGCCCGCGACCAGGCCGGCGAAATCCGCGATGAGATAGGGCAGGCCGCGGCGGGTGATGTCCTCGTAGCGCCGCCGCATCTCCTCGAGCGAGGGCGGCTCCTCCTCGAAGGACGCCAGGCCGCGCAGCACGTGGTGCGCGTAGATCGCGTGAACAGCCGGGATGTGCTCCGCCGCGGCCGGCCGCAGCTGCACCGCCTCAGCGAGAATAACCCGGCTCCTCTCGATCGAGGATGCGCCTGAGCGCGCCGAAATGCGCGCCGGCGTACCTGGGCGTATCAGCGAGGATCATGCGGCAGGTCTCGCGCACCACCTCCGCCCGCACGGCCCTCAGCTTCGCGCCCATCGAGCGCGCCAGCACCTGCAGCCGGCAGGCGCGCTCGAGGTAGTAGAGCGAATCGAAGGCCTCGGCGACCGTCGGCCCGACGACGATCACGCCGTGACTGGCGAGGAACAGGACGCGCCTGCGGCCCAGGACGCGTGCCAGGCGGTCGCCCTCGGCATTGTCGACCACCAGGCCATTGTAGGTGTCGTCGTAGGCAATGTCCTCGTGAAAGCGCAGCGCGTTCTGCTCGACCATCTCGAGCCGGCCGTTCTCGATGAGCGTCAGCGTCGTGGCGTACGGCATATGGGTATGCAGCACGCAGGCTGCCCTGGGATTGGCGAGATGGATGCGCGAATGAATGTAGAAAGCGGTCTTCTCGAACTCGCCCTCGCCTTCCAGGAGGTGGCCGTCGGCATCGAGCGCGAGAAGATTGGAGGCCGTGACCTCGCTCCAGTGCAGCCCGTAGCGGTTGAGAAGAAAGCGCTTGCCGTCGGGCAGCATCAGGCTGAAGTGGTTGCAGACGCCCTCGTGCAGGTCCAGGCGCACGGCCAGCCGGAACGCGGCGGCGAGGTCGATGCGCGCGGCGCGCTCGACCGCGCCCATCGTCCTCAGCTCCTGCATCGTGCCCATGGAGGCGATTATAGTGCCGGCGTAAGCCTCCGCAGCGGAAATGAAAAGGGCGCCCGCAGGCGCCCCCAAAACATCAGAGAGCCGTTTTAGTCGGCGGGAACGTACTTCTGGACCGCCGCTGCTGCGCGCACCACCTCATCGTTTCCAAGGTTGAGCGCGATAGTGTCGTTCGCGAGCCAGCGTTCGAGGAATTGCGAGTAGTTCGGGTTGCCCAGCACGCCGCTCGTGCCGCCCGGCCAGATATCAGCCGCGCGCATGCCATCACGACCCGCCTCGGCCACTATGCGGTGCGAAGGTATGACCGTGAACATGAAGTCGTCGGGCACCTTGGCACGCGCGTTGTGGCTGGAGTTATCGACCGTCTGGAAGCCGCCGTCCGTCGGAATGCCGCGCACGCCGGGAAGCGGTGGCGGGAACGCGCCACCTGCCGGCGGAATGCTGAACACCGAGCCGAGCGGGTGCGTGAACTCGATCCGATGCAGGCGGCCCCAGCGATAGTCGTTCTGACTGGCCGAGCCGAAGAACGCCGACGACGCTAGCATGTCGAGCCCGGAGCGCAAGCTGCTTAAAATGACGAAGTCGCGCCGGTCGGGTGCGGCCGCGATGCCTGACACGGCGAAGAAGTTGACACCGGAAACGCCGACCCCGCCGTTGGACGCGAAGTTGTCGAGGAGATTGCGAAGCGCCGCCAAGCTGTCAAAGTCGTCGGGTGCCGGCAAGGGTCCGAGCGTGCCGTTGATGACCGTGCTCAGCATGCGGGAACGCCACGCGGCATAGATCGAGGCCGCTACACTCGCCTGCACTTCGCCGGCAGAGGCTGGCTGGAGCGCGCCGGCGACGTCGGCCGCGTCATAGCCCTGCGTGATGCCGGTAGGAGTCGACTCGTCCCACTGGCGCAGGCGCGCCGCTGCTTCGGCGACGCCGGCATCCGCGGCGAGCGCACGCAACTGCGGATCGGCCGACGAATCCGCGAGCGCGCGGTCGAACGCCCTCAGGATATACGGCGTAAACACTTCGGCGTCATGCAGCACCACGTCGGCCTGGATCGCTTGCATCTCCTCGAACGAAACGAGGCGATCGCCACTCTCAAAGAGCTCGCGCAAACGCTTTTCGATGCGCGCGACGCGGAAGCCGGCCTTCCACGAGTAAGCCGTGTAGGAGATCCCGCCGCCTGGCCGCAGCTGGTTGAGCGGATTGTTGTCGCGCGTCACGCCGGCGGGATCGTTGTTGGCGTTGACGAAATAGCCGGCCGGCGGATTGACGATCTGCGGCATCTCGGCGAACGGCAGCACTTCGAATGCGCTCGCCTGATACGGCTGGCGATTCGTTGCCGGCAGCCACTCGTTGCCGCCTTGGCCATTGCGCACGAACCAGGGCGGCACGCCGTTCACCGTTCCGGCCTGCAGATCCTCGCGCACCGGAATCTCGCCGGACGTGAAGTAGGCGATATTGCCGTGCACATCGATATAGACGAAGTTCTGCGCGCCAACGTCGAAGCGCTGCAGCGCACCCTTGAAATCGTCGATATTGCGGGCGCGGTTGAAAAGCAGAAACGCCTCGATCTCCTGCGTTGGCCCATTGCCGACGTATTGAACGCTGAGCGCAGCGCCGGTCGTGGGATTGAGCGAAATGATCGGCCCGAAGTCGCGTCGCGGCATGACCAGCGTCGCCGCCGGAACGCCGGCGGCCGGCGGGATGACGACCAAGGTGCCGCCCATATTGGCGCGGAACGTCTCTAGGATCGGGATCAGCGGCTCCCGCGTACCGCGATAGATGGTCGACAGGCCGCTGGGCGAGGCCGGGTCGGGCACGACCTGCTCGGCGAAAGTATCGGTGACGTCGACCTCGTTGTTGGTCGAGCCCCACGCGATCCAGCGGTTGTAGCCATGGATGATGCCCGGCGCGCCGGCGATGCTGCTGCCGAACACCGGCTTGCCGTCGTTCTCGAGCCCCATCGGATAGAACACCGAAGGCGTCGGCGCCGTGAGGTGCGGATCGTTCGCGAGCAACGGACGACCGTCCTTCGTCAGCGCTCCCGAGACCGCCCAGAGGTTCGAGTTGCCGCGCTGCTCATGGTTGAGGATTCCCTGGAACACCGGGATATCGCGCACGCGGTCGACATAATCGCGCATCAGGCTCACATGGTCATCGCTGTGCAGCCCTTCGTGCGCGCGCTCCATGCCATGCTGTGCGTCGCCCGTGGCTGCGCCGTGCGGAGGCGCGAGCATCGCGTCCGGCACAGTAGCGTTCGGCTCGAAGGCGGCCGAGCGCCAGAGATCTTGTGAGTAAAGCGCCACGCCGCGCGCAGGGCCGAACGCCGCGATATACGACTGCAGCGCCACGGTGCGGTTGATGTCGAGCTCGAACCCATTCGAGAAGGCGACCAGCTTGCCGATGACGATGCTGTCCACCGGCGTCCAGGGTGCGACCTGCGTAAGGTGCAGCGCGCCGTATTCCGGCGGCAGACTGGTCCCCAACGCGCGCAGCCGCGCATTCACGCCTTCGGCGTACGCGTCAAGCGTGGCGCGGAAAAAGGGCGACGCGGCCGCGTACGAACGTTCCGCGCTGCGGCGCAGGCCCAGCGTGCGGAGCTGGACATCGGTCGGCAGCGCGGCAATACCCACAAGCTCGGCAAGCGTGCCGCTCGCCAAGCGCCGGTTATAGTCCATCTGGAAAAGCCGGTCGCGGGCATGCACCCAGCCTTGCATGAAATACAGGTCGTGCTCGTTGCTGGCGCGAACGTGCGAGATGCCTTCATCGTCGATCGTGATTCTCGCCGCGTCC
>VBBY01000101.1 GCA_005881595.1 Betaproteobacteria bacterium | reverse complement strand
CGCTCGACATGCGCTACGCCGGCCCGCGCGAGGCGCTGCTGCACGCGCTGTTCCGGCAGAACTACGGCTGCTCGCACCTGCTGGTGGGCCGCGACCACGCCGGCGTGGGCAGCTACTACGGTCCGTTCGACGCGCATCGCATCTTCGACCAGATTCCGGCGGACGCGCTGGTGACGCGGCCGCTCAAGATCGACTGGACGTTCTGGTGCTACAAGTGCGGCGGCATGGCCTCGGGGCGGACCTGCCCGCACGCCGACGCCGACCGCCTGCTCGTATCCGGCACCAAGCTGCGCGAATGGCTCTCGGAGGGCAGTCCGGTCCCGCCGGAGTTCAGCCGGCCCGAGGTTCTCGACATCCTGCGCGCATACTATGCGGATGCCAGTGAAAATGTGGAAGTGAAACTCCTGCCTTGAACCGTTCCAGCTGGCGCACGCCGACCGTGGTGCTGGTTTGCGGCGGCATCATCCTCGCGCTCGCCCTGGGCACGCGGCAGAGCTTCGGCTTGTTCCTGCGGCCGATGTCGCTAGACCTCGGCTGGGGACGCGAGACCTTCTCCTTCGCGATCGCGCTGCAGAACCTGGTGTGGGGGCTCGCCATGCCGGTCGCCGGCGCGATCGCAGACCGCTTCGGCGGGGCGCGCGTGCTGATTGCCGGAGGGCTCGCCTACGGGCTCGGGCTCTGGGCGATGGCGTACTCCACGCACCCGCTCGCGTTCGATCTCGCCGCCGGGCTGCTGGTAGGCCTGGGCCTGGCGTGCACCGGGTTCGGCGTAGTCCTGGCAGTGGTCGCGCGGGCGTTTCCCCCCGAGAGGAGAAGCGTCGCGGTGGGCATCGCCGGCGCCTGCGGCTCCTTCGGCCAGTTCGTCATGCTGCCGTGGGGCCAGGCGCTGATTTCGCGCTTCGGCTGGCTGAACGCGCTGCTGGTGCTCGGGGCCTGCGCCTTCGTGATGATTCCGCTCGGCACCGCGCTCGCCGGCCGCAATCGCGCAGGCGACGAGAGCGACCAGTCGATCGGCGCCGCGCTTGCCGAGGCGATCGCGCATCGCGGCTTCTGGCTGCTCACCGCCAGCTTCTTCGTCTGCGGCTTCCAGACCATCTTCGTCATGACGCACCTTCCCGCCTACCTGGTGGATCGCGGGCTCAGCCCGGCCGAGGGGATGGCCGCGCTCGCGACCATCGGGCTGTTCAACATCGCCGGCTCCTATTTCGCGGGAGCGCTCGGCGCGCGCTACAGCAGGAAGCGGCTGCTCGCCTGGATCTACGCGGTGCGCGCGCTCGTGATCGCGCTGTTCATTTCGACGCCGGTGTCGGCGGCGGGCGCGTATCTTTTTGCCGCGCTGCTCGGCGTCACCTGGCTCGCCACGGTTCCGCTCACCAATTCTCTCGTCGGCCAGATTTTCGGCGTGAAGTACCTTTCGACGCTGTTCTCGATCGCGTTTCTCGGCCACCAGCTCGGCGCGTTCATCGGCGCCTGGGCCGGCGGCGCCGCGTTCGATCTCGCCGGCTCGTATCTCCCGGTGTGGCTCGCCGCGATCGCGCTGTCGGTCATCGCCGCGGCGCTGTGCATGCCGATCGACGAGCGCGCGATCGAGCGCCAGGCCTTCACGGGCGCCGCGTGAGCGAAGAAAAGGAAACTGTCAATGCGCAGATGCAGCGCCTCGCCTCGCTCGGTTTCATGGTCGCGGGCGTGTGCCACGAAGTGTCCAACCCCCTGGCGGCGATCCACTCGATGCTGCAGATCCTGCAATCGAAGCGCGGCGTCACCCCCGAGACCCTCGAGAAAGGCCTCGCCTCCATCGGCTCGAACATCGCGCGCGTGCTGGCCATCACGAAGCGGCTCGGCGACTTCTCCCGCGTCGGCAGCGACCCGCCCGGCCCGGTGGCGATGGATGCGGCGGTGGAGGAAGCCATCTCGCTGCTGCGCCACAGCTCCTATGGAGCTGGCCTGCGCGTCGAGTATCGCGGCGCGCCCGGTGCCGCCGTGCTCGCCCGGCCCGGCAGTCTGCAGCAGGTGCTGTTCAATATCCTTCTCAACGCCGCGCAGGCGATGCAGGGCGCGGGCCTGATCGAGGCGCAGGCGCGAATCGTCGACGCGAAGACGCTGGTTCTGTCCGTCCGCGACTGCGGCCCTGGCATCCCGCTAGAGAATCTGCAGCGCGTGTTCGAGCCGTTCTTCACTACCAAGCAGGCGGGCGAAGGCACCGGCCTCGGTCTCGCCATCAGCTACGAGATCGTGCACGAGCTGGGCGGCGCGATCCGCGCGTACAACCACCCGCAGGGCGGCGCCTGCTTCGAGCTGCTCCTGCCTCTCTGCGAAGGTGCGGCCTGATGCGGGCGCGCGTGCTCCTGATCGACGATGACCCGGGCCTGTCGGAGGTGATCGAGCTGCTGCTCAGCCGGGAAGGCTATGGCGTGGAGCGCGCCGGCACGCTCAAGGCGGGGATCGCGCGCAGCGGCGCGGCCGGGATCGACCTCGTCATCACCGACCTGAAGCTGCCAGACGGCACGGGCCTCGACGCGATCCGCGAAATCCGAGGCGTGCATCCCGCGCTACCGATCATCATGATCACCAGCTACTCGTCCATGGAGAGCGCCATCGGCGCGCTGCGCGCCGGGGCCGTTGACTACCTCATCAAGCCGTTCGACAACGACGAGCTCCTGCACGCCGTCGCGCGGGCGCTGAACGAGCGCCGCATCACGCGCGAGAACGCCGTCCTGAAGCGCAACCTGAAGAGCGCCTACGGTGCCTGGCCGATCGTCGGCGAGAGCCCCGGCATCCGGCGCGTGCTCGAGCTGATCCGCAAGGCCGCGCCCACGGATGCCAGCGTCCTCATCTCGGGCGAATCTGGCACCGGCAAGGAGCTCGCCGCGGCTGCGCTCCACTATGCGAGCCCGCGCGCCGAAGGCCCCTTCATCTCCGTGCAGTGCGGCGCGCTGGCGCGCGATGCGCAGGAAACGGAGCTCTTCGGGCACGCGCCCAGGGCGGGCGAGCGCAGGGAAGGGCTCATTCGGGAGGCCGGCGGCGGCACGCTGTTCCTGGACGAAATCGCCGAGCTCGCGCCGGCGGTCCAGGTGAAGCTCCTGCACCTGCTCGAGGAGAAGTCGGCGCAGCCGCCTTCCGGGGCGGACGTGCGCATCATCGCCGCCACGCACCGCGACCTCGCGGCGGCGGTCGACCGCGGCCAGTTTCGCAAAGACCTGTATTACCGGCTCAATGTGATCTCGATCCAGGTTCCGCCTTTGCGCGAGCGCGGACCGGACCGGCTGCTGCTCGCGCGGCACTTCGCCGAGCGCCACGCGCGCAAGCTCGGCAAGCGCGTCGGCAGCTTCGACGCCGAGTTCTCGGCGTTTCTCGAGAACTACCCCTGGCCGGGCAACGTGCGCGAGCTCGAGAACATGATCGAGCGCGCGGTGATCCTCGCCGAAGGGGACCTGCTCACCGGCCGCGACCTGGCCGAGGTGGCGCCTGCGCTGCCGATGGTGCGCGCCGCGGTGCCGCTTCCTGGCGGCGCGCGGCCGCTGGCGATCGAGGAATACATCCGCGAAGTCATCGAGCGCTTTCAGGATTCGCACAGCGAAACCGAGCTCGCGAGGATGCTCGGCATCGGCCGCAAGGCGCTGTGGATGCGGCGCCGGCAGTGGGGCCTCAAGCGCACGCGCAAGGACGTTTCCCGCTGACATAGTTTCTTTGTGAAACACTTGCATTCTGACGGCAGTCTTGCTATCCAAGCATTCCCCAGAGGAGGAGAAACATGGCCGAGCCCAAGCCCGTCGCGCAGCAGCCCGCGCGCAAGAAGGTCACGATCCCGACGCTGATGGAGAAGATGAAAAAGGGCGAGCCGATCGTGCAGCTCGCGGTCTACGACTACGAGACTGCGATCGTCGCGGACCGCGTCGGCATCGACATCCTGTGCGTCTCGGACACCGGGGGCATGGTGCTGTTCGGCCACGAGGATACGACCTCGGTGTCGTTCGAGGAGGTGATGTTCATGGCGCAGGCGGTCAAGCGCGGCTCGAAGTACGGCCTGCGCATGGTCGACATGCCCTACATGAGCTTCCATCTCTCGGCGCAGCAGGCGGTCGACAACGCTGCGAAGTACGTGTCGCAGGGTGGCGCCGAGGTGATGAAGTGCGAAGGCAACCAGCACCACGCCAAGTACATCGAGGCGATCATCAAGGCCGGCATCCCGGTGCAGGGCCATATCGGCATCACGCCTATGCGCATGCCTCAGCTGGGCGGGTTTTTCGCGCAGGGCAAGACCGCCGAGCGCGCCAAGGAGCTGGTCGACGACGCCTGGGCGATGGTCGACGCCGGCTGCTTCTCGATCATGTGCGAGGTGACCACCTCGGAGGTCTGCGAGCACCTGGCCGCGACGCTGCCGGTCCCCGTGATTTCACTGGGCGCCGGCAACCGGGCGCACGGCGTGCACATCATCGGATCGGACCTGTTCCACCTGTACGAGAAGCACACGCCGCGGCACTCCAAGATCTACGCCGACCTGGTGCCGATCATCGAGAAGGGGCTGAGCGATTACCGCGACGATGTGCGCGCCCGCCGCTACCCCGCCGCCGAGCACACCGTGTTCATGAAGGAAGACGAGCTCGCGAAGTTCAGACAAATTGTTGGAAAACAGAGAAAAACCGGTTGACGCGGCGCGTGTCCTGGGCCAGGCGCGCTTTTTTTCCGGCCTGACCCGGGCGCAGCTCGATCGCGTGGCGGCGCTCGGGCGCGTGCGCGCGTTTCCGCAGGACACGCGCATATACGTCGTAGGCGACCCGGTCGACGATTTCTACGTGCTCGCCGACGGCATGGTGCGATTCACTCTCGGCCTGGGCAAGCGCGAGACTTCGGCAGGCGACATCATCCGCCGCGGCGAGGTGTTCGGCTGGGCGCCCCTGGTCGAGGGTCACCCGCGACGCATCGCGACCGCCTACTGCCTGACTCCCTGCGAGGTCATCGCGATCGACGGCGGCGCCTTGACGGCGCTGATGGAAAGCGACAGCGGCCTCGGCTACGCCCTCATGAAGAAGCTCGCGGTGCTGCTCACCAGCGAGCTGGTCGCTTTCGCCGCAGGCTGAGCTCCGACATCCTTCTTGCGGCGGTTGCAACGTCCGTCGGCCTGCTGATCGGCACCGTCGGCGTCGGCGGCGTGCTGATGGTCGCGTTCCTCGCGCTGTTCGGCGGGCTCTCGATCCACCAGGCGGCCGCCACGTCGCTGTTCACGTTTCTCTTCACCGGCCTGCTCGGCACCTGGCTCTACCAGCGCCGCGGCAGCATCGACTGGCGCATCGCCGCGCCGGTGTGCGCCGGCGCCCTGATCTTCGGCTATCTCGGCGCCGCCGTCGCAGCGCGCATCGACGCCCGGCCGCTCAGCGTCGTCATCGCCCTGATCATCGCCGCCGCCGGTGTCTACATCTTCATCCCCCAGCACTCGAGCGCTGATCATCGCTCCGGCCGCGGCTGGCGCGAGCAAGCGCTGCTCAGCTCCGTGGGCGCAGCCGCGGGCTTCGGCTCGGGCTTCTCCGGAGCTGGCGGCCCTCTCTTCTCAGTGCCCATGATGGTGATCCTGCGCTACGTCCCGCTCGCCGCCGTGGCCACCAGCCAGGTGCTGCAGATCATCGCGGCGAGCTCGGGCTCGCTCGGCAACCTGCGCCATGGGTTCATCGACTTTCGCGTCGCCGCGCTCGTCACCGTCTTCGAGCTTGCCGGCTTGATCGTCGGCGTGCGCCTAGCGCATGTCGCCAGCGCCAAGGCGCTGCGGCGCCTCGCCGGCGGTCTCTGCGGGCCTGTTCGATTTTTCCTTCATGGGCCTTTACGAGTTTCGAGGAAACTCCGAAGTTCAACCTCTTCAGACGCGCGACCTCGATGCACTCAGACCCGGGCAGATCGCCTACACGCTTCTCCTGAAAGACGACGGCAGCGTTCTCATCGACGCGACGGTATGGCGCCTGGACGGCGAGCGCTTCTGGCTTTTCACCGGGCGCCGCAGCGCCTTCGGCGGCCGCGACCGCTCGGGCGAATACGCGATCCTCGCCCTCCAGGGGCCGGCGAGCGGCCGCATCCTCGCGCGCCTCATCGGCAGCGAGCCAGTCCAGGCACTGAAGTACTTCCACTTTCTTCAAATAGACAACCTGATCGCCGCGCGGCTCGGTTTCAGCGGCGAGCTCGGCTACGAGCTGATGGTCCCCGCCGCCGAAGCCTCGGCGTTGCGCGAGAAGCTGCTGATTATTGGCGGATTGCGCGAGTGCAGCTGGGCTGCGGCCGACAGCCTGCGCATCGAATCGGGCTACGTGCTCTTCGATCGCGAGATCGACGGCCGCGCCAACCCGCGCGAGCTCGGCCTCGAGCGGCTGGTAAGCTCGCCTTCGAAGTTCGGCTTGACTAGAAAATTGCTCGGACTCGAGATCCTGGATCGCCCGGCGCGCGCCAACCTTCCCTTGGCGCATGTCACGAGCGAGTGCGATTCGCCGACGCTCGGAAAGCGTATCGCGCTAGGTTTCGCGGCTCCAGATACGCGCCCGGGAGATCTCGTCAAGCTGAATGACGGCCGCCTTGCCGGCGTTGCCCGGCTACCGTTCTACGACCCGGACAAGCACCTGCCGCGCGCCGCGCCACTGTAAAGAATGCCAAGAGAAAACCACCCGGTCGCCGGATGTTACCGGGTGTAATAACCCACACCGAGAACGAAGTTTTCCACTCTCTTCAGAAAGGCATGTTTCTTTTCAACCTTATTGGTCTCGTAATTGAGCCACATGTATTCCACCGGAGCACTCTGCTGAGTTGTGACTGCCTCCATGACCAGGTTTCCAATGGGCTGGCCAGTGGCATCTCTCGTGTCGCGCAACGATGTTCCTATGAGGGTCGGGGCCGCACTGTGGGCAAAGTAAACTCCGTCCATGTTGATGGCAAATACATAGAGCGGACCCTTGTGGAAGGCGCCATTGGTGTCGTTGAATGCGCAGAATGCCCGTGCCACTCCGTTGCTATCAAAGTAAGCCACCGCTTTGTCGAGAAGGGCCTTAGCTTCTGCGGCGTCGGGGCTCGCGGCCAGGCAAGAACAATTCACCGCGAACATGAAGACAGCTGCGCCGGCGCTGCAAAACACTGCTCGGAGTCTCATGGGCGTCCTTCTTGGTTGCAAAGCCGAGGCCAAGCTCGAGCGGAGTGTCGCACGAAAGCTCGGGCTCGTGCCACGGACCAGTCAGCGGGGAGGGGCAGCAGGTGCCAGCCTATTCAGCCTTGATGCCCGCTTCCTTGACCACGCGGCCCCACTTCTCGTAGTCCGCCTTGAGCTTCTCGAGCGTCTTCGCGGGGGGCAGGATCTCGGTGTCGCAGCCGGTGGCGTTGATCTGGTCGAGCAAGTTCTTGTCCGCGCCTACCTTGGCCAGCGCCTGAGTCCACCGCGCGACAACCTCCTGCGGCAGGCCGGCGGGGCCGAGCACGCCGTACCAGGCGGTTGAATCGAAGCCCTTCAAGCCGAGCTCGTCCATCGTCGGCACATCCGGGAACGCAGCCGAGCGCTTGAGCGAGGTCACCGCCAGCGGGCGGATCTTGCCGCTCTTCACGGCGCCCACCGCCGGCCCGAGCGACGAAAACAGCATCGGGATCTGGCCGCCCATCAGATCGGTCATCGCCGGGCCGCCGCCCTTGTAGGGCACGTGCAGCAGATTCGCCCCGGTCACGCTCTTGAAGTATTCGCCCGACAGATGGTGAGGGCCGCCGACGCCCGAGGTGCCGTAGCTCCATTTGTCCGGCTCGCGCCTGGAATGCGCAATCACATCGGCGACGCTCCAAAACGGCGTCGACGGATGCACCACGAGCATGCTTCCGCTTCCGCAGACGTGGCCGAGCTGAGTGAACGATTTGATGTTGTCGTAGCCGACCTTGCCGAGATGCGGTGCGACGGTAAGGGGGCCGCTGTCGAAGTAATAGAGCGTATAGCCGTCGTTCGGCGCCCTGGCGATCGCCTCCATCGCCACCCCGCCCGCGTTGCCTGGCCGGTACTCGAAGACGAGCGGCTGGCCGAGCAGCGGCTCGAGCGCCCGGGCCAGAGGCCGTGCGCCAGCTTCCGCCGAACCGCCCGCCGTGTAGCCGATCATCAGGCGGATCGGCTTGCTCGGATAAGCCTGGGCGTGCGCCGTGGATAGCGAAGTCGCCAACAAGGCCGCCACGGCTGCGAATCGAAGCATGGTTGCAGTTCCTTGATGAGAGGTTGCGGCTGTCATATTAGGATTAGATTTTCGTCAGAGGGAGGAAACCATGAACGTTTCGTCGATGGTCAAAGTTGCGCTCGCGGTTGCCGCCTTGCTGTCGAGCGCTCAGTCAGCGTTTGCCCAAGGCAAGACCAGGCTGCTCTGGCTCGGCCAGGCGAGCTGGCGC
>VBBY01000053.1 GCA_005881595.1 Betaproteobacteria bacterium | reverse complement strand
CCCACTGCGCCAAGCGCGTAAAGGCAGATGATGCCGCCGCGCTTCCAGCCGCGCGAGCGAACGAAATACACCGGGAGCGCGACGATCGCAAGCGCCGCCACGCCGACGTTGAGAAGCGGCCCGGCCCGGTACCCGGTCTGGTCCTTGTCGAGGTGGTACCACCAATAGATCGGCAGCAGCGAGAGGAAGCTGCCGCCGAGGTCGAAGTTGCTGAAAGGCTCGACGCGGCCGGTCATCAGCGTCTCGACAATCGGCCTAACGAGCGTGATCGCGGCGAGCAGTGCAAGCGCGTAGAGCTTGAGCTTGGAAATTGGGGTCTGTCCCTGATTTTCCTGCGGTATTCTAAGCACAGGGTCCATGCCATGAATCTCGAAAGCATCGTCGCCATCGACGTCCATACGCACGCCTGGAAGTCGGCGCTGCAGGTCGACGATGCTCCCACCGAGTCGCAGCAGGCGATGGGGCGCTACTTCCGCTACCAGCCGCAGCACCAGACCGTGCCCGAGATGGCGCAGATGTACCGCAAGCTGAAGATGGCCTTCGTGGTGTTCACTGTCGATGGCGGGAAGGGCTCGAGCCCCAAGATCACGAACGAGGAGATCGCCGAGCTCGCACACCAGCATGGCGACGTCGCGATCCCCTTCGCGAGCATCAATCCCCATCGCGGCGCAGAGGGCGTGCGCGCGGCGAAACGGCTGATCGCGGATTACGGCGTCAAGGGCTTCAAGTTTCACCCCTCGGTGCAGGAATTCTTTCCAAACGACCGCATGGCTTACCCGCTGTACGAAGCGATCGCGGAAGCGAAGCTGCCGGCGCTCTTCCACACCGGGCAGACCGGCGTCGGTGCGGCGACGCGCGGCGGGGGCGGCATCCGGCTGAAGTACTCGCAGCCGATGCTGCTCGACGACGTCGCGGTCGATTTCCCGGAGATGCCGATCATCCTCGCGCATCCGTCCTTTCCCTGGCAGGAGGAGGCGCTGTCGGTGGCGACGCACAAGCCGCAGGTCTACATCGATCTTTCCGGCTGGTCGCCGAAGTACTTTCCGCCGATCCTCGTGCAGTACGCCAATACGCTGCTCAAGGACAAAGTGCTGTTCGGCTCGGATTACCCCGTGATCTCGCCCGAGCGCTGGATGGAGGAGTTCGAGAAGCTGCCGATCAGAGCGGAAGTAAAACAAAAAATTTTCAAAGAGAACGCGGCCAAGCTTCTCAAGCTCTAAACTGGGCCATGCCGGTTCACACCGAGATCAACGAGGGCCGCGTCCCGGTCAAGGTCTATACCGGCGAGATCGAGCCGGTCGCGCGGCAGCAGCTCGTCAACATCTCGACGCTGCCGATCGTGCACCATCACGTCGCGGCGATGCCCGACGTGCATTTCGGCATCGGCGCGAGCGTCGGCTCGGTCATCCCGACGCTGCGCGCCATCATCCCGGCGGCGGTCGGCGTGGACATCGGCTGCGGAATGATGGCCACGCGTCTTTCGCTTTCAGGGAACCAGCTGGATGAAACGTCCTTGAGGAAAATATTCCATCAGATCGAACGCGATGTTCCCGTGGGGTTCGACCAGCACAAGGACCGCGATGTGCGCACGCATGCGGCGAAGCAGTTTCACAAGGGGCTGAAGGGAATCCTCGAGAAACACCCCGGCATAGAGAAGCGGATGGGAAAGCGCTCCAGGTGGACGCACCAGCTCGGCACGCTCGGCGGCGGCAACCACTTCATCGAGGTCTGCCTCGACGAGGCGGGCCGCGTGTGGGTGATGCTGCATTCGGGCAGCCGCGGCATCGGCAACGCGATTGGATCCTATTTCATAGAATTGGCGAAAAGCGATGCGCAGAGAAATCAAGTCCAGCTGCCCGACCGCGATCTCGCCTACTTCCCGGAGGGCGCGCAGCACTTCGACGACTACGTGGCGGCGGTCGGCTGGGCGCAGGACTACGCGCGCGCCAACCGCGCCGAGATGATCGACCTGGTGCTCGAGGCGATGCGCCGGCACCTGCCGTCGTTCGAGGCGACCGACGCGGCGGTCAACTGCCACCACAACTACGTCGAGCGCGAGTTCCACTACGGCGAGCACGTCTGGCTGACGCGCAAGGGCGCGATCCGCGCCGGCCGGGGCGAGCTCGGCATCATCCCCGGCAGCATGGGGGCGCGCAGCTACATCGTGCGCGGCAAGGGCGCGGCCGAGAGCTTCCAGTCCTGCGCCCACGGCGCGGGACGCCGCATGAGTCGCCACGCCGCCCAGAAAAGGTTTTCCGTTGCAGACTTGGAGCAGCAGACGGCAGGAGTCGTGTGTCGAAAGGACAAGGGCGTGCTCGACGAGATCCCCGGCGCCTACAAGGACATCGACGAGGTGATGGCCAACCAGGCCGACCTCGTCGAGCCGCTGCACACTCTCAAGCAGGTGCTGTGCGTGAAGGGATAGCCCGGCTCACGCTCGTGCTCGGGGCGGTCATGGCGACCGGTCCGCTCGCCCTGGACATGTACCTGCCGGCGCTGCCGACCCTGGAAGCGGAATTCGCGGCCAGCACGGCGCGCGTGCAGCACACCGTGTCGGCTTACTTGTTCGGCATGGGGCTGGGGCAGCTCGCCTTCGGCCCGCTCACGGACCGCTTCGGGCGGAAGCGCCCGCTCCTCGCCGGGCTCGGCCTGTTCGCGCTCGCGTCGGCGGGCTGCGCGCTCGCCCACAGCATCGACAGCTTCGTGCTGCTGCGCTTCGCCCAGGCGCTGGGCGGCTCGGCGGGCATGGTCGTCATTCGCGCGGTGATCCGCGACCGGTTCGACGCCCTGCAGTCGGCCCGCGTGCTGTCGCTCATGATGCTGGTCATGGGCGTCGCGCCGATCCTCGCGCCGCTCGCCGGCGGCTGGCTCCTGGTGAGCGGCTCGTGGCACTGGATTTTCTTCGTGCTCGCCGCGTACGCGCTGTTCTGCGTTGCGGTGGTATTCCTGTTTCTCGAGGAATCACACCCGCCCGACGCGCGCGCTCCCTCGGTCGGCCGCGCGCTGGCCGGCATCCTGCCACTGACGCGCGACCGGCGCTTTCTCGGGCCGACCCTGGTGTTCATTGCGGCGTTCGGCGCTTTCTTCGCCTACCTTGCCGCCGCCCCGTTCGTCTTCATCCGGTTCTTCAGCGTCCCCGCCGATCGGTTCGGCTGGTATTTCGGCGCGAACGCGCTCGGCTTCATCACCGTGTCCCAGCTCAACCGCAGGCTGCTGGCCGGACGCGGGCCGCGCCGGGTGCTGGGCTGGGGCGTGTGCCTGCTCGGCGTGGCGGCGCTGTTGCTCCTCGCCTGCGCGCTGACCGGCATTGCGGGGTTCGCAGGGGTGTTCGGGGCGCTGTTCCTCGCCGTCGCCAGCCTCGGCCTGATCGCCTCCAACGCCTCGGCGGTCACCTTGGCGCCTTTCGGCGATCGCGCCGGCGGGGCGTCGTCGCTGCTTGGGGCGAGCCAGGCGCTGACCGGCGTCGTGGCGAGCGCCGCGGTGGGCTGGATCCACGCGCGAGGCGCCGTGCCGATGGCGGTGGTCGTCGCCGCCTGCGCTGCGATATCTTTCGCCTCGTACGCGCTGCTCGTCAAGACCGAAAGGGCCTCTGCATGATCCTGTCCCACCGCCGCCTGCTGGCGCTGCTGGCGATTCTCGCGCTCGGCGGCTGCGCGGCCGTCGAGCCGATCAAGGCGTACGAAGGGCCCGCGCGGCCCAAGGCGGAGCTGGCGATCGTGGAAAGCGCCTTTGAGCGCGATTGGGTGAGCGTCGCCGACGTCCAGATCGCCGCCGTCGACGGCGTCGGCTATCCCGGACCGAAGTACGAGGCGAGGATGCTTCCCGGGCAGCACCGGGTGATCGTCAAGGGCACGTCGGTGATCGGCTCCCAGAAGCAGGAGCAGTTCTGCGCCTTCGAATTCGATATGGCGCGCGGCTGCGCCTACCGCCCGTATCCGCCCAGCTATCCGAGCCCCGCGCTCCTGCGCGGCGCGGAATCCGAGTGGCAGCTGAGCCTCGCCATGCAGGTGGGCGTCCGCTGCTCCGGCGTATCGGCCGATATCCGGGTGCCGGCGGACTGTGCCGCTCGCGCCGCGGCGCTGGCTCAACGCCGGCCGTCGTACCAGACCGAGCATTGATCGCGCCGGCGCAGCGTGCGGCCGGCGCTTGCGCAGGTCCTGAGCAGGAACGCGAGGTGCTCGCGCCGCGTGTAGAGGCGCAGCTTGCGGTCGCTGGTGTGCAACGGGTGGCGGTGGAGAATCACCACCGTGCGGGCCTTGCGGCGCGCCAGGCGCTTCAGCCTGCGGAACAGGTCGATTTCCTCGCCGGCGTAGAGCTGCTCGTTGAAGCCGCCCAGCTCCCGGAACGCAGCAGCCTCGCAGAAGACGAAGGAGCCCGCCGCCCAGCGCGTCATCCTGCTTACCGCGTTCCAAAGGGCGACCCATCCCCGGGCCACCGCAGAGCAGCCCGGGAACGCCAGCGTTGCACCCCCGGCAAGGCAACGGCCGCCTTGCATCGCCTCGGCGGCCTCGGCGAACAATTCCCGGCTCGGCTGCGAATCCGCGTCGATGAAGATGAGCCATTCGCCCGCGGCATGAGCGGCGCCCGTGTTTCGCGCACGCGCGATCTGGTTGACGGGCTCGAAGACGACGCGCGCGCCGGCAGCCCGCGCAATCTCTGCCGTGCGGTCGTCGGAATTGTTGTCGCAAACGATCAGCTCGGCCGGCCAGCCGCGCTCGGCGAAGGCTTCCATGGCGGAGCGCATGCTGCGCAGCGAGTCGGCAAAAAGCCGCTCCTCGTTGAAGGCCGGGACGACGATCGAGATGCGCACGCGAACCTAGTACAGGGCTGTCGCCAGCTTCCTACGGTACTCCGAAACCAGGTCGGGTTCGCCCGCTGCCAGAGTAAACAGCGTGAGCAATTGCCTGCGCGCCTCGCCGTCGCGCCAGTTCTTGTCTCTTTGCACGATCTCGAGCAGCTGGTCCATGGCCTCGCGGTAGCGCCGAGCGCCGGCATGGAGCTGCGCCAGCGTGAGCCGCGCCTCGTGGTCATCCGGATTGGCGGCGAGCTTAGCTTTCAGCTCGCCGTCGTTCGCCCCGGAGCGCGCGAAGCTCACCGCGGCGCGCAGCGCCTCGAGCCGCGTATCCCAGTCGATGTTCGGCGGCACCCCGGCCAGCAGCTTTTCCGCGTCGTCGACGCGCCCTTCCTCGATAAGCCTTTCCGCGCGGTCCATCACCTCGATGAAGGGCGAGGGCAGAGCCTGCTCGATGAAGGCGCGCACCTGCGATTCCGGCAGCGCGCCGAGGAAGTGCCCGAGCGGCCTGCCGTCGCGGAACGCGAACACGGCGGGGATCGAGCGCACCTGCAAGGCCTCGGCGAGCTCCTGGTTCTCGTCGACGTTGATCTTGACGAGCTTGAAGCGGCCGGCGTATTCGCGCTCGAGCTTTTCCAGCACCGGGGTGAGCGCGCGGCATGGCGCGCACCACGGCGCCCAGAAGTCGACGACCACCGGCTGCCTGGCCGACGAGTCGATCACTTCCTGCTGGAAATTGCTTATTCCCACTTCCATGACATGGCGAAAGTGGGGGCGCGGAATGCGATAATCAATGCATGACCTACGTCGTCACCGAAGACTGCATCAAGTGCAAGTACATGGACTGCATCGAGGTCTGCCCCGTCGACTGCTTCTACGAGGGCGAGAACATGCTGGTGATCCACCCCGACGAGTGCATCGACTGCGGGGTCTGCGAGCCGGAGTGCCCGCCCAAGGCGATCCTTCCCGACTCGGACCCCAAGGCGGAGAAGTGGCTCAAGATGAACGCCGATTTCTCGGTGAAGTGGCCGAACATCACGCGCAAGGGAACCCCGCCGCCGGATGCCGATGCCCACAAGGATGAGCCGGGCAAGTTCGAAAAGTACTTCACGGCGGAGCCCGGCAAGGGCGAATAGCGCTTGGAATTGACGGCCGAGGAACGCGAGATCCTCGCCGGCAAGCTTGGGGAGGCGACCAGGCGCGCGCTCGAGTACCAGGTCGAGGTCGGCCGCTTCTGGCAGGCAAAGCGCATGGTTCCGGTCACCAATGTCCACCTGATGGGCGACATCGAGGTGATGGGCGACGGCGGCCTCGAGTTCCTGCGCGAGGAAGTGCGCCTCGGCGCGCGCTGCCGCGTCGGCGCGACCACGAACGCGCGCTGCATCGATTTCGCGCACTGCGAGCGGCTGGGGCAGGACCCAGCCGAGGTGGCGAAGGAGCGCGAGCTCATCCAGTGCCTGCGGCGCATGGAGGTCGTCACCACCGACACCTGCATCAACTACCAGACCGGGTACCAGCCGCGCCTCGGCGAGCACGTCGCCTGGGGCGACACCGGAACCGTGATCTACGCGAATTCGGTATTCGGCGCGCGCTCGAACTTCGAGTCCGGCCCTGCGGCGCTTGCCGCCGCGCTGACCGGCCGCACTCCGGAGTATGGATTTCATCTCGACGACCACAGGAAAGGGACGTTTTCAGTCGAGCTGCGTGCAACGCTCGACGATCTGGCCGACTGGGGGGCGGTGGGCAAGCTGGTGGGCGAATCGCGCCAGGATTACTTCGCCGTGCCGGTGTTTCATGGCTATCGGCGCACGCCGACGGCCGATGAGCTCAAGCATCTCGGCGCCGCCCTCGCGAGCTACGGCTCGATGGCAATGTTTCATTTCGTGGGCGTCACGCCCGAAGCTCCGTCCGAAATACCTGAACAGAAATTCGCAGTTTCAGAAAAAGACATCCAGAACGTTTATGCCGGTTATAGCCTGGGGGACGGCGACGCGCGCCTGGTCGTGTTCTCCGGGCCGCAGCAGTCGCTGCTGGAGATGAAGGGGCTGGCGCAGCTCTTCGACGGCCGCAAGGTGAAGGAGGGGTCGTCGTGCTTCGTGACGACCAACGCCGCGGTGCTGGCGCGCTCGCGCGCGCTGGGCTACGCGAAAGTCCTCGAGGGCGCCGGGGTGACTATCCTGGAAGGCGTGTGCTTCTATATCCTGCAGAACCTGTCGTCCCTGCGCCGCGCGAACCGCTGGACCAACATGGTGTCGAACTCGGCGAAGATCGTGAACATCATCGGCGCGCACCGCTTCAACACGATCCTGCGCCGCACCGCGGACTGCGTCGAGATCGCCTGCAGCGGGGAGTTGAGGTGAGCATTGTCAGGGTCGGGCAAGCTTATGGCGCGATAGTGGAAGGCGAGGCGCTCATCTCCGAGGAAGGCTTCTCGCCTCGCTATGACTTGGATCGCTGGTCTGGAATAATCACCAAGCCGGGCCACAAGCTCGAAGGCATGAGCATCGTCGACAAGGTCTGTTTTTTTCCGACCGCCAAAGGCGGCATCGCCGCCGGCTGGGCTTTTTACGACATCAAGTGGAAGAAAATCGCTCCCAAAGCGTTCATATTCGGTGTGACCAATCCGGTGATGGTGCAGGGCGCGGTGTTCGCCGGCATCCCGATCACCGCAGGCTGGACGCCGCATCCGGGCGAAGTGTTCCGCAGCGGCGACTGGGTGCGCGTCGACCCGGCGCGTAAGCTGATTGAAGTGGTCCGGAGACAGGCATGAAAACGATCATCGCCGCGGTATGCGTGGTCCTGCTCGCCGGGTGCGCGAGCTATTCCGGCCGCGGGCTGGCGCCCGGCCAGTCGAGCGCAGCCGAGGTCGAAGCGGTCATGGGCCCCGCGGCGGCCAAGCGCCCCGGGCCGGACGGCGAGACCGTGCTGTGGTTTCCGCGGATGCCTTACGGCGACGGAAGCTACGCGGCGCGCGTCGGCGCCGACGGCAGGCTGGTTGCCATCGAGCAACGGCTCACCGAGGAGAACATCGCCAGGATCGAGCGCGGCAAGACCACCGCCGATCAGGTCCTCGACCTCGTCGGGCCGCCGTACCGGGTGGACCAGTTTGCCCGCATGGAGCGCGAGATCTGGACCTACAAGATGCAGGTGTTCCCGTTTCCCAAGGCGCTCTTCGTTCAGCTCTCGCCCGACCGCGTCGTGCGCGAGGTCTACTATATGGACGATCCGGAAATTCCGCGGCTTGGCGCCGGCCACCGCACGAGCTTCAGGAGATGAGCATGAAATTTCTGCTGACGGCAATTGCGGTGCTAATCGTTGCGGGCTGCGCGAGCTTCGACGGCCGCGGCCTCGCGCCCGGCACCCCCGCAGCCGAAGTCGAGCGCGTGATGGGTCCTGCAGCCGACAAGCGCGTCCACGACGGCGAGACCTGGCTTTACTTCCCGCGGCAGCCCTATGGCCAGGCAACCTACGTCGCGCGCTTCGGCTCGGACGCACGCCTGGTCGCGATCGAGCAGCGGCTCACCGACGAGAACCTCGCGAGGATCGTTCCCGGCAAAACGCGGCTCGACGAAGTGCGCGAGCTTTTCGGCCCGCCGTATACGGACACGAACTTCCAGCGGATGCAACGCGAGATCCTCGAGTACCGCATGCGCAGCGTTTCGAGCCCGGTTCCCTATGCGGTGTACGTGCAGGCCTCGCCGGACGGAATCGTGCGCGAGGTCTACAAGATGAGCGACCCGGACTACCGTCTGGGCGACTGCTGCAATCCCTAGGCAAGCTGCGCGCGCAGCTCGGTCTTCAGCACCTTGCCGTAGTGGTTCTTCGGCAGGCTGTCCACGAAGCGGTACTCGCGCGGCCGCTTGAAGCGGGCGATATTCTCCCTGCACAGCAGATCCAGGTCCTCGGGGCTGACGCGGGCCGTTGAAACAATGAAGGCCACCACTTCCTCGCCCCATTCGGGGTGCGGCCTGCCGACGACCGAGCACTCGGCGACCGCCGGGTGCCTGAGCAGCACTTCCTCGATCTCGCGCGGGTAGATGTTCGAGCCGCCCGAGATGATCATGTCCTTCGAGCGGTCCTTGATGGTGAGAAAGCCCGCGGCGTCGAGGCTGCCGAGGTCGCCGGTATGCAGCCAGCCGCCGCGCAAGGTTGTTTCGGTGGCCGCGGGATTGTTCCAGTAGCCCGCCATGACGCAATCGGAGCGGGTCACGATTTCACCTGTTTCCCCGCACTGAACAGCGTCGTCGGCGGCGTCGACGATCCTGACTTCTACGCCGGTGCGCGCGAAACCGCAGGTGGAAAGGCGCTCGACAGAATTCTTGCTGTGAAGCTCCTGAGGAAGTCCGGTGATGGTCATAGGCGCTTCCCCTTGCCCGTAGAGCTGGTAGAGGCGCGGCCCGAACAGGTCGATCGCGCGCAGCGAATCGGCGACATACATCGGCGCGCCGCCATAGATGAGGGTCTTCAGGTGGCGCGGCGTGCGCGCGCCCGCGCTGGAGAGCAGCCGGACGATCATCGTCGGCGCGGCGAAGAACGACGTGTTCTGCCAGTGATCGAGCAGGTCGAAAATCTCCTGCGGCTCGAAGTGGCCGCTTTCCGGGATCACGTTCACCGCGCCGGCGGCGAAGTGCGGCAGGCCGTAGAGGCCGGAGCCGTGGGACAGCGGCGCCGCGTGCAGCACCGCGTCGCGCGGCCCGAGCTTGTCGATGTCGGCGAAATACGCCAGGGTCTGGGCCCACAGGTTGCGGTGCGTGAGCACCGCGCCTTTCGGCACTCCCGTGGTGCCGCTGGTGTAGAACAGCCAGGCGGCATCGTCAGGGCGAACATCGGCCGGAACCGCTTCTTCATCCGACTCCAATTCGCTCGCCAGGATGCCGCGCGGAATCGCCGCCTGCAGCTCCGGGCTGACGACGCAGAGCCGAGCGCCTGCATTCTCGAGGATGTAGGCGAATTCCCTGGCGTGGAGCTTGGCGTTCATCGGCACGGCGGCCAGGCCGGCGTGCCAGCAGCCGAAAAGCACCTCGTAGTACTGCGGGCAGTTCTTCATCGCCAGCGCGACGCGCTCGCCCTGCGCGAGCTTGAACCTGGATTTCAGGGAGAAGCTGATCCCGCAAACGCGCGCTGCCAGGTCGCGATAGCTGCGGACCGCCTGGCGCCCTGCGGCGAGCGCGGGCCGCTCAGGCAGCCGGCGGGCGCTTTGCAGCAGAAGATGAGCCAGGTTCATCGATGGCGAAAAGCGTACGCGCATTGCGCGAGGTCTCGGCGGCCACTTCTGCCACGGGGCGGCCGACCGCGCGGGCAACAGTTTGCGCGATGTGCGGCAAAAAAGCAGGCTCGTTGCGCCGACCTCTGGGCTGGGGCCTGAGATCGCGCGGCGTGAGGTACGGCGAGTCCGTCTCGAGAAGCAGCCGGTCGCGGGGAATCTCGCGCACCAGCTCGAGCAGGTGCCGGCCGCGCCTCTCGTCGCAGATCCAGCCGGTGATGCCGATGTAGAGGCCGAGGTCGAGGTAGGCGTGCAATTCCTCTTTGCCGCCGGTAAAGCAGTGCGCAACCGCTTTTTTCACCTTGTGGTGATCGAGGATCTCGGCGAATCGCGGATGCGCGTCGCGTGAATGCAGGAACAGCGGCCTGCCGAGCTCGATGCCGAGCTCGAGCTGCGCGATGAAGCATTTCTCCTGGTCGGGACGGGGGGAGTAGTTGCGGTTGAAATCGAGCCCGCATTCGCCGATCGCCACGACCCGCGGGTGCTTCGCCAGCGCGCGCAGCACGAGGATGGTTTGCGCATCGCATTCACGGGCGTGATGGGGATGGACGCCTGCCGTAGCGTAGAAGCCATGCTTGTCTGCGACTTCTTGCGCGGCGCGGCTCTCCTCCACGGTGGTGCCTGTCACCACGACGGGCGCGACGCCGGCAGCGCGCGCGCGCGCGACGACCTTGTCGAGATCGGCGCGGAAGGCGGCGTGCGTCAGGTTGGCCCCGACGTCGATCACTGCAGCTTTTTCAGGCGGTAAAGGAGCTCGAGCGCCTCGCGCGGCGAAAGCTCGTCGGGATTGAGCTTCGCCAGCTCGTCGCGCAGCGCGTCCGGGGAGGGTTCCGGCTCCTCGGGCTTGCTGCGTGCAAACAGGTCTCTCTGTTGCGACGACGCCAGGCTCGAATCCTCCAGCACCTGGAGATAGCGTCGCGCCTGCCGGAGCACCGACTTCGGCACTCCGGCGAGCCCGGCGACCTGCAGGCCGTAGCTCTGGCTGGCGGGTCCTTCCTCCACCGCGTGCAGGAACACCACGCTGTCCTTGTGCTCTACCGCGTCGAGATGGACGTTGGCGACCTCTTCGTAGTCGAGCGCAAGGCGCGTCATCTCGAAGTAGTGTGTGGCGAACAGGCTCAGGGAGCGGTTCTTTTCCACCAGGTGCCTGGCAATGGCCCAGGCGAGCGCGAGGCCGTCGAAGGTCGAGGTCCCGCGCCCGACCTCGTCCATCAGCACCAGGCTTTTCTCCGTGGCGTTGTGCAGGATGCTGGCGCTCTCGGTCATTTCGACCATGAAGGTCGAGCGCCCTCCGGCGAGATCGTCCGCAGCCCCGATGCGGGTGAACACCTGGTCGATCGGGCCGATACGCGCGGCTTGGGCGGGAACGAACGAGCCGATATGCGCCATCAGCACCGTGAGCGCCACCTGCCGCATGTAGGTCGACTTGCCGCCCATGTTGGGGCCGGTGATGAGCAGCAGGCGGCGCGCCGGCGACAGCCGGCAGTCGTTGGCGATGAAACTGTCGATCTGTCCCTCGACCACCGGGTGACGGCCTGCCTCAAGCTCGATCAGGCTGTCCTGCACGAACGCCGGGCGGCTGTAATTGCGTTTCGCCGCGACCGAGGCAAAGCTGCACAGGACGTCGATTTGCGCAAGGCCGCGCGCGATCCGCTGCAGGACCGGCACATGGACCTGCAGCGACTGAAGCAGCTCCTCGTAGAGCGATTTCTCGAGCGCCAGGGCGCGGTCGCGGGCGGACAAGGCCTTGTCCTCGAACGCCTTCAGCTCCGGCGTGATGTAACGCTCGGCGTTCTTCAGCGTCTGCCGGCGGCGGTAGTCGTCCGGCACTTTGCCCGCGTGTGCGTTCGTCACTTCGAGGTAGTAGCCGTGCACCTGGTTGTAGGCGACGCGCAGGTTGGGAATTCCCGTGCGCTCGCGCTCGCGGACCTCCAACGCCACCAGAAAGTCCCCGGCGTTGGTCTGCAACTGGCGCAGCTCATCGAGGTCCGCGCTGTGTCCGTCGGCGATCACGCCGCCGTCGATCACGCGGGCCGAGGGCTCGATGTCGAGGGTTTTCTCCAAGAGGTCAACACAAGCGCCGGGCAGCGCGAGATCGGCTCGCAGCTCGTCAAGCAGGCTCGAATGCGGTATCGCGGCGACCAGCTCCGGCAGCAGCTTCAGGCTCTCGCGCAGCCCGGCGAGCTCGCGGGGCCGCACGCTGCGCAACGCGACCCGGGCGGTGATCCGCTCGACGTCGGACATGCCGCGCAGGATCTTGTGAAGACCCGTATCGTGCAGCGTTGCGACGGCCTCGTGCCGGCTCGCCAGCACGGCGCGGTCCCTCAACGGGTGATGCAGCCAGAGACGAAGGAGCCGGCTGCCCATGCCGGTCGCGCATTCGTCGAGCAGCGAGAACAGGGTCGGCGCAGGCTCGCCGCGCAATGTCTCGGTGAGCTCGAGATTGCGGCGCGTCGCCGCATCTAGCCTCACGTACTCGCCGGCGCGCTCGGCTTTCACTGCGGTGACGTGCGCGAGCGCTTGACCTTGCGTCTTGCCGGCGTACTCGAGCAACGCGCCGCACGCGCCGATCGCGACCGTAAGATCCTCGCAGCCATACCCGGCGAGCGTCGCCGCGCCGAGCTGCTGCAGGAGCTTTCTCTTCCCGCCGTCTACGTCGAAATGCCAGGCGGGAAGCCGCGTGACGAAGAATCCATCCAGCACGAAGTCGTCCGCCGCCAGGACCTCCGCGGGCCCTATGCGCCTGAGCTCGTTGGCGAGCGCCTGCGGCGCGACTTCGGCGACGCGCAGCGCGCCGCTCGCGAGCGACAGCCAGGCCAGCCCCACCGTGGACTTGTCTCTCGACAGCGACAACAGGATGTTGTCCGACTTGTCCTCGAGCAGCGACGCGTCGGTCAGCGTTCCCGGCGTGACGATGCGCGTCACCTGGCGGTCGACCGGCCCCTTCGCCGTGGCCGGGTCGCCGATCTGCTCGCAGATCGCCACCGACTCGCCGAGCTTCACCAGCTTGGCGAGGTACTGCTCCACCGAGTGGGCGGGCACGCCGGCCATCTTCACCGGCGTGCCTGCCGACACGCCGCGCGAGGTGAGGGTGAGGTCGAGCAGGCGCGACGCCTTTTCGGCGTCGTCGTAGAACAGCTCGTAGAAATCGCCCATCCGGTAGAACACCAGGATGTCGGGATGCTCGCCCTTGATGCGCAGGTACTGCTGCATCATGGGGGTGTGGCTTGAATCTCCGGTTGCCCCGAGAGCCTTATCCGCGCTGCCTTTTGGCTTTATAAAGTCTTGTCGTTCCAAGCAAGTACCTGCCGGGCTGGTCAGTGTACGTCTTAGTGTAGCCTGAGGCCCCGCAGGGCCCTTTCATTTCTCGGATTGCGGCGGCTTTTCGAAGAAGAAACACTGCGGCAGAAACGCGGGTGCGATGTACTCAATATCCTTCGGTGATACGCCGCAGGCGCGGAAATGCTCGCGCCAGGTTCGGAGCGTCGTAGTACTGGGTTTCAGTCAAACATAATTCTGGGTGGTTGCCTAACAATTTAGGCCTTAAGCAGGGTAATGCCTAATAAATTAGGCAGAACGGTCCCGCGAGGGGGTTCAGTCCTCGTCGTCGAGGAGCTCGTCGCTGGTGAGGTCCTCGACCACGGAACCGGCACAGCGCGAATTGGAGCTGGTGGTAACCGGTACCCGGCTCGAACAGGACGGTTTCCTGGTGGCGCTTGACAGGCCGTGTGGTTCAGAATATGATGAACGTCATATGGCGATCAAGGCCGGCTCCAAGAAAGAAAAAACCCGCGAGCGGATTCTGCGCGCGGCGGCGCGTGCCATCCGCAAGCACGGCTACGACGGCTTGGGCGTTGCCGACGTGATGAAGGAGGCAGGCCTTACGCACGGCGGGTTCTACGCGCACTTCGCGTCGCGCGATGCGCTGCTGGCGCAGGCCGCCGAGCAGGCAGGCGCGGAGTCGACCGAGAACCTGTCGCGGGCCATTGCGCGGGCGAAACCAGGCGAGGAGCTGATGGCCGTCGTAGATTCCTATCTCTCCGACGCGCACGTCGAGGCGCCCGAGCAGGGCATGGGCTGCGCGCTCGCCGCCGCGGGCAGCGAGGTGCCGCGCCAGCAGCAGGAAGTTCGGCGCGCCGTCAAGCGCCGCATCAAGGACATGATCGGGCTCGTTGAGCGCCAGTTCCCTGATTGGGGAAAGCAGGCCGCGCACGACAAGGCCATGGCCGTGGTGGCAAGCATGGTTGGTGCGCTTATGGTCGCTCGCGCGGTGGACGATCCGCAGCTTTCCAGGGAAATCCGCAAGGCCGCGCGCGAGCTCATCCGTAGCGCAATCGGCTGATTTTTTTGGCTAGCAATATGACAAACGTCATATTTATGCAGCCGTCATGAGCGCTCGCATGGACCCGCGGACGCGCGCGCTGCTCGAGGCGCCGATCGCCGCCACCCTGCTGCGGCTCGCGGCGCCCAATGTGCTGGTCATGGTGGTGCAGGCGGCGGTCGGCCTCGTGGAAACCTATTTCATCGGCAAGCTCGGCACCGACGCGCTCGCCGGGGTTGCGCTGGTATTTCCCGTAGTGATGCTGATGCAGATGATGTCCGCCGGCGCGATGGGCGGCGGCATCGCCTCGGCCATCGCGCGGGCCCTGGGCGGCGGCCGCCGCGCGGAGGCCGATGCCCTGGCGCTGCATGCGCTCGTGATCGCGCTCGCTTTTGGCGCCGCATTCATGCTCGGCGTGCTCGGCGGCGGCCGCGCGCTCTACCAGGCGATGGGCGGCAGCGGTCCATCTCTCGCAGCGGCGTTGACATATTCCAACTGGGTTTTCGCCGGCGCGGTGCTCGTGTGGCTCTTCAATTCGCTCGCCGCGGTCATCCGCGGCACGGGCAACATGGCGTTGCCGGCCTCGGTGATCTGCGTCGGCGCCCTGGTCGTGATTCCGCTCTCGCCGGCGCTCATCTTCGGCTGGGGACCGTTTCCGGCGCTCGGGATCGCGGGCGGCGCGCTCGCGTTCATTGCCTATTACGCATTGGGTTCCCTGGCGCTCGCCGCCTATCTCTGGTCGGGCAGGAGCGTGCTGCGTCCATCGCTGCGTGCGACGGGCTTTCGGTGGCCACTCTTCAGGGAGATCCTGCGCGTCGGCGCCGTGGCCGCGCTCGTGACGGCGTCCACCAACCTCACCATCATGATCGGCACGTCGCTCGCCGGCAGTTTCGGAGCCGCCGCGATCGCGGGCTACGGAACCGGCTCGCGCCTTGAGTATCTGCTGGTGCCGCTGGTCTTCGGACTGGGCGGTCCTCTGGTGGCGATGGTCGGCACGAGCATCGGAGCGGGCAAGCGCGAGCGCGCGCTGCGCACCGCGTGGATCGGCGCCGCGATCGCCGTGGTACTCACCGAAGCGATCGGGCTCGCTGCCGCGGCGTTTCCGATGGCCTGGCTCTCGCTCTTCGACAGCAATCCCGACATGCTCGACGCGGGCGCGCGCTACCTGCGCGTCGTGGGCCCGTTCTACGGCATGCTGGGGCTCGCGCTCGCGCTGTATTTCGCTTCGCAAGGCGCCGGCCGCTTGCTGTGGCCCCTGATCGCCAATCTGACGCGCCTCGCGATCGCCGCGCTCGTCGGCTCGCTCGCGCTGCGCTGGAGTGGCAACCTGTCGCATGTGTTCCTCGCGCAAAGCCTGGCGCTGGCGGCCTTCGGACTCATTAATGCCGCGGCCGTCGCCGGCGGCGCGTGGTTCGGCCCGCTGATGTGGCCGCTGCAAAGGAGATCGCTGACGTGAGCGAAAAATATCTCGAGGACTTCGCCGCGGGCCAGGTCTACGGCTCTGGCCGGATCACCGTCGGCAAGGAGCGCATCAAGGCGTTCGCGGCGGAATTCGATCCGCAGCCTTTCCACCTCGACGAAGACGCAGCTCGCCGCACCATCTTCGGCGGACTGGCCGCGAGCGGCTGGCATACCGCGGCGCTCACGATGCGCCTACTCGTCCAGAGCGAGCTCAAACCCGCCGGCGGCATCGTCGGCGCCGGCTTCGACGAGTTTCGCTGGCCGCTGCCGGTGCGGCCAGGCGACGAGCTGAGCGTCGAGAGCGAGGTGCTCGAAGTCCGGCCTTCGAAATCGCGCCCGAATCAGGGAGTGATCAAAGTGCGCACCACGACCCGCAACCAGAAGGGCGAGGCCGTACAGGTGTTCGTCGGCAACCTCATCGTGCCCCGCCGGCAGAGCTAGCTTTTACAAAGGAACGACATCATGAAGAGCAAGATAGCGCTCGTTACGGGCGCCTCATCAGGCATCGGCGAAGCCACGGCGACGCGGCTTGCGATGGCTGGCTACAAGGTCTACGGCACGAGCAGACGGGCAGCCCTAGCGGGCCAGCGCTTGTTCGAGATGCTGCCCCTCGACGTGACCAGCGACGAATCAGTCGAAGCCGCTGTCAGGGAAGTAACGCGGCTATACGAACTTCTTCGGGATCGTGCGGATGACGCGAGCCGTTGTGCCCCACATGCGGTACCAGGGGAGCGGTCGCATCATCAACATCGGTTCCGTGCTGGGCTTCTTGCCGGCACCGTACATGGCGCTTTATTCCGCAACCAAGCACGCGATCGAAGGTTACTCGGAATCGCTCGACCACGAGCTCCGAACGAGGGGCATCCGGGTCACGGTCGTCGAACCTGCGTACACGAAGACGCAGTTCGACGCGAACTTCCTTGAGCCCGACTCCAAGCTCGATGAGTACCGCGAGGTTCGTGTGGCCTTGGGCAAGCAGATGAAGGAGGTGCTGGCGGCTGCAGACGAGCCTGGAGTGGTGGCCGACGTTGTGCTGAAAGCTGCTCGCGCGCCTCGCCCGAAACTCCGATATACAGCCGGTGCTCTCGCGCGCCGCATGCGGTTGCTTCGAAGTCTTGCGCCCGCTGGCTTGGTGGACGCCGGGATTCGAAAGGAACTGCGGCTTGACGCGAGACAGGCAGGTCGATTTCGGCCGGGGTGGTCGAAATGAATCAGCAAGATCTGATTCCTGGAGCCCTCTCTCTCAGCTCAAAGGCTCTTCGCGACCGGCCGCATCAATCCGAAGAGCGCCGCGACGTTATCGCCGAGGATGCGGTCCTTCTCCGCTGCGCTGAGGAATCCGCAGTGGCGGCGCACGTAATCGAGGCTCTGCTTGTACGTGCAGAAGCGCTCCACATTGGGCATGTCGGAGCCCCAGACGAGCTTCCCGGCGCCGAAACGATCGCGCATGCCACGGATCAGCTCCTGCGCCTCCGTGTAGGGGTAGTCCCAGACGCCGCCCCAGGTAATCGGGAACATGACTTCGAGGAGCAGATTGTCGCGGCGATAGACTTCGAGCGCCTCGTCCGGGATCTCCCATTTCCCGCCGCGCGCGAAATACCCGGCCGGCGGACCCATCACACAGACGAAAGGATGCGCGGGATGGCGCTTCAGGAGCCGCCCGAGCGCGAGCAGGTTCCCCAGGTAACCCGCCGCGTCGTAGCTCGGCGTCGATGAAAGCTCGACGAAGACCGGCAGCCTGAGGCGGACGATCTTCTCCCAGAACGGCGCGAACGCGGCGTGGTCGACATTGCGCTCGTAGCCGTGCCGCGAGAAATCCTGCGAGTAGTAGAGGCCCTTGAGGCCGAGCCGGTGAGCGCGATCGACTTCGGCGAGCACTGAGTCGCGGTCGGCGAGCGCCTCGTCGACATGCAGGAGTCCAGTGAATTTCCCGGGGTGCTGGCCCTGCGCGAACGCGTTGTAGTCGTTCATCGCGCCATAGCCGCCGCCCGCCTGGAGGATCGCGTGGTCGACGCCGGCATAGGTCATCTGCGCGATCAGGAAGTCGGGCGGGCAGACGATCTCCTGCATCCCGACGGGCATGTACTGCACGTAGTAGTCCTCGCTCTCGTAGGTGAAGGCGAGCTGGCCATAGCACCCGACCCGGAAATCGACGTCGACGAGGCCCGCCCAGGTATTGTCGCCCTGGCGGAACAGCATCGTCGGTTTCACTTCCTTGCCATCGCGCGCGCGGAAGGCGCGCGCCGCCGGCCGCGTCACGACCTTTTGCAGGTATTTGAGGTGGACGGCGCGCGAGCTGTGGCCGCAGGCGCCGTGCCAGTTCTCGAAGACGTGCGCGTGGCAGTCGACGATCAAGCCGCGCCGAGCTTCTCCATATGGTGCTTGAAGAGTCTTTCCATCTCACCATTCACGGTGAGGAACGTCGCCCACATGTCGAGGAATTGCTTCCACTCCGGGTCGCCATAGCGCACCGCCCAGGTATTCGGGCGCTTGTCGATCGGCTTCTCGGGCTCGATCACCGCCGACCACGGGTTGCGCTTGGAGAAGAGGATGACGTCGCTGTCGCCGCTCATCCATACCTCAGCCTTCTTGGCGCGCACCGGCTCGGCGCCGAGCGTCACTTGGCCCGCGGTCGCGACGACCTTCGCCTTCGGCCAGAGCACGGGAATGCGCAGCTCTTCGCTGGCGCCCGCCGTGACCGAGACCCTGACGTTCGGGTCGTTGACGTCGGCCGCCGTCTTGAGCCTTCCGGCGTTGTCCTTGTGGATGAGGAGCAGGCTGCCTTTGGACCAAAGCGGCCCGACGTAGTTGACGGTAAGCGCCCGCGCGATCGTGTAGGTCAGCGACGAGCCGTAGAGATCGTAGTCGCCGCGCCGCAGGCCGATCGTCGAGTTCGCGAACGTGACCTCCTTCCAGTCGACCTTCACCTCGAGTTCCTTGGCGAGACGCTCGACCGCGTCCTTGTAGATGCCGCCGAGCTCGCCGCTCTTGGCATCGCGGTAGAACCACGGGCCGGTCTGGGAGAATCCGACCCGCATCACGCCTTCCTTCTTGATCTTGGCGAGCGCGGAGTCCTCGCGGATGCCCGTCTCGAGCATCTGCGCCATCGCTTCGCGCGGCGCCAGCGCGCCGGCGAACCCGGCCGCCGCGCCCACCAGCGCCGCGCCTTTGAGGAAATCGCGCTTGCTGTTGCTGTGGCTGTCGCTCATGCGGCCCTCCTGGTCAAAGTATGATATTCCACTGCGAGCGAGCCGTGTCGAGCATCCCCGCGATCAGCGTCGTCGACGTACACAAGAGCTTCGGCCCGCTCGCGGTGCTGAAGGGCGTGTCTTTCGATGTGCCGCGCGGCAGCGTCGTCAGCATGATCGGCGCGAGCGGCTCCGGCAAGAGCACGCTCCTGCGTTGCATCAACCACCTCGAGACGCCGAGCGCGGGAGAGATCTACATCGACGGCGAGCCGATGCATTTCCGCGTCGCCGGCGACGGGCAGCGCAAGCCGCGCCCGATCGCAGAGATCAACCGGCTGCGGCGCGATCTCGGCATGGTGTTCCAGCAGTTCAACCTCTGGCCGCACATGACGGTGCTCGGCAACGTCGTCGAGGCGCCGCGCCGCGTGCGCGGCCTCAAGCGCAGCGAGGCGGGCGAGCTCGCGCTCGAATGCCTGCGGCGCGTGCATCTCCTCGATAAGGCCGGGGAATACCCGGCGCGGCTCTCCGGCGGGCAGCAGCAGCGCGTGGCGATCGCCCGCGCCCTTGCGATGCAGCCCAAGGCGATGCTGTTCGACGAGGCCACCTCCTCGCTCGATCCCGAGCTCACCGACGAGGTGCTCGCCGTGATGCGCGATCTCGCCCGCGACGGCACGACGATGATCGTCGTCACCCACGAGATGCGCTTTGCGCGCGAGGTGTCGGACCGCGTGCTTTTCCTGCATAACGGCCTCATCGAGGAGGCTGGTGCGCCTGAGGAGGTGTTCGGCGCGCCCAAGTCGGAGCGCTGCCGGCAGTTCCTGTCGAAGTACCTGCCGAAGTACGTGCAATAGGCGCGCCGCCTTGTCCGCGGCCCTCGCCGAAGCGCTCAATCCCGCCGTCTTCTGGGAATACCGCGCGATCCTCCTCAAGGGTCTCGCGTTCAATTTCTATGTCTTCGCCTGCGCCGCCGCCGCCGCCCTGATCCTCGGTCTCGGCGCGGCGCTGCTGCGCGTCAACCGCTGGCGGGCGCTGCGCTGGGCCGGAACGCTGCATGTCGAGATTTTCCGCAACGCGCCCGACTACGTGATGGTGGTGTGGATCCATTTCGTGCTGCCGCTGCTGCTCGGCCTTGCGATCGGCCGGCGCCTCGAATTCCCGCCCTTCCTCTCCGCGGTCATCGCCCTAGGCCTGGTCTACAGCGGTTACTTTGCCGAGACCTTTCGCGCCGGCATCCAGTCGATCCCGCTCGGCCAGATCGAGGCCGGCCGCGCCTGCGGCATGCCGGAGCGCCTCATCCTCTGGCGCGTCATCCTGCCGCAGGTCGTGCGGCGCATGCTGCCCGAGGCGGTCAACCAGTTCGTCTCGCTCTTCAAGGCGACGACGATCGTCTCGCTCATCGCCGTGCCCGACCTCATGTACCAGGTGTCGATGGTGACGCAGCAGGAGATGCGGCCGCTGCCGCTCTACACCGGCGCCGCGCTTACCTACTTCGCCATCGTCTTCCTCGCGGCGAGCCTCGTCCGCGCGGCTGCCGAGCGCTGGCGCCAGAAGGTGTACGCCTGATGGGCAACTGGGAGCGCCTGGTCTGGAACCAGCGCCACCTGCTGCTCGACGGGCTCGTCGTCACGGTCGAGATCTGCCTCATCGCCTTCGCCGCGGCGATCCTCGGCGGTCTCGTCCTGTGCCTGGTGCGCCTCTACGTGCGCCCGCTGCGGCAGGTGGCGATCGCCCTCATCGAGTTCTTCCGCGCGACGCCGATCTTCGTCCAGCTGCTCTGGGTCAACTATGTCTGGCCCGAGCTTTTCGGCTGGCCGGGCTCGTTCTTCACTGCCGGCTGGGTCGCCCTCGCGCTGCAATCGAGCGGCTACCTCGCCGAGACGTTTCGCGCCGGCATCGAGGCCGTGCCGCGCGGCCAGCGCGAAGCCGGGCTTTCCGCCGGCATGTCCCACCCGCTGGTCTTCCGCCGCATCGTGCTGCCGCAGGTGCTCCTCATGGTGGCGCCCTCGCTCGTCAACCAGTTCACGGTCATCGTGAAATCGTCGACGCTGGTTTCAGTGATAACCGTCCAGGACCTCATGTTCCAGTCGCAGAAGATCGTCAATACCTGGCTCGATCCGATCGAAATCCTGACCGCGACCGCGGCGATCTACATCCTGGTGGTCTTCGCCGTATCGGCGCTCGGCAAGGCGCTCGCCGATCTGCTGCGCCGGCGCTACGGCCTCGCCGCGTCGTAACGTCCACCCTCGCCGCGGTGCTCAGGCCCGTACTTCCCACCAGTTGTGGTCGAGGTCGGCGAAGAGGAACGAAGTGCACCCCTCGCCGCGCTCGATCGCTTGCAGCTCGGTGGCCTTGGAGCCGAGCTCGCGGTGGGCCTTTTCGACATCGTCCGCAGAGGCCAGCGTCAGCGTGAACCGGTTCACCGGCCGCAGCTGCTTCTTGCGCTTGGGCATCGGCAGCACCACGAGGTACCACGGCGTGGCGGGGTGCTTGATGTACACCGAGATCCGGCCGCCTCCGGCGATCTGCAGGCCGAGGACGTCGCGGTAGAAGGCGGCGCTCGCGTCCTTGTCGTGGCACTCGAGCGTGCCGTGGGTGAGCGCCTGGGGAACGTAGCCGCGGCCCGGGAAGTCGCTCTCGGCGAGCTCGCGCTGCCAGTGCGGCGCGGCGATGCCGCGCCCCTCGGCGGCCTGCGGGTCGTAGTACTCGATCTCGAGCGTGTTGCCGCCGGGCTCGCTGAAGTAGATCGATCTTGCGAAATGCTGCGCGCTCGGGCGCGAGACGCGCTTCAGGCCGTAGCGCGCCTTGTTTGCCTCGAGGTACTCGTGGGCGGCGTCGACCTCCGCCGGGCGGGCGACGCGCACGCCGTAGTGGTTGTTGTGCGGCTTGTCGGGCGCGTCCGGCCCGCCCTCGTGCACCACCAGCCGCCACGACGTGTTGGGATGCCGCACGACGGCCTGTCCCTTGCCGCGCTCGAGCACTTGCATCGCCAGCAGATCGGTGAAGATCGGAAGCGTCTCGTCGAGCGCGCGGCATTCGTAGTGGCCGTGGGTGAGCCCGATCGGATTCAGCATTACCGTAAGCTTACAATGCAAGGGAGGCCATGAAACTCTGCCAGTACGACGAGCACCAGGCCGGCGCGGTGCGCGGCGAGCGCGTGTTTCCGGTCGGCGCGGCGCTCGTCGCCGCAGGCCACCTGCGCCCGGGCTACACCATGCAGGAAGTCATCGAGGCGCTCGCCAACCGGCCGCAGGCCATGCAGTGCGCGCGCGAAGCGCTGGATGAAAAAAAATCCTCTCCCTTGGGGTCGGTGACGCTTCTGGCCCCGATCGAGAACCCGCCTTCGATCTGGGCCGCCGCGGCGAACTACAAGGCGCATGCGGCGGAGATGCGCGCCGCCTCCGGCGGCCCCGACCGCTCGCGGCTCGGCAAGGACGAGCTGATGGCCGAGTTCTTCCTCAAACCGTCCTCGTCGATCATCGGCCCGGGCGGCACCATCCTCCTGCCGAAGATCTCGAAAGACGTGGACTACGAGGCCGAGCTGTGCGCGGTCATCGGCACGCGCGCGCGCCGCGTGAGCGAGGCCCAGGCGCTCGAGCACGTGTTCGGCTACACCATCTGCTGGGACATCAGCCAGCGCGACCCCTGGGGACGCGGCCGCCAGAACACGCGCAACATCCGCAAGGGCTTCGATACCTTCACCGCGCTCGGGCCGTGGATCGTCACGCGCGACGAGCTGCCCGAGCCGCAGGACGTGCGCATCGAGGTCGAGCTGAACGGCAGGCCGGCGATGACCGCGCACACGGGCGACATGATCTGCGGCCTGCGGGATCACATCCGGTTCTTGAGTAATGTATTGACTTTAAGACCAGGAGATCTGATCACCACCGGCACGCCGGCCGGCGTGGCGAAGCTCGCGCCCGGCGACAAGCTGCGCGGCCGCATCGAGCGCATCGGCGAGATGACCCTCAACGTGGAGAGCGAAGCGCTTTGAGCCGCGTCACTCGAGCCTCACCCCCGAGAGCTTGATGACTTTCTCCCAGCGCTCGTATTCGGCTCCGAGAAACGCGGCGAACTCTTCGGGCGTGTTGGCGACGATTTCGAACCACTGCCTGTCGACGTATCTTTCCTTGAACACCGGCTCGTTCAGCACTTTCTTCACATCCGCATACAGCGCGTGGCTCACCTCGCGCGGCATGCCGGCGGGCCCCGCGAGGGCGAACCAGGTGCCGGCCTCGTAGCCCGCGACGCCCGACTCGCTCACCGTGGGCAGGCCGGGCAGGCGGGCGATGCGCTCGCGAGTGGCGGCGGCGAGGAGGCGCAGCTTGCCGGCGCGCGCGTGGGGCTCGACCAGGAGCGGCGTGACCATCATCATGTGGATCTGCCCGCTGAGGAGGTCGGTGACCGCGGGCCCTGCGCCCTTGTAGGGAACGTGCACGATGTCGATGCCGAGAAGTGTCTTGAGGTAATCGACGCTGATGTGCGCGGAGGAGCCGAGGCCGAAGGAGCCATAGGAGAGCGCGCCCGGGTTGGCGCGGGCATAGGCGACGAGCTCCTGGAAGGTGTTAGCAGGCACCGACGGGTGCACTGCGACCACCCAGGGGAAGCGCACGAGCACGGTGATCGGCGTGAAGCCGCGCAGCCCGTCGTAGGCCATGTTCCTGTAAAGGTGCGGGTT
Source organism: Betaproteobacteria bacterium (assembly GCA_005881595.1). Lineage (GTDB taxonomy): Bacteria > Pseudomonadota > Gammaproteobacteria > Burkholderiales > SG8-39 > SCGC-AG-212-J23. The sequence continues at coordinate 32,136 of VBBY01000053.1, read as the reverse complement.
GATGACGAACGACGATGCATCCGACACGAGAAGGGTGTTGCCGTCGGGCGCCGATTTCGCCACGTACTCGGCGCCGATGATCTGGTTCGCGCCCGGCTTGTTCTCGACGATGACGGGCTGGCCCCGGAGCTCGGAGAGGCGGGCGCCGATCTGGCGCGAGAGGGCATCGGTGGCGCCCCCGGGCGAGGTGGGGACGACGATCTTGACGGGCCGTGAAGGGAGCTGCTGCCCGAAAACTGACATAGCAGCCAGCGCGCATGACAGGGTAAAAAGCAGGGCGAAGATGGCTTTCACCGCTCTCTCCTCGTCTGGATCGCACCGCCAGTCTAGCCTCCGCCGCGGCCCCTGTCGCTGAAATGCGACATTTGCCACAGATCTGTTCTCAGCGCTTAATTAACCTGCTGGTGATCAACCGGAGAGAGACCATGAACGTAAAAACACTCCTTGCCCTGACCGCCCTGCTGCTGTCCGCTTGTGCCGCCAACATTCGCGGCACGGTACAGCTCGTCGACAGCCGCCAGCAGCCGATCCCGAACGAGAGTCCGAAGGGCGTGGTGGTCAACATGATCAATACGAAGGCGGCGGTCGACCAGGCCTCGGCCTCGGCGTCGGTGGACGAGAAAGGCGAATTCGAGTCGCCCAAGGACAGCATCCAGCCCGGCGTCTACAAGGTGGAAGTGAGCCGCATCGGCTATGAAACCCAGACCGAGACGGTCGAGGTCGGCTCGTTCGGCAAGAAGCTCGAGATCAAGCTGCGCAGGATCGACGAGGCCAGGCGCAAGTCGATCAAGGGCGCGACCAGCGACGAGGACAAGATCATCAATCCCGGCGAGGTGAATATCCAGGCACCCGCGATGTGAGCAGGCCATAACCAAAACAGAGGGTATCGCCATGAATGCAACCAATCTGCGTTTTCTTTCCGTGCCGCTCGCCGCCGTCTTGCTCGGCGCCTGCGGCGAGCGCCTCGACCTCGAGGTCAAGGCGCGCATCGACGGTCAGCCGGCGGCGCAGGCGACAGTCGTCGTGGACCGCGAGCAGCTCGGCGTCACTGACGCCCAGGGCGTGTTCGCGAAGCAGCTCCGCAAGAAGGCGGGCGCCGAGATCGACGTGACGGTGAGCAAGGAGATGCCCGGCTACCGCATCGAGCCGTGGAAATCGACCGTCCTCGTGAAGCTGCCGAAGGACGGCCAGGCCGCCACGTACCGCCTCGACGCCGATCTCAAGGCCATGCGCTACGTGACCTTTCGCGTGAGCGAGAAAGACGCGCCGGTGCCCGGGGCCAAGGTCACGGTCGGCGGGAAGGAGGCGGGCGTCACCGATGACAAGGGCGAGATCGTGTACCTCTATCGGCAGCAGCCGGCGAAGGGAGCCGAGCTCAACGTCGCCAAGACCGGCTACGGCGCCTACCGCGCAGTGCGCCAGTTCGAGCCGGGCCAGGTGATCGAAGTCGCGCTCAACCGCCAGGCAGTGGTGGCGATCAAGGCGCTGACCGACGAGTACGGCCGGGCAAGCGGGGTGCCGGGGCTGAGCGTGAGCATAGACGGCAATGTCGTAGGCAAGACCGACGCGCAGGGCGCTTATACGTATACCTACCGCGGCGCGTCGGGCAAGAAGGCCGTGATCGCGCTCGCGGCGCCTGGCTATATCCCCGCGGCGTGGAAGACCACGGTCCGGCTCGAAGGTCCAGTCAACCTGCAGCGCTACTTCTACCCGACCACGCCCAAGCCGATCCGCATCGGCATCTACCGGGTCGTCGGCAACACCCCGGGGGCGGACCTGACGGAGGTCGCGGCCCAGACCGAGCAGGCGCTCGCGGCGCAGTTGTTCAAGTTCCCGGGGTTCCGCGAAGTGCCGTCAGAGAGGCTGCAGGCCGAGGTCAAGCAGCGCAAGCTCAATATCGACCGTATCGCCGCCAAGGGCTGGCAGGACACGCCGCTGCGCGCGAGCGTGGACATGATAGTGCTCGGCAGCGTCGCCAAGGACGACGACGGCTATCTGGCCGAGGCCAAGTTCCACACCGCGGGCGGCAAGGTCATTTTCTCGGAGATCGCGCGCGCGCGCAGCGCCCGCGGCATCGACGGCGCGGTGCGCGAGATCGTGAACAACGTCATCGAGCGCTTCCCGTTCGAGGGCACGGTGATCGGCGTGGAGGACGAGCGCTATCGCATCAACATCGGCAGGAACTGGCGCATCGGCCGCGGCACCGAGTTCACGCTGACCACGCCGACCTTCGCCGAGGGCGGCAAGGTGTCGGGCTACCGCGAGACCGGCCGGATGGAGGTCAAGCGCGGCGACGACGCGAGCTCGCTTGCCGAGGTCGCCACGCTCAAAAAGGGCGAGAAAGTACAGATCGGCGATCGCGTGGTGCGATCGCGCGAAGGCGAGGAGGGCGATCGGCGCACCTACTTCCTGCTCACCGCAAAGGGCGGCGTCGGCACCGACGTCAACCCGCTTGCAGGCGCCAACGTCTACCTGAACGGCGAGTGGAAAGGCGCGACCGGGGCCGACGGCCAGGCGGAGATCCCCCTGCGGCTCGGCCGCAACTACACGCTCCTGCTGTACCGCCATGGCTACCAGCAGGTCACCGGCAGGATCAGCGTCGACAAGAGCGGCGAGGCGCGCGAGTTCGTGCTCGCGGCCAACAACGCCCTGTTCAAGGTCGACTCCGAGCCGTCTGCGGCGAGCGTCTACATCGACGACCAGCCGGTCGGCAAGACGCCGCTCGCCGGCGGCAAGACGGTCACGCTCGGCTTTCACAGCGTGCGCCTGGCCTATGGCGAGGACTACCGCGACTTCTTCGAGGTCATGGAGTTCACCAAGAAGGAGGAGGACCGCACCGGCGAGCGCCGCATCGTGCTGCAAAAGGATTTCCTCAAGCTCGGCGAGCGCGCGCGCCAGAAAGGCGACATCGACGGCGCCATCAAGGCCTATGCCGCTGCTGGCCGCGAGCACCCGGATTACGCCGAGGCGCGCCGGCGCCTCGGCGACATCTACCTCGACGACAAGGAGGACTACGACGCCGCGATCGCCGAGTTCGAGACCGTGCTGGCGCTGCCGGAGAACCAGCAGCTCATCTACAAGCAGTTCGCGGTCACCTTCACCAACCTCGGCCATGCGTATTGCGAGAAAGGCAACCGCCTGGTGGCGAGCGATCGCGACGCCGCGTCCAGCCAGTTCGCCAAGGCGATCAAGGCGCTGCAGACCGCCAGGCAGAACACGCGCTTCTTCCCGAGCGCGGAGTACGACGAAGCGGTGCACGACACCTACTACTACACGGCGCTGTCATACCACAAGCTGTACCTGCTTACGAAGCAGCCGGCGGTGATGAACAGCGCGAGCCTGGCGTGGCGCGAGTACTTCGACTTCTTCCCGAAAAAGCTCGAGGGTATTCCCACTTTCGTGCAGGCCCGCGAGGCGGCGCGCCGATACCGCGACCAGATCCAGGAACAGTGAACTCGTGCGCTCTCTGCTGGTCTTGTTCGCCGCGGCTGCGCTGCCTGCGTTCGCCGAAGAGCAAGCCGAGCCGGCCGGGGTCGAGCCGCAGTTCGTGCGGCCGCTTGTTCCCGTCGCCGCCGGACGCAACGACTCCAACCCCGTCTGGTCGCCCGTCGGCGACATGCTCGCGTTCGAGCGTTCGCGCGGCGACGACAAGGAGATCTTGGTCGTGCGCCTCAACGGCGACATGGTCCAGACCATTCACCAGCAGTCTCCGCCGGCGCAGGGACAGAGCCAGTTCTTTTTCCCGGGGGTCGTGGAGCAGACGAGCTACAACTCCGGCATCAGCTGGTCGCCGGACGGCAAGCGGTTCGTGTTCATGAGCAACGGCGGCGAGGGCAACTACGATCTATACCTGCGCGAGCAGGACGGCCGCATCACCCGCATCACGAGCGACAAGGAGAAGGACGGGCACGGGCACTGGTCGCCGGTGCATGACCGGATCGCGTTTATCTCCGGCCGCAGCGGCAAGGGCGACGTGTATTCGCTCGACCTCGCCACGAAGACCACGACCCGGCTGACGCTCGGCGAGCAACCCTATCTCTATCCGCAGTGGTCGCCGGACGGCAAGCGCCTCGCGGTCATCCGCGGCAGCAACGAGAACCACGACATTTACGTGCTCGAGCCAGGGCGCTCGCCGCCGGTGCCGCCGAGGCCGTTCAGCACCTGGCGTTACGATGATCTGCGCCCGGTGTGGTCGCCGGACGGCAAGCGCCTCGCGTTCTACACGAACTACAACCCGGCCGGCGATCCCAAGGTCTGGGCCATCGCGGTGGTTGCCGCGGACGGGTCCGATCCGACCGAGGGCGAGGGGCTGGCGGCGCGGGTGGTGGCGACCGACGTGGTCCCGGACGTCGAGCGCGGGCCGGCGTGGTTGCCGGACAGCCGCCGCATCGCGTACGTGCGCGACGAACGGCAGGCGTACAACCCGATCTACATCGCCGACGTCGACAGCCGCGCGAGCTCGCTCGTGCGCACCGGGACCAAGATGAACCATGACATCACCTGCTCGCCCGGCGGCCTGATCGCGTTTCGCGCCCAGGTCGACCAGTGGGACCAGGTATACGTCGCGAAGCTCAAGGACTGACGCGGTGCGCCCGCTGTTCTCGTTGATATTACTCACAGTGGTGCTCGGTGTCTGCACCCCCGCATGGGGCGCCGACGACCCGGTGAATGCCGCGACGAAGCTCTACGAGAAACGCCGCTACGAGCAGGCCGCGCGCATGCTGGAGGGAGTCAAAGATATTGCCCCCCAGGGGCAACTCGTGCTCGGCATGATCTATCTGCGCAACGCCGATCTGCACGAAGTTCTAGCGCGCACCGCCGCCGCGGCCGAGCTGGACTATCTCGACAAGCTGCTCAAGGCCAGCGCCGAAGGCCACAGCCGCTACGCGCGCCTGTACCTCGCCGAGGCGCTGCTCGCGCGCGGAAACGCGCGCGAGGCGGCGCGGCACTTCGAGCAGGTCCGCGCCGACCCGGCGATCGAGAGCCGCTACCGCGCGATCGCCAGCATCGGCCTCGGCAGCGCCTTGTGGACGCAGCGCGACGCCGTGCGCGCGCGCGGCCTTTGGTCCGGTGCGGCCGGGGCGGACGGCCAGGCGGAGATCACGCTGGCGCGTGCCGCTGCCCAGGCCCGGGCCCGGGCGGTGGACGTGCAATCGTTGCGGCGCGTGGCGGACGGCGCGGGTAACGCACGCGAGCTGTCGCCGCGCGCGCGCCGCTATCTCATCGAGATCTATCTCGCCGCCGGCGTGCCCGACGAGGCGCTCGCCGTGGCGCAGGCGGCCGACCTGGGAATGGCCTCTTATGTCGAGGGGTTCAAAGTCGCCAAGGGGACGGCCAAAAGCATCTCCTTCTACGATCTCGCGCTGCTCACGGACCTGGCGCAGCTTTATCGCGAGCTCGCGCGCCGCCAGCTCGAGCAGGCCGCGGCCGACGCGCGCATGAAGCCGAGCGCGGAATACTATCTTGCCGAGGCATTGAACGCCCTGGGCAGCAACGATGAGGCGCTCGAGTTCGTGCAAGCCTTCCTTGCCCGGCCGCAGGCGCCGGCGCAGTACCGCGAGCGCGCCCGGGCGCGTCAGGCGCTGATCGCCTACCGCCAGGGTCGCGGCGCCGAGGCGGAGAGCGCCTGGACCGCGATGGCCGGGAGCAGCTCCGATCCGGAGGTGCTGGCCGACATCGTGCTCGGCTGCGCCGACGCCCAGGCCCAGTGCGCCAAGGTGCTCGCGCGCGTCGGCCAGGTGATTGAAGCGGGTGACGCACGGCGCTACCGGCGGCTCAACTTTGCGCTCGGCAGCTACTATCTTCGGAACAAGGACTACGCGCGCGCCATCGCCTACATGGAGGCCGGGCGCGACAAGAGCAACAAGAACAAGATCGAGGCCAACGACCCGGAAATGCTCGCCGGTCTGGCCGAGGCCTACTATCGGATCAAGAAGTTCTCCGAGGGTCTCGAGATCTTTTTCGAGATGAGCCATGAGTTTCCCGTGGTGCGCCAGATCCAGGAGGCCGTGCAGGGCGTCTACTCCATGGAGCAGCGCAGCGCCGGCGACGTGAGGATCCTTTGAGGGAGGCAGCTATGAAGTTGATCGCGACTATTGCGGTACTGACTTTATGTCTCTCGGCGCAAGCCGCGCCGAAAAGCGACGGGCGCCCCGACGGCGGCGTCCTCAACTACAGCGAGTACGGCCGCACGGCGACGCTCGACCCGATCACCAGCAACGAAACGATCTCGCTGCGCATCACGGAGCTGGTATTCAACGGCCTGGTCGGCATCGACGAGAAGCAGGAAATCGTGCCGGAGCTGGCCGAGCGCTGGGAGGCGTCGAAGGACGGGCGCGTCTACACCTTCTTCCTGCGCAAGGACGTGAAGTGGCACCCGCGCGAAGGCGAGGAGGCGAGGCCGTTCACCGCCGACGACGTGGTGTTCACCTACAACATCATGATGCACCCGAAGACCATCACGCCGCTGAAGGTGCGCTACGAGTTCATCGAGAAGATCGAGAAGACCGGCGACTACACGGTAGTGTGCACGCTGAAGCGTCCGATCCTGAACGCGCTGGCGAAGTTCAGCTTCAAGATCATCCCCAGGCACGGGCCGACGAACTCGCAGTTCCTGACGCGCGAGGACCCCTTCGTCCGCAACCCGATCGGCACCGGCCCGTACATGCTCAAGACCGTCACCGGCGACGGCGAGGTGGTGCTGCTCGCGAACCCCGACTACTTCAAGGGCCGCGCGCACATCGACAAGTTCATCGCCAAGCCGTTCGCCGACCAGAACATCATGGCCCAGGCGCTGATGTTCAATGCCGTCGACATGATCGTGCTGGTCAACCCGCGCAACCTGCCCGAGGTGCAGGGCGACAAGCGCTTCGTGCTGCAGCCCTACAACGCGCTGTCGTACTCGTTCTTCGGCTACAACGTGCGCAACCCGCTGCTCGCGGACCGGCGCGTGCGCGAGGCGATCGCGCTCGCGGTCAACCGCCAGGAGATGCTCGACTCGTTCTTCAATGGCCAGGGCACGGTCATCTCCGGCCCGTTCGCCCCCGGCAGCTGGGCGTACAACCTCGACGTCAAGCCGCTGCCGTTCAGCCCCGAGCGGGCGCGCGCGCTGCTCGCGGAGGCCGGCTTCAAGCCCGGCGCCGACGGCATCATGGAGAAGGGCGGCCAGAAGCTGGCGCTGTCGCTCAAGGTCCCGATCGAGAAGGAGAGCGAAGCGGTGAAGCGTGTCGTGCTCGCGTTCCAGAACTACCTCAAGAGCGTCGGCGTCGCGATCAAGGTCGAGTTCAAGGAGTGGCAGGCCTGGAAGGAGGACGTGTTCCTCGAGCACAACTTCGACATCATGTTCGCGTCCTGGGTGTTCGACGACTCGGCCGACATCTCGTCGCTGTTCCACTCGGCCGAGATCGGCTCCTGGAAGAACAACTTCGGCGGCTACTCCAACCCGGAAGTCGACGGGCTGATCGTCGAAGCGAAGCTCACGCTCGACCACGAGAAGCGCCGCACGATCAACCGCAAGCTCCACGCGATCCTCGCCGAGGAGCAGCCGTACGCTTTTCTTTGGACGCTCACCAACTACAGCGCGTACCACAGGAAGCTGCGGCGCGTGCAGATCCACCCGTACAAGTTCTTCTCGTTCGCCGACGAATGGTTCATTCCGGCCAGCGAGCAGAAGTGATGTGAAGTTCGCTGCGGTCAGGCCGGTCAGCCGCGTCCTCGCGCGCGAGCTGGCCGTGACCGCGCTTTTGCTGCTCGGCGTGAGCGCGGTGGTGTTCGCCATCCTCTACCTCGCGCCTGGCGACCCGCTCAACGTCCTGCTCGAGGGCCAGTCGCCTCGCTCCGAGCTCGCCCTCGGCATGCGCGAGGCGCTCGGCGTGCCGCGCACCTGGTACGGCCAGTACGCGGCGTGGTTCGGCAAGATGCTGCAGGGCAATTTCGGCAACTCGATCCGCACCGGGCTGCCGGTGCTGCCGGAGCTGGCGCGCGTCGGCGTCAACACGCTCTACCTCACGCTCGGCTCGCTCGCGCTCACGCTCCTGATCGCGGTGCCGATCGCGGTCCACACCGCCGCGCACGGCGACACCGCCGGCAACACCGCGGCGACCATCGGCGCGTACATCCTGTCGGCGGTGCCGGTGTTCTGGTTCGGCTACATCGTGGTCTACGTCTTCATCCATAAATTCGGCATGTTCCCGCTGATCTCGGGAACGGCCACGAAGCAGGCGCAGGCGTGGCTGTATTTTCTCGTGCCGATCTTCGTGCTCGGGACGGCGAGCGGGACGCTCTCCGAGGTGATCCGCCACCTGCGCGAGGAGCTGTCGCGCGTGCTGGCCGAGGACTACATCCGCACCGCGCGCGCCAAGGGCGCGCCGGTGTGGCGCCACGCGTTCAAGGAGGGCTTCCTGATTCCGGTCACCGAGATCGTGAGCGCCAAGATCCCGTTCCTGCTCGGCGGCGCGGTGATCGTCGAGCAGGTGTTCAACTGGCCGGGCATGGGGCGCATGGCCTGGCAGGCCGCGCAGGACCGCGACTACCCGGTCATCATGGGCATCGCGCTCGTCGCCGCGGCGTTCGTGCGTTTCGGCAACCTGTTGCAGCGCGTCGTCTTCACCGCCGTCAACCCGCGCGCGTCGAAAGAATAGGTCGATCAGGGCGCATGCGCAGCTACGTCCAGGGCCCCGCTTCCGTCGACGAGTCTTCGCAGCTGCCGCTGTGGCGGCGCGCGGAGACGATGGACCTGGTCTATGTCGGCTACGGCCTTCTGGTGGTGGCGCTGGTGCTGGCTTCGTACCTGCTTGGGGCGCTCGGCTGGCTGCCGCATGATCCGCAGGCGATGAACGTCGGCCTGATCAATGCGGCGCCGTTCACGCCCGGGCACCTGCTCGGCACCGACTTCCTCGGGCGCGACCTGCAGGCGCGGCTGATCCTCGGCATCCAGGCCTACTTCCTCCCCGGACTGCTCGCGATCACGATTTCCGTCGTCGCCGGAAGCGTTCTCGGCATCCTGGCGGGCTACCGCGGCGGCTGGTCGGACACGATCATCACCTACTTCGACAACCTGCTCGACTCGTTCCCGCGGCTGGTGCTGATCCTGCTGGTGATCGCCAGCTTCAAGCCCGACATCTACTATGTCATGGTGGTGGTCGGCATCACCGGCATGCCGGTGATCGCCAACCTGATCGCTGGCAAGATCGCGTTTCTCCGGCAGACCAACTTCATCGAGGCGGCGCACGCGCTCGGGTTGCCGGCGCACACGGTCATTCTCAAGCACATCCTGTGGTTCAATTGCCGCGCGGCTCTCGTGATCCAGGCCACCCTCGGCATGGCCGAGGCGATCCTGGTCGAGACGAGCTTGAGCTACCTCGGCTTCGGCGTGCAGGAGCCCACGCCTTCGTGGGGCAACATGGTCCAGGCCGGCGCGAACTATTTCCTGCAGGGCAACTTCTGGCCCTCGACCGCGCCGGCGCTCGCGATCCTCGCGACCATCCTCGGGTTCCAGCTGCTCGGCGACGGGCTCAATAACCTCCTCGAAGGCAAGCGGGGAAAGTGATGGACGCGCCGCTGCTCGCCATCGAGAACCTGCGGACCTACTTCTACTCGCGCGCCAGGCGCGCGCTCATCCGCTCGGTGGACGGGGTCAGCCTGCACGTCGCGCCCGGCGAGACGCTCGGCATCGTCGGCGAAAGCGGCAGCGGCAAGAGCGTGACCGCGCTCTCGGCCGCCGGCCTGGTCAGCGCCGCGCCGGGCGTGATCGGCGGCCGCATCGAGCTGCGCTCGCGCCAAGCACGGCGCAACCTGCTCGACGGCCTGGAGCGCTACGTGCGCGTCAAGGAGCGCGATGGGCGCATCATGGCGGTGGAGAAGGACGACCGCGGCTGGCGCAGGCGCGCCGAGACGCTGATGAAAGGCGTGCGCGGAAAGGAGATCGCCATGATCTTCCAGAATCCGCGCTCGGCGCTGAACCCTTACTCCACGATCGGCGCGCAGCTCGTGGAGACCATCCGCCTGCACACCAGCGTCAAGGGCGAGGGCGAGGCAAGGGAACGCGCGATCCAGTGGCTCGAGCGCGTGCGCATCGACTCGCCGCGGCTGCGCTTCGACAACTTCCCCTTCGGCATGTCCGGCGGCATGTGCCAGCGCGCCATGATCGCGATGGCGCTCTCCGCCGAGCCGTCGCTGCTGATCGCCGACGAGCCGACCACCGGACTCGACGCCACCATCCAGTCGCGCATCGTCGATCTGCTGGCCCAGCTCAAGATCGAGACCGGCATCACGACGCTCCTCATCAGCCACGACATCAGCGTGATCCAGCGCCTGGCGGACCGTATTGCGGTGATGTACGGCGGCACGGTGGTCGAGACCGGTCGCGCCGCGGAGGTGCTCGCGCCGCAGGCGCAGCTGCGCCACCCGTACACTGCGGCGCTGCTTGCCTCGGTCCCGAGTGCGGAGGCGATACGCCGGAAAAGCTATCTGCAGGCGATCGAAGGCGAGGTGCTCGATACCATCGACGTGCCGCGCGGTTGCCGCTTCTACGGTCGCTGCAACCGCGTCACCGAGGCGATCCGCGAAAACTGCGCCAGTCTCGAGCCGCCGCTCGGCGAGGTCGCACCCGGCCACAAGGTGCGCTGCTGGCTGTACCCTGCGTCGGGGAAAGCATGAGCCACACCATTCTTGACGTCACCGATCTGCGCAAGGACTACAGCCAGCGTCGCGGCCTGATCCCGATGCTGGCCGGCCGGGAGCGCGTGATCCCGGCGGTGGACGGCGTGAGCTTTTATCTCAGGGAAAACGAGACCGTGGGCCTGGTCGGGGAATCCGGCTGCGGCAAGACCACCATCGGGCGCACGGTGCTGCGCCTGACCGACCCGAGCAGCGGGCGCATCGTATTTGACGGGCGCGACATCACTCGCCTGAGCCGGGCCGAGCTGCGCCCGCTGCGGCGCGAGATGCAGATGATCTTCCAGGACCTCGACGCCGGCCTGAACCCGAAAATGCGGGTGCACGCCATCCTGCGCGAGGCGCTCACCGTTTACGAGCGCCCGAGCGACGCCGAGATCGCGAGGCGCATCCGCGAGCTGCTCGAGCAGGTGAATCTCAAGGACAGCAAGCTGGCGAACTTTCCCTCGCAGCTCTCCGGAGGCGAGAAGCGCCGCGTGGGCATCGCGCGCGTGCTCGCGGTGCGCCCGCGCCTGATCGTCGCCGACGAGCCCACCAGCGCGCTCGACGTCTCGATCCAGGCGCAGGTGGTGAACCTGCTGCGCGACCTGCAAAAACATCTGGGGCTTACGTATCTGTTCATCTCGCACGACCTCCCGGTCGTCGAGCTGGTCAGCCAGAAAGTGGCGGTGATGTATCTCGGACGCATCGTCGAGATGGGCCTGGCCGAGAGCATCGCGCATCAGCCGCTCCATCCCTACACGCGCATCCTGTGGTCATCGCTGGCGGACAAACGCAGCACCGAGGTGAATCTGTACGCCCGCAGCGGCGCGACGGCCGCGCGCGGCACCTGGGGCGTGTTTGACTTCGAGCAGCCGGCCAGCGGTTGCCGTTTCGCCCCGCGCTGCCCGCTCTACCAGGACAAGGGCCGCCCCGCCGTCTGCACCGACCCCGCGTCCGAGCCGCCGTTGCGGGACGTAGGGAAAGGGCATGTAGTTGCCTGCCATTTCGCCTAGGCCTTCACTTGCAGGGGAACGTGTCCTGCAACCCCCTTAGCAAGGCAAGCGACAGCACGTCCAGCGGATACTCAACCCGCTGCGCGTACGCCTGTTTTGATTTTCTGTATTCCGCGACCGCGATGTGCGCGTAGTCGCGCGACGTAAGCGATTTTCCCGGGGGCGGGCAGAAGAGGCGCTGGCCGGCATCCTTGATCCCGAGCTCGGCATTGACCCAGCTGTACGCGCTGCCTGCGGCATTGATGAAGGCGATGAATTCGCCTTTGCCGGTCTGCGACTGCTGCTGGAGCAGATCGACTGCCTTGTCCAACCGTGCTTGCTCCGACCGCGCCGCCGGGGCGGACGGCAGCAGCGCAAGCACCAAAACCGCCGTGGCGACCATGCGCACAGACGCCTCCTTTAAAGCTACCCCTGAATACTCCCGGCAAGGACTGCGGCAACTGCTGTTTTTTAATAGCTCGGATGCTACCGCAACTCTCAGCGCAGCGCTTCGAGCAGCTGGGGAAAGACCTTCGGCGTCGCTGCGCTGATGTCGCCGGATTGCATGTAACGCGCTTCGCCGCTGAAATCGCCCACCAGCCCGCCCGCTTCCTGGATCAGGAGCGCTCCGGCCGCCATGTCCCACGGCGAGAGCCCCATCTCCCAGAACGCGTCCAGTCGCCCGCAGGCGACATACGCCAGGTCGAGAGCCGCGGCGCCTGCACGCCGCACGCCCGCGCTGTCCTGGATGAGGTTTCTGAGCTGCCCGGTGTAGAGATCGAGGCGCGACAGCTCCTTGAACGGAAATCCGGTGCCGACCAGCGATTCCTTCAGGCGCGTGCATTTCGAGACGCGGATGCGGCGATCGTTGAGGAAGGCGCCGCGGCCCCTGGAGGCGGTGAAGAGCTCGTTCTTCACCGGGTCGTAGACCACGCCGTGCGCGAGCGCGCCGCGATGCTCCACCGCGATCGACACGCAGTACTGCGGAAAGCCATGGATGAAATTGGTGGTGCCGTCGAGCGGGTCGATGATCCAGACGTACTCGGCCGCGCCGGCGGTCCTGCCCGATTCCTCGGCGAGAAAGCCGTGGTCGGGGTGCGCCTTGCGCACGATCTCGATGATCGCTTCTTCCGCCGCCTGGTCCACCTGCGTCACGAAATCGTTCACGCGCTTGGAGCGGACGTTCAGCGCGCCGCCGTTTAGCGAGGCGCGGTTGATGATCGCGCCGGCGCGGCGCGCGGCACGGACCGCGATGGTGAGCAGCGGGTGCATGGGCCGCGTATTCTAGACTGTCGTCATGGAGCGGATCCGCATCGTGCTGTGCAGGCCGAGCCACCCGGGCAACATCGGCGCGGCGGCGCGCGCGATGAAGGCGATGGGCCTGGACGATCTGCGGCTGGTCGCGCCCGAGCGCTTCCCCGCGCCGGAAGCCGAATGGATGGCGACCAGCGCGGTGGATGTCTTGCAGAGGGCGAGAATTCACTCCAGCCTGCACGACGCGATCAAAGACTGCGTCGCGGCTTTCGCGCTTTCGGCGCGGCCGCGCGAATGGTCGCCGCAAGTCCTGGACGTGCGGGCGGCAGTGGTCCGCGCCAGGGAATTAGCAAACGATGTCGCATTTGTCTTCGGCAATGAGACGGCCGGCCTGACCAACGAGGAGATGTTTGCGTGCCAGTTCCTCGTCCACATCCCCACCAGCAGCGAATTCAGCTCGCTCAATCTCGCTCAGGCCGTCCAGGTGCTCGCCTATGAAATTTTTGTCGCCGCCGGCGCTGCGGTACCGCCGGGCAAAACCGAAAAGCTGGCCACGGTGGAAGACATCGAAGGTCTCTACGCGCATCTCGAGGAAGCCGCGCTCGACAGCGAATTTTTCGTGCCGGGGTCGGGCTCGCGCCTGCGCGAGCGCTGGCGGCGGCTGTTCTCGCGCGTGCCGGCCCTCGAGCGCGAGGAGGTGAATATCCTGCGCGGGCTGCTGCGCGCGCTGCTCGCGAAACGCCGCGGCCAATAGTTGATCAAATCAGTCGGACACCCTTAGAATCCTTTCATGTTCAAACAGCTGCGCGACGATATCGCATGCATCCTGGAGCGCGACCCGGCGGCGCGCACGCGCTGGGAGGTGCTCACTTGCTATCCCGGGCTGCACGCGCTCTACATCCACAAGCTCGCGCACTGGTTCTGGATTCACGGCCTGCGCTGGCTTGGCCGCTTCACCTCCCAGCTGGGACGCTGGCTGACCGGCATCGAGATTCATCCGGGCGCGCAGATCGGCTGCTGCGTGTTCATCGATCACGGCATGGGGGTCGTGATCGGCGAAACCGCCGAGGTCGGCAACGGCTGCACGATCTACCAGGGCGTGACCCTTGGCGGCACCTCGCTCTACCGCGGGGCCAAGCGGCATCCGACCCTGGGAGAAGGCGTCGTCGTTGGCGCCGGTGCCAAGGTGCTGGGCGGCTTCAAGGTTGGCGACGGTGCTCGAATCGGATCCAACGCCGTCGTGGTGAAGGAGGTGCCGGCGGGCGCGACGGTGGTCGGGATCCCCGGCAGGATGGTTGAAGACGGAGCCGAGAAGGCGGCGCGTTTTGCCGCTTATGCGGTAGTGCAGGAACAGGACGATCCCTACGCCCAGGCGATCCAGAAACTGGTAGAGCACTCACAGGAGCTGGAGCGCGCCCTCGCCGCGGTGACCGACAGGCTGGCCCAGCTGGAACGCGACGCTGAAGCGGCCGCCCGCGACCATTTGCGCGCAGTCAAGTAGCTGTTTCAAAAACGGAACTTTAGTTGAGTAAATTGGTCGGAATAGGTATACTTGAGTACGTTAATCGGGTATTTGGAAAGCGCAATCATGAGACTCACGACAAAAGGCAGGTTCGCAGTGACCGCCATGGTGGATCTGGCGCTGCGCCAGAATCGCGGCCCGGTCACGCTGGCGGCCATCAGCGAGCGCCAGCACATTTCGCTTTCCTATCTGGAGCAGCTGTTCGGCAAGCTGCGCCGCGCGAAGCTGGTCTCCAGCGTGCGCGGCCCGGGCGGCGGCTATAACCTCGCGCGCGGCCTGCAGGAGATCTCGGTGGCGGACATCGTCACCGCGGTCGACGAGCCGCTCGATGCGACCCAGTGCGGCGGCAAGGAAAACTGCCACGACGACAAGCGCTGCATGACGCACGATCTGTGGGCGACGCTGAACGAGAAGATGCACGACTACCTTTCTTCGGTGACGCTTGCCGATCTGGTGGCACACCAGAGCGGCAAGCCGGTGGCGGTCATCAAGGACTTCAGGCCTTCCGAGAAGGTCGCGGCATGAAGCTTCCGATCTACCTTGACTATTCGGCGACGACTCCGGTCGATCGCCGCGTCGCCGAGATGATGATTCCGTACCTCACGGAGAATTTCGGCAATCCCGCGAGCCGCTCGCACGCTTTCGGCTGGAAGGCCGAGGAGGCGGTCGAGGCGGCGCGCGGTCATGTCGCCGCGCTGCTCAACGCCGATCCGAAGGAGATCGTGTGGACCTCGGGTGCGACCGAGGGCAACAACCTTGCCCTCAAGGGCGCGGCCCACTTCTACAAGACCAAGGGCAAGCACATCGTCACGCAGAAGACCGAGCACAAGGCGGTGCTGGACACGATCCGCGAGCTCGAGCGCCAGGGGTTCGAGGCAAGCTACCTCGACGTCGAGGAAAACGGCATCGTCAGCCTGGAGAAATTCAAGGCGGCGATCCGGCCGGACACCATCCTGGCGTCGATCATGATGGTGAATAACGAGATCGGCGTCATACAGCCGGTGTGGGAGATCGCCGAGATCTGCCGTGGCAAGGGCATCATCTTTCATTGCGACGCGGTGCAGGGCGCGGGCCGGGTGGATATCGACCTGCAGAAGTTCAAGGCCGACCTGCTTACGATCACGGCGCACAAGATCTACGGCCCGAAAGGCATCGGCGCGCTCTACGTGCGCCGCAAGCCGCGCGTGCGCATCGAGCCGCAGATCCACGGCGGCGGCCACGAGCGCGGCTTTCGCTCCGGCACGCTGCCGACGCACCAGATCGTCGGCTTCGGCGAGGCGGCGCGTCTCGCGAAGCTCGAGATGGCGACCGACAACGAGCGCGTCCGCGCGCTGCGCGACCGGCTGCTGGGAAGCATCAAGGACATCGAGGAGGTGTACGTCAACGGCGACCTCGAGCGGCGCATTCCGCACAACCTCAACGTCAGCTTCAACTTCGTCGAGGGCGAATCGCTGATCATGGCGGTGAAGGACATCGCGGTGTCCTCGGGCTCGGCGTGCACGTCGGCTTCGCTCGAGCCGTCGTATGTGCTGCGGGCGCTCGGGCGCTCCGACGAGCTCGCGCACAGCTCGATCCGGCTCACCCTCGGCCGCTTCACGACCCGGGAAGAAATCGACTACGCCGCGGACCTGATCAGGCGCAAGGTGGCGAAGCTGAGGGAGCTGTCGCCGCTCTGGGAGATGTACAAGGAAGGGGTTGATTTAAACTCCGTGCAGTGGGCTGCACATTAGGAGCTGAACATGGCATACAGCGACAAGGTCATCGATCATTACGAAAACCCGAGAAACGTCGGCTCGTTCGACAAGTCGGACGAATCCGTCGGCACCGGCATGGTCGGCGCGCCGGCCTGCGGCGACGTGATGAAGCTGCAGATCCGGGTCGGAAGCGACGGCCGCATCGAGGACGCGCGCTTCAAGACCTACGGCTGCGGCTCGGCGATCGCGTCGAGCTCGCTGGTCACCGAATGGGTCAAGGGCAAGACGCTCGACCAGGCGGTCACGATCAAGAACACGCAGATCGCCGAGGAGCTGTCGCTCCCGCCGGTCAAGATCCACTGCTCGATCCTCGCCGAGGACGCGATCAAGGCGGCGGTGGCCGACTATCGCAGGAAGCAGGGCCTGGATTCCGCGGACGAAGAGAAAAAGGTCGCTTGATGGCCGTTACGCTGACCGAGAAGGCCGCCAGCCATGTCCAGTCGTTTCTCGCCAAGCGCGGCAAGGGCGTCGGGCTGCGGGTGGGCGTGCGCACATCGGGCTGCTCGGGGCTCGCGTACAAGCTCGAGTTCGCCGACACGGTCAACCCCGAGGACCAGCAGTTCGAGAGCCACGGCGTGAAGCTGTTCGTCGACCCGAAGAGCCTGCAGTACATCGACGGCACCGAGCTCGACTATGCGCGCGAAGGCCTCAACGAGGGATTCAAGTTCCGCAACCCCAAGGTCAAGGATGAATGCGGTTGCGGGGAAAGCTTTAACGTCTAATCATTTCGAGTTGTTCGGGACGCCGAGCGGCGCGCCTCTCTTCAGTGGACCACGCGCGTGAACGAGGCATACCGTACGCTCAAGGATCCCCTGCAGCGCGCCAGGCACCTGCTCGAGCTGCGCGGTGTCGACGTCGCCTTCGAGACCAACACCGCCATGCCCGCAGATTTCCTGGTGCAGCAGATGGCGCTGCGCGAATCGCTCGAGGAGGCGGTGGAAGCAAAGGATGCCGCTTCGCTCGACTCGCTGCGAAAGGGCCTGGTCGAGGAAAAAAGCAAGCTTGAAAAGCAGCTCGGCGAGAGCATCGACGCGAAAAATGACTATGCCGGCGCGGCGGGGCTGGTCAGAAAACTGATGTTCCTGGACAGGCTCGATTCCGAGATCGATCTCGCATACGAGGCGCTGGACTAGTGGTACTGCTGCAGATTTCCGAACCCGGCGCTTCGCCTGCGCCGCACGAGCACCGCCTCGCGGTGGGCATCGACCTGGGCACCACCAACTCGCTGGTCGCGACCGTGCGCAGCGGCGCTGCGACCGTGCTGCCCGACGCGCACGGGCGGCCGCTGCTGCCCTCGATCGTGCGTTTCCTGCCCGACGGGCGCGCCGAGGTAGGCTACGCGGCGCAGGCCCGGCAGGCCGACGATCCGAAAAACACCATCGTCTCGGTGAAGCGCTACATGGGCCGCGGCATCAAGGACGTCACGCACATCGAGAACGCGCCCTACGACTTCATCGATGCTCCCGGCATGCTGCAGGTTCGCACCGCGGCGGGCGTCAAGAGCCCGGTCGAAGTCTCCGCCGAAATCCTGAAAGTCCTGCGCGAGCGTGCGGAGCTGTCCCTGCAAGGCGGCTTGAGCGGCGCCGTCGTAACCGTTCCTGCCTATTTCGACGATGCCCAGCGCCAGGCTACCAAGGACGCCGCGCGGCTGGCCGGTCTCAACGTGCTGCGCCTGCTCAACGAGCCGACCGCCGCGGCCATCGCCTACGGCCTGGAAAATGCCTCCGAAGGCGTCTATGCGGTCTACGACCTCGGCGGCGGCACCTTCGACCTGTCGATTCTCAAGCTCGCGCGCGGCGTGTTCGAGGTCGTCGCGACGAGCGGCGACTCGATGCTCGGCGGCGACGACTTCGACCAGCGCGTGTTCTGCTGGAGCGTCGAGCAGGCGAAGCTCGCGCCGCTCTCGCCCAGGGACATGCGCCTGCTGCTGGTCAAGGCCCGCGAGGCCAAAGAGTTCCTGACGTTTCATTCGGAAGCTAACATCACGGC
Source organism: Betaproteobacteria bacterium (assembly GCA_005881595.1). Taxonomy (GTDB): domain Bacteria; phylum Pseudomonadota; class Gammaproteobacteria; order Burkholderiales; family SG8-39; genus SCGC-AG-212-J23. The sequence continues at coordinate 13,969 of VBBY01000053.1, read as the reverse complement.
AAAGCTCTCCTCGGGCGAGCTGGTCGATGTCACGCTCGACACCGAGACCTTCTGCCGCATCACCCAGACGCTGGTGCACAAGACGCTCGGCCCGGTGCGCAAGGCGCTGCGCGATGCCGGCCTGACGGTGGACGGGATCAAGGGCGTGGTGATGGTCGGCGGCGCGACGCGCATGCCGCAGATCCAGCGCGCGGTCGGCGAGTTCTTCCGGCGCGACCCGCTCAACAATCTGGATCCCGACAAGGTGGTGGCGCTCGGCGCCGCGATGCAGGCGAACGTGCTCGCCGGCAACCGGCCGCAGGGCGAGGACTGGCTGCTGCTCGACGTGATCCCGCTCTCGCTCGGCATCGAGACGATGGGCGGCCTGGTCGAGAAAATCATCCCGCGCAATACCACCATCCCGGCGGCGCGCGGGCAGGAGTTCACCACCTTCAAGGACGGGCAGAGCGCGATGAGCTTCCATGTCGTGCAGGGCGAGCGCGAGCTCGTTTCCGACTGCCGCTCGCTGGCGCGCTTCGAGCTGAAGGGCATCCCAAAATACCACGGGTGCGGAGGCCTCCGTCACGGTCAAGCCTTCGTATGGGCTCGCCGACGCCGACATCGAGCGCATGCTGCGGGACTCGTTCGAGCACGCGAGGGAGGACGTCCACGCGCGGGCGCTCGCCGAGCAGCGCGTCGAGGCGCGACGCCTGCTGGAAGCCACGCGCTCGGCGCTTCAGGCCGATGGGCATCTGCTGTCCGTCGAGGAAAGATCCGTCATCGAGAGCGCCGCGCAATCGCTCGAGAAGCTGCTGGAAAGCACGGATCACCGCGCGATCAAGCGCGCCGCCGACGCGCTCAACCGCGCCACCGAGCAATTCGCCGGGCGGCGCATGGACGAGGGGATCCGCCGCGCGCTCGCGGGGCGCAAGATCGGCAGCCTCTGATGCCGAAGTTGAAGGTGCTGCCGCACGCCACGCTGTGCCCGCAGGGGGCCGAGATCGAGGCGCCGAGCGGCAAATCGATCTGCGATGCGCTGCTTGAGAGCCACATCGACATCGAGCACGCCTGCGAGAAATCCTGCGCGTGCACCACCTGCCACGTGGTCGTGCGCAAGGGCTACCAGTCGCTGGCCGAGGCGGAGGAGAAGGAAGAGGACCTGCTCGACAAGGCCTGGGGGCTGGAGGCCACCTCGCGGCTCTCGTGCCAGGCAAAGGTGGGCGGCGAGGACCTCACCATCGAGATCCCGAAGTACACCATCAACTACGAGCGCGAAGGAGGGGGAAAGAAATGAAGTGGACCGACACCGTGGAGATCGCGATCGCGCTGGCGGATCAGCACCCCGGCGAGGACCCGAGGTCGGTGAACTTCGTCGACCTGTACAAATGGGTGCTCGCGCTGCCGGATTTCAGCGACGATCCGAAGCGTTGCGGCGAGAAGATCCTCGAGGCGATCCAGATGGCCTGGATCGACGAGGTGGAGTAGTTCGCGCTACTTCTTGCGCAGCGCGCCCCACAGCTGGTCGAGGCGATCGTAGCGGCCGCAGCCGGTGACGTAGAACCTGTAGCGCGCCGGGTTCTTCTTGTAGTAATCCTGGTGATAGTCCTCGGCGGGCCAGAATTCGCCCGCCGGCACGATCGACGTCAAGATCGGCTGCCTGAACGGCTTGTCTTTCTCCCACTTCGCCTTGGAGGCGTCAGCGAGGCGCTTTTGCTCGTCGCTGTGATAGAAAATTGCCGGGCGGTACTGCGAGCCGGCGTCGCAGAACTGGCGGTTGGTCACCGTCGGATCATGGTTGAGCCAGAACTGCTCGAGCAGCCGCTCGTAGCTCAGCTTGGCCGGGTCGTAGACCACCTGCACCACCTCGGCATGCCCGGTGCTTCCCGCGGACACTTCCTCGTAGGTGGGGTGCTTCTTCTGGCCGCCCATGTAGCCGGAAGTGGTCGAGACCACGCCGGGCAGCTTGTCGAAGGCCTCCTCGGTGCACCAGAAGCATCCTGCGGCGAAGGTGGCCTTTTGAAGATTTTGGCCGTTGACGATGGTCGGAATGACGAGCAAGGCGACAACCAGAAATCGGATCATTTGTTCAGCTCCTTCAGAACCGCGTCGATGACGGGTTGGTCGCGCAGGCACAGCCGCACATTACGCAGCGGCGAGCTCCGAACTGCCGCCACGTAAGCCCTGGCGCAGATGTCGAGCGGTACGGCGAAGATGCCGCTGGAGACCGCCGGAAACGACACCGACTGCCAGGCGCGCTCCTCGGCGCAGCGGAATGCCGCGAGCAGCGCCTGCCGCAGCTTGTCTTCCTCCTGGCCCTCGCCAAAACGCGGACCGACGGCGTGGATCACGCCCTTGAACGGCAGCTTTCCCGCGGTGGTGACCACCGCGCTGCCCGTCGCGATCGGGCCGCGGCTGCGGACGATGCGATCGGACTCCTCCTGCAGCGCCGCTCCCGCGGCACGGGAAATGATGCCGGCAACGCCGCCGCCGTGCGCGAGCTGGCCGTTGGCGGCGTTGACGATGGCCTCGACCGCCTCTTCCAGCAGGTTGCCGCGGACGACCTCGAAGATCCGGCCAGGCGCTACTTCTTCCCGGAAGAGCGTTTCTTGCGTCGTGGCACCCTGCTACTCGATCTTCGCCTTTGCCCTGAGCTCCCGCACCAGCCCTTCGACCTTGTGCTGCACCAGTTGCTGCTGGATGCGCGGCCGCACCTCGGTGAGCGCCGGAAACTTCACCTGCCGCACGTCGTCGAGCTGGATGACATGGAAGCCGAAGCGCGTGCGCACCGGCGTCTCCGTGTACTTGCCTTTCTCGAGCTTCACCATGACGTCGGCGAACTGCGGGTCGAACACGCTCGGCAGGTTCCAGTCCAGGTCGCCGCCGCGGTCCTTGGTGCCGTTGTCCTTCGAATTCTTGGTCGCCAGCTCGTCGAACTTGCCGCCCTTTTTCAGCTCGGCGATCATGCCCTTCGCCTGGTCCTCGGTCTCGAGCAGGATGTGGCGCGCCTTGTACTCCTTGTCGCCGCTCTGGGCCTTCGCGCGGTCGTATTCCTTCTGCACGTCGTCGTCCGTGATCGGGTGCTTGCGCACCCAGTCGCGGATATAGGCGCTCACCAGGATTTCCTGCCGTGCCAGGTCGAGCTGGGTCAGCACCTCGGGGGTCTTTGCCATCCCCGCGCGCTGCGCTTCCTGCGCCACGATCTCACGGTTGACCAGCTCGTCGCGCACCATGGCGCGCGTCTGGTCGTTGTCGGGAGCGCCGCGCGCAGCCTGCTGCTGCATCATCAAGTCCATGCGCGCGCGCGGCACCGCGACGCCGTTCACGGTGGCGACCGCCTCCGCTTTGGCGGCGGGCTTCGCGGCAGGCTTGGCCGCCGGCTTGGCGCCGTCTTTCGGCTCGGCCTGGGCGAGGGCAAGGGCAGGCGCCGCGAGCAGGGCGACTGCGAGCATTCGAATCTTCATCGGGTTCCTTTCAGTTCTTCTGGACTGCGCGCCGTGATGGCGAGCGCGTGAATGGGATCCTGCATCAGCTCGCCGAGGGCATGGTACACCATCCGGTGACGCGCTACGGTCGGCTGGCCGCTGAAGCGCGGCGAGACGATTTGCACCCGCCAGTGCGTGCCGCCGCCGGGGCGCGCGCCGGCGTGTCCGGCGTGCTGCGCGCTCTCGTCGACGAGATCAAGAGAGATCGGCTCGAGCGCCGCAAGGCGCTGCCGGATGCGCTCGGCAACGTTCATTGCTTATCTTCGACGTACCTGGCGAGGAACAGCGCCTGCACGACAACGAAGACCAGCATCAGGCCCATCCCGCCGAACAGCTTGAAATTGACCCACAGGTCGGTAGAGTAGTTGTAAGCCACGTACAGGTTCGCGGCGCCCATGAAAGCGAAGAACCCGATCCAGCTCCAGTTGAGCCGCGACCACACCGTCTCGGGCAGCTGCATCTGCTCCGACAGCATCGAGCGAATCAGGTTGCGGCGAAACAGCAGCGCCGCACCGGCAAGCACCGCGCCAAGCAGCCAGTAGAGCACCGTCGGCTTCCACTTGATGAAGGTCTCGTCCTGCAGCAGCAGGGTGGCGCCGCCGAACACCGCGATGATGCCCAGGCTCGCCCACAGCATCGCCTCGACGCGGCGCTTTGTCAGCTTCAGCCAGCCGACCTGCACGAACGTCGCCGCGATCGCTACCGCGGTGGCGACGTAGATGTCCCACAGCTTGAAGGCGACGAAGAAAAGCACGACCGGAAGGAGGTCGAAAAGAAACTTCATGTGGCGCGGGATTCTACCAGCGGCTAGCGCCAGTCGCTGACCGCGCGGCGGGCAGCGCTGTTCTCCGGCCGCACCACCAAGCCGAAAGCCGATACCGAGACGGCGTAGCTGGCGTCTTGCGCGAGCGGCACGTAGGCGGCGCTGCCGTAGAGGGCGTCGGCGAAGGGCACGAAGCGGTGGTACCGCCTGAGGACGCTCCACAGGTCGAGCCCGGGCTCGGGCGAGAGCGCGTAGACGGTGCGAGGAGCGCTGCGCTCCTGCGCGGTGTCGGCATAGCGCCCCGAAAGGCGGTCCAGCCGATAGACGGTATCGAAGCCGGCCAGCGTCGCGAGGCCGCGCCATTTGAGCACGCGCGCGTCGATCTGCCACTCGTCGCCGCGCAGCTCGAACTGGCGCGGCGTCTCCGCGGGCGGTTGCAGGGTCAGCGCGAAGTGGCGCTCGCCGAGCTGGCGGATCGAGACCCTGGCGGCGAGCTGTTCGTGGGTCAGGCGCTGATACGTGCGCAGGGACGCCGCGGTCAGCCCGGCCGCAACGCCGAGCAGGACCACGCAGGCGCCGAGCAGGAGGTAGAACGTGCCGGTGGCGAGACGCAGCCGCCGCACGCGGCCGAGCGCGGCGACCACGAGCGGCAGCGCGAGCCCAATGCCGAGCACGGCAAAGCCCAGCAGCAGGACCTGGGGATCAAGACCGGCCAGCCATTCGATCACATTGTTAATATAGCCAAAACGCATGGAGGGCAACGTGTCGCTGGTCACACTCATCGAATACGCCGACGCCAGCGCCGAGGTGAAGGCGGTGTACGACGACATCATGCGCACGCGCGGCGTCGACTGGATCAACAATTTCTGGAAAGCGCTGGCGAACGACCCGGCGCAGCTCAGGCGCATCTGGGACAACGTCAAGCAGGTGATGGCGCCCGGAGCGCTCGACCCGCTGGTGAAGGAGATGGTTTACGTAGCGGTGAGCGCCACCAACGGCTGCGAATACTGCACGTACTCGCACACCGCGGCCGCGCGCAAGAAAGGCATGACCGATGCGATGCTCATGGAGCTGCTGGCGGTAGCCGGCCTGGCGAACGAAACCAACCGGCTGGCCAACGGATTGCGCGTCCCGGTCGACCGGCAGTTCATTTCCTGAGGACTTTTGTCACGCCCCCGCGGCGGCATGCGGTGCAAAAGAGTTTCAGGAAGATTGAAGTATTTTCTAGCTGGTGCTCTACTACGGGGACCGCCTCAGGGGGAAGCATGGGGACCAAGGACCGGAACTACCGCCGCACCGCAGCCGGCCAGAAAGCCTGGGAAAAGCAGGATCCCGACGTTCCGATCGAATACCGCCGCATCCTGGAACTGGTCGGCAACGGCACCCATTCGGCCGTGCTTCGAGCCAATCTTGGCGGCCACCCAGAATCGCACGTGGACGAGTGGCTGGCCAATATGGAAGAGCTGGCCCTCATCGAGTCAGTGTCGCACAAGGAAGAGGACCTCGATTTCACCGGCACCTTCAACATCGCCGAGGTGCGCGCGCAGCTCGAAGCCATGGCGAAGGAAAAGCAGAAGCAGAAATCCTCGTCGACCTAGGTTCTCAGGCACTGATCACGCTTTCATCGCCCGAATAGAGACTTTCGACCAGGGCGGCGCGGCGCTCGAGCACCGCGCGCTGGTTCATGTAGCCCTTGTCGGTGATCTCATTGGCGTCGATCGACGGCGGCTCGCTCATGACCATCAGGCGGGCGGGGCAGGTCGAGCTGCCTCCCGAAAAGCCCCGCAACACGCTTCTTAGGCGCGAACGGACCTCCTCCGGCGGCAGATCCCTCGCGGCGGGACTGAGAAAGACGAGCGCGCCGAGCTCGTCGCGGTCGTGGCCCGTGATCACGGCATCCTGGATCAGGGGATCGGCCGCGGCAATGAGCCGTATGCGCACCGCGCCGGCGTTTACCCACGTGCCGGTGGAGAGCTTGAAGTCCTCGGCGACGCGGCCGTCGAAGACGATGCCTTTCGCCGCGTCCGCCGGGTCGGCGAACTTCACGGCGTCGCCGATGCGGTAGAACCCCTCGCCATCGAACGCCGCACGCGTTAGATCCTCGCGCTTGTAATACCCGGGCATCACGTTCGGCCCGCGCACCCGCACCTCCATCTTGCCGGCGCTCGGAACGAGCTTGAGCTCGCACCCGGCCACCGGCAGCCCGATCACGCCGGGCCGCTCCATGTGGAAGTGCACCGAGGTCGCGAGCGGTGATGTTTCGGTGGAGCCCCAGGCGGAGAGCATCACCACATCGGGTTTGAACGCCTTGATGCGGTCCCACAGGTTCTGCGGCAGCGCTGCGGCGGCGTAGAACAGCACGTCGAGCTGGCTGAAAAAGTTGCGCCTGAGCCCCGCGTCCTTCTCGAGAAAGGGCAGCAGCAGGTCGTAGCCGCGCGGCACGTTGAAGTACAGCGTCGGCGCGATTTCCTTCAGGTTGCGCGCCGTGATCTCGGCCAGCCCGGGCGCCGGCTTGCCGCCGTCGATGTACAGCGTGCCGCCGTTTCGCAGCAGCAGGTTGAAGTTGTGATTGCCGCCGAAGGTGTGGTTCCACGGCAGCCAGTCGACGATCACCGGCGGCCGGTCCTCGACGAAGGGCCAGGCCTGCGCCAGCATCTGCTGGTTCGCGCACAGCATGCGATGCGTGTTGATCACGCCCTTCGGGGCCCCCGTGGAGCCCGAGGTGAACAGGATCTTCGCGACGGACTCCGGCTTTACCTTCGCAAATTCCCTTTCCATCGTCGAGCCTGGGTTGGTCTCGAGAAGCTCGGCGACGGAAGTGGGCTTGGCGCCGACTGCCGCGAGAGCTGCCTTGTACTTCTCTGCATCAGAAACGAACGTCAACCCGGGCTGCACCAGCTCGAAGATGGACTTGAGCTTGCCGAAGTCCCTGGACATCAGCGAGTACGCCGGGGAGATCGGCGCTACCGGCACGCCCACGTGCATCGCGCCCAGAGCGAGCAGGGCGTGATCGATGCTGTTGTCCGAGAGGATCGCTACCGGCCGCCCCTGATTCAGCCCGAGGTTGAGGAGCGCCTGCCCGATCCTGCGCACGGCGCCGTAGCTCTCCCGGTAGCTGATCCTGCGCCAGCCCTCGCCCGAGCGCTCGGCGAGGAACACCCTTTCCGGCGAATGATCCGACCAATGCACCAGCCATTCGGTCACGCAACGCGCATAGGCGCCGAGCTTCTGGGGCGAGCGCAGCACGCTGCTGCCATCGGGCCGCTTTTCGACGTTGACTTCCGCCGGCGCGAACCTCAGGCTCGACTGGAGCATTACTTCGGCAACAACCCGGCGACCTTCTCGCAGGCGGCGATGCTGCGCAGGTGCGAATCGCGCATCCGGGTAAGGACCTCGCGCGCCGCGGGGCTCAGCCTGGGCAGGGATTCCCCGAAGCGCTGCACAGCCCAGCGCAATCCCCGTATCAGGAACTCGACCCGCTGCCGGTTGCCTTTCACCGCGACCGCCTTGTCGTAAAACTCGCCCGTGGCATGGCTGTAGTCCTCGCCCGCACGCTTCAGCAGCTCGCCGATGAGCACGCAGTTGTGGGCCTCGTCGGCCTGGATGCGGCGCAAGACCTTCCATTCTTCCGAATTTCTTGAATACGCATCCATGAAGACGACGAGCGCTTTCGCGCCCGCGCGCTCGGCCTCCAGCATGCGGTTCAGGAAGTCGGTCTCAATGAAGCTTGACGTACTCGTACTCCAGCGGGAGGTTGTTGATGCCGCGCTCGGGCGGAGCGATCCAGCCGGCCATCCTGCCGGGCTCGATCACCTTCTGCATCAGCGAGTGCACGAACGCCCTGTCGGCCTCGCTCGGGATCCAGCCGGCAAGGGATTTTTCATACAGTTCCCTCTGCATGAGGTTTCCTCGAGGATCCGCCGGCTGCCCCGCCCAGGCGCCGATCGAGCGCCGGAAGCGCGACGACGGCAGGCTCAGGCGGAAATCGTGTGCCGCGCGCTCGATCATGCGGTTCCAGCGCTTCAGGCCGATCTCGCAGTCCTTGAGATAGGACTCGCGCATCACTTCGTTCAGCGCATTCAGCATCGGAACGTCGGAGGCGCCCTGCGGCGTGACCAGGTTGAGCGTCTGCTCCCGCAATACATGATCTTCGTACTGGCCCTCGTCCGGACGTCCCTTGAGGCCGCTGGCGAAATTGGCCGCCGAGTTGGACGAGATCTCCGAGCCGAACAGGTCGAGCGAGGACGAGCACCAGAAATTGAGATATTTCTGCAGCAGCGGCAGGTCCACCGCGCCGGCGGCGCGGACCCGATCCGGGTCGTCGCTGCCGAGCTCCTTCATCACCTCCAGCGTGCGCTTGACCACGCGGCTGATTCCCGTCTCGCCGACGAACATGTGGTGCGCTTCCTCGGTCAGCATGAAGCGGCAGGTGCGCGACAGCGGGTCGAAGGCGCTTTCGGCGAGGCTCTTCAGCTGGTACTTGCCGTCGCGGTCGGTGAAGTAGGTGAAGCAGTAAAGCGACAGCCAGTCCGAGATCGGCTCGTTGAACGTCGTCAGGATGCGCGGCTTGTCGGCGTCGCCCGAATGCCGCGCCAGCAGCTCCTCGGCCTCTTCGCGGCCGTCGCGGCCGAAGTAGGCATGCAGCAGGTACACCATCGCCCAGAGATGGCGGCCTTCCTCGACGTTGATCTGGAACAGGTTGCGCAGGTCGTAGAGCGAAGGGCAGGTATGGCCGAGCCGGCGCTGCTGCTCTACCGACGCCGGCTCGGTGTCGCCCTGGGTGACGATCAGGCGCCGCAGCGTCGAGCGGTACTCGCCCGGCACCTGCTGCCAGGCCGGCTGGCCCATGGCGTCGCCGAAGCCGATTTTGCGCTCGGCGACCGGGTCGGCGAGGAAGATGCCCCAGCGGTAATCCGGCATCCGAATCGCGCCGTAATGCGCCCAGCCCTGCGCGTCGACCGAAACCGCGGTGCGCAGATAGACGTTCGCGCCCTCGAAATCGTTCGGCCCCATCTCGTGCCACCACTGCAGGAATTGCGGCTGCCAGTGCTCCAGCGCGCGCTGCAGCGTGCGGTCGCCGACGAGATTGACGTTGTTCGGGATCTTTTCCGCGTAATCGATCGCGCTCATACCCGCTCCCAGTTGAATTTCGCTTTCGAGCCGGTGCCGTAGACCTTGAGCGCGCCCTGATCGCCGACCGCATTGGGCCGCTGGAAGATCCAGTTCTGCCACGCGGTGAGCCGCCCGAACACGCGCGTCAGCATCGTCTCCGGGCCGGCAAAGCGCAAGCTCGCTTCCATTCCGGTGAGCGCGTCCGGCGACAAGCTCGCGCGCTCCTCGAGCGCGATGCGAACTTCGTCCTCCCAGTCGATCTCGTCCGGCGTCGAGGTGACCAGGCCGAGCTTTCCGGCACGCCCGGAATCCAGCATCTCGTTTCGCGGAACAGACGGCACCTCGCCGCAGAAATGCGTCTCGATGCGGGACAAGCCGTTCGCCATCGGGTAGGTGCCGAAGTTGAGCGGCGACAGCGCAATGTTCGGCCCGCCTTCCGCGTCGAGCATGTAGCTGCGGTCGGCGGCGAGCGCGATCTCCAGAAGCGTGCCGGCGAAGCAGGAACCCGGCTCGATCAGCGCGAACATCGAGCGCGACGAGACGTCGAGGCGGGACAGCGTGCGCCGCAGATAGCCGATCACCTCGCGGACAAACCAGTCGTTCTTGTTTTTTTCAAGTAATTGATCCATCTCCAGAAGCTCTTCGACGCGTCCGCGGGTTTTGAGAACCCACAAACCGACATCGAGCTGGTTGTGGCGCAGGTCGAGGATGGCGCGATCGAGCTCGCGCGCGAGGCGCAGCGGATACCAGTCGGCATTTCTCTCAAGAACGACTTGCTCGGGGCCCTTGAGCGTGATCTGCGCCGTCCTTGCTGCCGGGTCCAGCTTGACCTCGACCAGCCTGCTTTCCCCAAGAGGGGTAAGCGCAACTCCGGCTCCGCCGGGGCGGTCCGATTGCCTGGCCAGCTCTAGCGCCCGGTGCTTCACCAAGTCGGCGAACTGCTGCGGCTTGAAGACATGATCGACGAGCTTCCATTCCCTGGCGCGCTCGGCGCGCACGCCCTCCGCGGTGGTGCAGAACACGTCGGCGCGATCGCGTCGCACCTTTCTTTTATCGACCAATCTGGTCAACCCTCCCGTGCCGGGCAGTACGCCCAGCAGGGGAACCTCGGGCAGGCTCACGGTCGAGGAGCGGTCGTCGATCATCGCGATCTCGTCGCAGGCGAGCGCGAGCTCGTAGCCGCCGCCCGCGGTGGCGCCGTTGAGCGCGGCGAGGAACTTGAGGCCGGAATGCGCGCTCGAGTCCTCGATGCCGTTGCGCGTCTCGTTGGTGAACTTGCAGAAGTTCACCTTCCACGCATGGCTGCTGGTGCCGAGCATGTAGATGTTCGCCCCGGAGCAGAAGATGCGGCTCTTGCCGCTCGTGATCACCACCGCCTTCACCTCGGGATGCTCGAAGCGGATGCGGTTGAGCGCATCGTGCAGCTCGATGTCGACGCCGAGGTCGTAGCTGTTGAGCTTGAGCTTGTACCCGGGCACCAGGGGCTTGTCCTCGGCTACGTCGAGGCTGAGGGTCGCCACCGGCCCCTCGAGGGAGAGCTTCCAGTGGCTGTAGCGCCCGGGATGGGTTTCGAAGCTGATCATTGGATGGCTTTTCTGATTTCGGCCAGGCTTTGGCGCGGGGATTTGCCGGAGGTATCTAGCGTAACGTCGGCGCGCCCGTACAGGCGCTCGCGCTCGGCGAGCAGCCTGCGGATCTCGTCGAGCGCGGCCGAGCGGCCCTTGAAGGGCCGCATGTCGCCCTGGGCGATGACGCGCGCCATGTGCTCTTCGGGGGAGGCCTTGAGCCACACGCACAGGCAGCGCTCGAGCAGCAGCTTGTAGGTATCCGGATCGGTGACCAGGCTGCCGCCCGCGGCGATGACCGCCCGCTCGTTCTGGTGCAGCACGCGCTGCAGAGCGCGGCGCTCGAAGCGCCGGAAGGCATCCTGGCCGTACATCGCGAACACCTCGCCGAGCTCGGCGCCGGCTTCCTTCTCGACTTCGCGGTCGAGCTCGACGAACGGCAGGCCCAGGCCGTGCGCGAGCCTGCCCCCGAGCGTCGACTTGCCTGCGCCGCGCAGGCCGATGAGCGCGATGCGCCCGCTGCGCGCGGCGCTCTCTTCTTCGCGCACCAGGTGCTCTACCGCGACGCCCATGGCGCGCGCGACCTTGCGCAGCAGCAGCACCGAGATGTTGCCGCGGCCCGACTCGAGCTGGGCGAGATAGCGCTCGGACACGCCGCAGGCGAGCGAGAGCGCCTTCCGCGTCATGCCGTGCTCGGTGCGCCAGGCGCGCACGCGCTCGCCGAGGCGGGAGAGGTAGGCGTGCTCCTGCTGCGGAGCGGTCAGGGGGGCGTTCATGAACTATAGTGCTTGACGTGGATTTTATGATGCAATATAGTGACTGTCAATGAAGATCAGCATCCTGGTCGGCACCATGACCGGCACGGCGCAGCTGTGCGCGCAGGAAATGGAGCTGGCGCTCGACGACGGCGACAACCGGGTCGAGACGCTCCTCATGGACCGGCTCGACAGCTCGGTGTTCTCGCGCGAAGGCGTATTTCTCATCTGTACCTCGACCTACGGCCAGGGCGACGTCCCGGACAACGCAAAGGCGCTCTACGACGATCTACGCGCCAAGCGCCCGAACCTGTCTGGCGTGCGCTATGGCGTCTTCGGCCTGGGCGACCGGACCTATGCCGAGACCTTCAACTTCGGCGGCAAGCGCTTCGACGACATCCTGACCGAGCTTGGCGCCACGCGCATCGGCGAGCGGCACAGGCACGACGCCTCGAGCGGCGTGCTGCCCGAGGAAACCGCTCTCGAGTGGTGCCAGCAATGGCTGGGGTTGATCGCCGAAGCTACTTCTTCAAGCCGATAAGCAGCATCAGGCGCGACAGCGCAACGTCCTCTTTCGCAATCAGCTCGCTGAACGTGCCGGCCGGCAGGAACGCAGGGCGCACTCCCAGGTTTTCACTTGCTTTTTGAAACTCTCCCGACTCGACCGTAGTCCGAATTGCGGCTTCCAGCACGCTGATCACCGGGCGCGGCGTCCCATGCGGCACGGCGATGCCGCGCCAGGCCTCGACCGAGACGTCGAATCCCTGCTCCCTGGCGGTCGGAACGTCGGGCAGGGCGGGATCGCGGTTCGGGATCAGCGCGGCGAGCAGCCGCACCTGCCCCTGCTTGACCGGACCCGAGAGCGCGGCGGGCAGCTGTACCAGCGCATCGACGTGGCCGCCGATCAGGCTGGGCACGACCTGCGCGGCGCCAAACGGCACTTCATTCACTTCGGCACCCGCCGCGTAAAGCAGGGCGGCGAGCGAAATATGCGTGTGGCTGCCGATGCCGGAATGGCCCACGGTAATGAGTTTGGGTTTCGCTTTCGCTTCCAGAATCAGGTCATTCAAGGTTCTCCACCTGGAATCCGCGCGCACGGCGATGACCGGCGATTCGACCAGCACGCGCGCCACGGCATCGAACGCCTGGTAGTCGAACGGCAGCGAGCCGGAGTGATAGGTGGTCGAGATCGAGTTGGAATTCCACACCAGCGAATAGCCGTCGGCCTTCTGGCTCGCCACGTGCCTGTAGCCGATAGCCCCGCCCGCGCCCTGGCGGTTGACGACCAGCACGCGCTGGCCGAGGGCCTTCGACATGCCCTCGGCGAGCATGCGCGCAGTGACGTCCGCCGACGTGCCTGCAGGGAACAGGACGGTGATCTCGAGCGGTCCCTTTTGAGGATAGGAAACATCCTGCGCCCCGGCGTGAAAGGCGAGGAGCGCGAGAAAAAAGACAAAGACCTTCATGCAAGGATCTCCTTGACCTCCACTCTTCGTCCCTCTTTCGCCGAGCGTATTCCGGCGAGGAGCACCGCCAGCGATGCCGTGCCGCGCTCGCCGTCCATCTCCGGCTCCGCGTCGCCTCGGACGGCGACAGCGAACTCCTCGAGCTCCTCGACTATGGGGTCGTTCTTCTGACAGTTCACCGGCTCTGCTTTCGCTGCCCCTCGCTTGAGGAAACGCAATCCTTGATGGAAGTCGTAATACGCGCTCGCTTCCTTGCCGTAGAGGTTCAGCAGGTAGTACTCGGAGGCCGAGGCGTAGCTCGCGTTGAGCGTCGAGATCGCGCCGTTCTCGTGCTCGAGGAGGAGGCTCGCGACATCCGGGTTGTCGCCGGGGAGAACTAGGCGCACGAAGCGGCCGCTTACGGCCTTGACTGGCCCGAGGAGATACTCGAGCACGTCGGTGTAGTGGATGCCGATCTGCAGCATCACGCCACCGGGCATGCCTTCGGCGGTGTAGCGCCACGAGCTCGGATCGATCTTGCCGAGGCGGTCGCGGCTGATGTTCGCCTCCGCGTTCACCAGCCTGCCAAATTCATTGATTCGTTCTTTAATCCACCGGAAATGGCTCTCGCGGCGCCGCTGGTAACCGAGAGCCAGCACCACCTTCGCGCGGCGGCACGCGTCGGTAATCGCGCGCGCATCGGCGATCGTATTGGCGATCGGCTTGTCGAGGAACACGTGCTTTCCTGCCGCGGCCGCGGCGAGCGTGGTTTCGCGGTGAACCCCGTTCGGCGTGGTGTTGATGATGGCCTCGACGGAGCGGTCGTTCAGAATCGCCTCGTACGAAGCTGCCGCGCGACAGCCGTACT